>CP095846.1:3380261-3687558 GCA_023100825.1 Nocardioidaceae bacterium SCSIO 66511 | reverse complement strand
CCGGTGAGAAGTTCTGGGTTCGATACCACTTCAAGACCGACCAGGGCATCGAGTTCCTCACCCAGGCGGACGCCGACGAGCTCGCGGGCAAGGACGGCGACTACCACCAACGCGACCTGCATTCGGCAATCGAACGCGGTGAGTTTCCGAGTTGGACTCTGTACATGCAGATCATGCCGTTCGAGGACGCCAAGACGTACCGGTTCAACCCGTTCGATCTCACCAAGACGATCTCGCACAAGGACTACCCGCTGATCGAGGTCGGCAAGATGACCCTCAACCGCAACGTCGACGACTACCACGTCGAGATGGAGCAGGCCGCGTTCGAGCCGAACAACCTGGTGCCGGGCATCGGCCCGAGCCCCGACAAGATGCTGCTCGGCCGGTTGTTCTCGTACGCCGACGCGCATCGCTACCGGATGGGCGTCAACTATGCCGAGCTCCCGCCCAATGCGCCGCGTCATGCCGAACGACGTTCGTATGCCAAGGACGGCGCAATGCGCTTCAAGAACCCCGGCGACCCGGTGTACGCGCCGAACTCGAAGGGCGGCCCGCATGCCGACACCGAACGGTTCGGCGAGCCGGCCGGGTGGCACACCGACGGAGCGATGGTTCGCGCGGCGGCCGCTCTGCACGCCGAGGACGACGACTGGGGCCAGGCCGGCACCCTGGTGCGGGAGGTTCTGGACGACGCGGCGCGTGACCGCCTGGTCAGCAACGTGGTCGGTCACCTGCTGGACGGCGTGAGCGAGCCGGTCCTCGAGCGGGCATTCGAGTACTGGCGCAACATCGACAAGCCGACCGGCGACCGGATCGAGTCGGGAGTACGCGAACAAGCGCGATAGCGTGGCCTCGTGGCTGACGCTGACTCTACCGAGACCAGGGCCTTCGACGATCTGCTCGAGGCCAACCGTGCGTTCGCGGACACGTTCGCATTGTCCGGATTCGACGGTGTTGCCCGGGCCGGAGTAGCGATGGTCACGTGTATGGACTCGCGCATCGATCCGCTCGGGATGATCGGGCTGAAGCCGGGCGACGCCAAGATCCTGCGTAACCCCGGCGGCCGAGTGACCGACCAGGCGCTGGTAGCGCTCGTCCTCGGCGTGAACCTGTTGAACGTGTCGCGGGTGCTCATCGTCGAGCACACCCGCTGCGCGATGACGACAGCGTCGGAGCCCGAGGTACGCGGGAAGATCACCGAAGCGAGTGGCACCGACGCCTCCTGGATGTCGATCGGCGTGATCGATGATCAGGAGTCATGCGTCAGGGAGGATGTGGCGAAGGTGCGGTCGCATCCGTTGATCGCCAACTCGGTCTCCGTCGGCGGATTCCTGTACGACGTCGACACGGGGCTGCTGAACCGGGTCGGTTAGGAGGCGACCGATGTCCGTGGCGACTCCGGTCCGGATGGCAACCCCCACCGGCCGTTGGCTGCTCGCCGCGACGATTCTCGGCTCGAGTATCGCGATGCTCGATGCGACGGTGGTCAACGTCGCGCTGCCACGGCTGGGTGCTGATCTGGACGCAGGCGTCGGCGGACTGCAATGGACGCTCAACGGATACACGCTCGCCCTCGCCTCGCTGATCCTGCTCGGCGGCGCCCTCGGTGACCGTTGGGGCCGCCGGCGGATCTTCGTCGTGGGGGTGGTGTGGTTCGCTGCCGCGTCGGCGCTGTGCGGTCTGGCGCCGAACGTCGAACTGCTTGTTGCTGCGCGCGTACTTCAAGGTGTCGGGGGTGCACTGCTCACACCCGGAAGTCTTGCCCTGATATCCGCCTCGATCGACGAACGTGACCGAGGGAAGGCGATCGGTGCTTGGTCGGGTATCGGCGGCGTCGCCTCTGCCGCCGGGCCGATCTTCGGCGGCTGGCTCGTCGATGCAGTCAGCTGGCGGGCTGTGTTCCTGATCAACGTGCCCATCGCAGTGGTGATCGTATGGGTCGCACTGCGGCACGTACCGGAGTCGCGCGACGAGTCTGCCGCGGACGGCATCGACTTGGCTGGCGTGGTCCTCGGTGCCGTCGGCCTCGCGGCACTCACGTACGGGCTGATCGCGGCGACCCTGTCGGTCACGGTCGTCGGACTCGTCGTGATGCTGGTGTTCGTGTGGTGGCAGAGCCGTGCAACGGATCCGCTGATGCCGCTGACGTTGTTCTCGAACCGAGTCTTCGCAGCGTCGAACCTCGTCACCCTCGTCGTGTACGCGGCGCTCGGCGGTACGTTCTTCCTGTTCGTGCTGTTCCTACAGGTTGTCGTCGACTATTCGCCGCTCGCCGCCGGCGCCGCCAGCCTTCCGATCACCCTGCTGATGCTGCTGCTCTCCCCGTACGCCGGCGCGCTCGGCGAACGCATCGGACCGCGGATCCCCATGACCGTCGGCCCACTCGTCGGAGCCTGTGGACTGCTCCTGATGCTGCGAATCGACGCCGACTCGTCGTACGTCGCCGATGTGCTGCCCGGTGTCCTCGTGTTCGGCCTCGGGCTGTCGATCATGGTGGCGCCGCTCACGACCGCGGTCCTGTCCGCGGCGCCGTCCAGCCAGGCCGGTCTCGCCTCGGGCATCAACAACGCGATAGCGCGTACCGGCCAGTTGCTCGCGGTGGCGGCCCTACCGTCGCTGGTCGGGATCGTCGGCGGCGGCTACGCCGATCCGCAGATCGTCGACGACGGGTTCACCACGGCCATGCTGATCTGCGCGGGTCTGCTCGTTGCCGGCGCGATCACCGCTGCGGCTCTCGTACGACGCGGACCGAATGAGCACGAGATCCCGGTGGAGCGGCAGCGGCGGTGTGGTGTGGACTCTACGGCGCCCTACCCGGAATAGCGCGCTTGTCGACTCTCGAACGTCAGCTGCCGACGTACGCCCGCTCGCGGTGCTCGCGCGGACTGACTCCGTACACGCGTTTGAACGCCGTGCTCAGTGCGAACGCGCTGCTGTAACCGACCTTGCGGGCGACCGCCTCGACGGTGGTGTCGGGCTCGCGTAGGAGGTCTGCCGCGAGCGTGAGTCGCCAGTTGGTGAGGAACGTCATCGGGGGTTCGCCGACGAGCGCTGTGAACCGCCGAGAGAGTGCCGCGCGCGACACACCCGCAGCCCTCGCGATCGACTCGACCGTCCACTGTTTGTCCGGGCTGTTGTGCAGTAGCTGCAGCGCCGGGCCGACGACGGGGTCACCGTGCGCGCGATACCACCCGGGAGCCTCGGCACCCGGCCTCGAGAACCAGGCACGCAGCGCCGCGATGAGCAGCAGGTCGAGCAGCCGGTCGAGCAGTGCCTCCTGACCAGGTGCGTCCTTGACCGTTTCCTGAGCGAGGTATGCGATCAGCGGAGTATCGAGGTCGGCCGCCGGAAGGTGCACGAGTTCGGGCAACGTCGACAACAACCGGGCACTGATCTCGCTCTGCAGCTGGTACGTGCCGGTCAGCAGGACCGTCTCGCCGTCCTCGGCATTGCCCCACGTGCGTACGCCCATCTCTGCCATGTCGCTGACCTCGACACCGTCGACGGTCGTGCACAGCTGCCCGGGTTGGATGACCACCTGCGGGGGCGTCGAGGGTTTGTCGGCGACCTCGTAGGGCTCGGGCCCGCAGATGACGGCGACGTCGCCCGCGTCGAGCCAGGTGACGAGATCGTGCCGGACGATGCAGGCCTCGCCGCGTACGGCAGCGACCACGGTCAGCGGCGCTTCATCTTGGATCCGCAACGACCACGGCGGTCGCATTGATGAGCGCAGCACAAACGCACCGCGCGCACGTGGCCCGTCGAGCAGGCCGGAGATCGCGTCCATGTCGATCAGCGTATCCGGCAACGATCGGAACCGGGCGGCAGTTAGAGTGGTGCGAACTGCAACGATCTCCGCGAGACCAGTTTTTCGTTGGGATAGTTCGAATCTGTAACACAGTCTGATTCGGAGGTAGGCCGGCGTGGCGAGTCAGGGTGACGATGATCAGCAACTGTGGAAGCCGCGGGCCGCGTACCTGCTGTCGGCCGTCGGCACCCAGTCGTCGAAGCTCTGGCAGGCGCGGCTGAAGCCGCTCGGGGTCGACGCGCGCGAGATGGTCGTGCTCCGCATGGTTGCCTCCGAGCCGGGGCGTACGCAACGCTCTCTCGGTCCTGCCCTCGACGTACCCCCGAGCCGGATCGTCGCCGTGATCGACGGGCTCGAGAGCCGCGGGTTGATCGAGCGTCGGGCGCGACCGGACGACCGACGGGCCAACGCACTGCACCTGACGCGTCGCGGCAAGACCATGCTGTCCAAGCTGATGACGGTCTCGCGCGAGCACGAGGAAGCGATGACCGAGAGCCTGAGCGAGTCGGAACACCAGGCGCTCATCCGCATTCTCACCAAGATCGCCCAACATGAGCAGCTCGCCGAGGGCGGGCATCCAGGCTTCGGCGACCCTGATCCCGCGTAGACGCTTGCATATGTGGCTGCGGTTCTGAGACATGGAGAGTCGCGGCGTCCGACGGTTGACTCAGTGGCATGAACGAAACCACGAAAAACTTCAGTCAACCAGTACTCGTCGTCGGCGGCACCGGCAAGACCGGCAGCCGCGTCGCACAACGGCTAGACGAGCTCGGCGTACCCACCCGGATCGGCTCTCGCAAGAGCACGCCGGCATTCGACTGGCAGGATCGAGCGACCTGGCCGGGGGCCGTACGCGGCGTCCGCGCGGCGTACATCTCGTACGCACCCGACCTCGCCGTACCGGGCTCGGTCGAGGACATGGCGGCGTTCGTCAAGACCGCGGCCGATGCGGGTGTCGAGCATCTCGTGCTGTTGTCCGGTCGCGGTGAGGAGGAAGCCGTTGCCTGCGAACGCGTCGTACAGGACTCCGGGCTCGAATGGACCGTACTGCGATCCAGCTTCTTTGCCCAGAACTTCAGCGAAGGGTTCTGGCGCGACGAACTGATGGCCACCGGCGAGCTGTCGCTGCCGGTCGGAGGCGTACGTGAGCCCTTCATCGACATCGACGACATCGCCGAGGCCGCAGTACGCGCGCTGACCGAGGACGGCCATCAGAACAAGCTGTACGAACTGACCGGCCCACGCTTGCTGACCTTCGCCGAAGCCGTGCATGAGGTCTCGGAGGCGTCCGGGCGAGAGCTCCGGTTCCGTGCGGTCAGCGCACAGGAGTACGCGGATGCGATGTCGGCAATGGAGGTGCCAGCCGAGGTCCAGTCGTTGCTCGGCTACCTGTTCTCAACGGTGCTCGACGGACGCAACGCATCGGTGACCGACGGGGTCGAGCAGGCGCTCGGACGTTCGGCACGCGACTTCGGTGAGTACGCGAAGGCGGCCGCGGCGACCGGGGCTTGGGACGCCTAACGCTGCTGAGGAGGTCGACCTCGTGCTCAAAACCGTTTGCAGCACGAAACGGCATTCTGGAAGTCTGCAGGACATGCCTACACCGTTCTCGACGAAACCAACCCTTCACGGAGACCTCGTCACGTTACGCCCGTTCGACGCGAGCGACGTTTCCGTGATGGCCGCGATCATCGCCGAGCCCGAAGTCGGTCGGCTCACCGGAAGCTACAACTCGACAGCAGAGCTGGGCAACGGCGTACCGGTGGTCGACGACGAGTTGCGCGACTGGTACTCGAGCCGCAACGAGCAGGCCGACCGACTCGATCTCGCCGTCGTCGACAACGCCAGCGGCGAGTGCGTGGGGGAGGTCGTGCTCAACGGGTACGACGAGGGGTCGGCCTCCTGCAACTTCCGGACGCTGTTCGGTGAGAACGGGCGCGACCGCGGTCTCGGCACCGAGGCGGGCAAACTGATCGTCGCGTACGGGTTCGACGAGCTGGGTCTTCATCGCATCGCACTCGAGGTCTACGCGTTCAACCCACGCGCACGCCGCGCGTACGAGAAGGTCGGGTTCGTCCACGAGGGCACCTTGCGCGACGCGCTCCGCTTCGACGACGAATGGGTCGACGCGAGCGTTATGTCGATGTTGGCAACAGATCCGCGGCCGTGACGTCTGAACCGGTCCGCTATCGCTCACCAGAGGAAGACAGCGCCCGGTGGCACGACTTCCCGTTCCGCGAGGGCGACATCGTGATCAGCACGCGGTCCAAGAGCGGTACGACGTGGGCGCAGATGATCTGTGCCTTGCTCGTCCACCAGACGCCTGCTTTACCCGAACCCCTCGCAACGCTGTCTCCGTGGTTCGACTGGTTGGTCACGCCCCGCGACGAGCTGGTCGAGCGGCTGGAGCGCCAACCGCATCGACGGATCATCAAGACGCATACGCCACTCGACGGCATACCGATCGACGACCGTGCGACGTACCTCGTCGTCGCGCGGCATCCGCTGGACATGGCTGTTTCGTTGTACCACCAGGGCAACAACCTCGACCGTGAACGCATCGCGGAGCTGACCGGCGTACCGGCCGGGCCGCGCCGCGAGCGACCGGAGCTGCACGACTGGTTGCTCTCCTGGGTCGAGTCGCAGGCAGACCCGCGCGACCAGATGGACTCGCTTCCGGGCGTGATGTGGCATCTGTCCGATGCCTGGGCTCGACGTGCGGACGCCAATATCGCTCTGCTCCGGTACGCCGACCTCGTACACGATCTCGACGGGCAGATGCGGTCATTGGCAACCGAGCTGGGCATCTCCGTTGCCGCAGACCGGTGGCCGGAGCTGGTGAAGGCTGCGACCTTCGAGCAGATGCGCGCGGCATCGACCGCGTCTGTTCCGACCCTGCCCGGCGTGCTCAAGGACGAGTCCGCGTTCTTCCGGCGGGGCAGGCCCGGTGCGGGGCGCGAGGTGCTCAGCCCGACCGAGTTCGAGCGCTACGAGCGACGCGTCGCGGAGCTGGCAGCTCCCGATCTGCTGCACTGGCTACACGATGACTGAGGTCGGCGGTCGCGACTACCCTCTCTGAGCATGAGCGCGACGCACTGGTACTCCCGTCCCACGGCCAGGCAGTGGTCTTGTACGCCGGTCGACGGTCGGGCGGGAGTCTTCCATCGAGGGCTCGCGGGGTACGCGCCGACGCCGCTTGTCGAGGTGCCGCAGATCGCCGACCGACTCGGAGTGGGTCACGCGTACGTCAAGCACGAGGCGTCCAGGCTGGGGCTACCGGCGTTCAAGGTACTCGGCGCTTCGTACGCGATTCACCGTGCGCTCGATGAGGCTCCGAGCGACGTGTCCACGCTGGTCACCGCTACCGACGGCAACCACGGCCATGCCGTCGCGCGGATGGCGAAGCGGTCTGGTCTCAGCGCTCGAGTCTTCGTCCCGAAGGGCGTCGACCCGGTCGTGGTGGCTGCCATCCGTGGTGAAGGGGCCGACGTCGAGGTGCTCGACGCCGCGTACGACGACACGGTCGCGAGGGCCGCGTCGGCCGCGGAGTCGCCCGAGTGCCTGCTGATCCAAGACACCGCATGGCCCGGGTACGAGCGGGTGCCGGGATGGATCGTCGAAGGCTACGAGACTCTGCTCGAGGAGATCGACGCGCAGCTCGGTTCCGACGGAGTCCCCGGACCCGACCTGGTCGCGGTGCCGGTTGGAGTTGGCTCGCTTGCGCAGGCCGTTGTGCGCCACTACCGCAGCGGCGGCAGATCGCCATCGGTGCTGTCGGTGGAGCCCGACGCCGCGCCGTGCACAGTCGAGAGCCTGGGTGCTGGCGCGCCGGTGACGGTTGAGACCGCTTCGACGAGCATGGCGGGCCTCAACTGCGGCACGCTGTCCAGCCTCGCCTGGCCGGTGCTGCGCGACGGCCTCGACGCGGCAATCGCGATCGGAGACGACGAGACCGCCGTGGCGATCGATGAGCTTGCCGCCGCCGGCGTGGCCGCGGGACCGAGCGGAGCGGCGTCGCTAGCGGGTACGACGGCCGCGCTCGGCACGTCTGCGCGTCGCGACGACCTCGAGATCGATGCGAGTTCGACGGTTGTCCTGCTCGTCACTGAGGGGCCGCTGCAAGGTCGCGGGCATAAGTAGACCCACCCCACTTATCGGATTGCGATAACGCTGGTTCATCCCTCCGCGCGCGCAGGGTCACAATCAGTCAACCCTTGCCGCTGGGAGCGACCGTCGGGGTTTGTCGTACGCTGCCACGCCATCCTGACTCGGTAAGGATCACATGTACACCAAGAACGGGGAGTCCTACTTCATCGTCGACAGCCACGTGCACGCGTGGGACGCCACGCCGGCCAATCAGGCCAACCGCTACGGCGAAGGTTTCATCAACTGCTTCTACGACTATCACCGTAACCTCAGCCCGCAGGATCAGCTCTGGAGTGTCGACGACTTCCAGCTGCAGAGTGAGCAGCGGATCCTCGACGACCTGTTCACCAACGGTTATGTCGACAAGGCGATCTTCCAGCCGACGTATCTCAACGACTTCTACGTCAACGGCTTCAACACGACCGAGCGATGCGGTGCGCTGGCGGAGAAGCACCCGGATAAGTTCATCGTCAATGGTGCTTGGGATCCGCGCGACGGTGAGGACGGCCTCGAGCGGCTTTCCCGGCTCGCGGAGCGCTGGCAGCTACAGGGTGTCAAGCTGTACACAGCCGAGTGGAAGGGCGCCTCCAAGGGTTGGAAGCTCAGCGACCCGTGGGCGTACCGCTTCCTGGAGAAGTGTCTCGAGCTCGGAATCCGCAACATCCATGTACACAAGGGCCCGACCGCCTATCCGTTGAACCGGGACGCCTTCGATGTCGCCGATGTCGACGACGCCGCCTCGGAGTTTCCCGGGTTGCGGTTCATCGTCGAGCACGTCGGCCTCCCGCGGCTGGAGGACTTCTGCTGGATCGCGACGCAGGAACCCAACGTGTACGGCGGTCTCGCCTTTGCGATGCCGTTCATCCACTCGCGGCCGAGGTACTTCGCTCAGATCATCGGCGAGCTCATGTACTGGATCGGCGAGGATCGCATGACGTTCTCCAGCGACTACGCCATCTGGACGCCGCAGTGGCTGGTCGAGCGGTTCGTGGATTTCGAGATCCCCGCCGACCTCGATGAGTACGCGCCACTGACGATCGAGGCGAAGAAGAAGATTCTCGGGCTGAACGCCGCCGCGCTGTACGACATCGACGTACCCGCTCACCTTCGGCTGCCCGAGACGACCACGGCGGGGGTTTGAGATGTTCCCGAACCTGACCGAGGACAGGGTGTACGCCGCGCTCGGCTCGGTACGCGACCCGGAGCTCGACGAGGCGATCACCGAGCTCGGGTTCGTCCAGTCGATCTCAGCCGATGGCTCCGCTGTCACGATCGAGCTCCGCCTGCCCACGTACTTCTGTGCACCGAACTTCGCGTACCTGATGGTGTCCGACAGCTACGACGCTGCCTGGACGGTGCCCGGCGTACGGTCCGTATGCGTTCGCCTCCTCGATCATTTCGCCGCCGATGAGATCAATCAGGGCGTTGCAGCGTCGAAGGGCTTTGCCGGCACGTTCCCGGGTCTTGCCGACAACGAGCTCTCGGAGCTCCGGCTGACGTTCCTGCGCAAAGCGCATTCGGCTTGCCAGGAACGCGTTGCGGCCGCCATGATTCGGGCCGGTCGAGTGCCTGAGTCGCTGGCGACCGCGACGCTGTCTGATGCGGAGCCCGGGCCGGACGCCGAGCGTCTGCTACGTCGCCGCGCTGAGCTCGGGTTGCCGTCCGGACCCACCGCGCCGCTGCTCGTACACGACGACGGTGAGCCGATCGAGGACGAAGACATTCCGGGTCGCCTGCAGTTCGCGCGTACGACGCGCATCAGCATGGAGGGCAACGCAGGCCTGTGCCGAGGACTGTTGGCGGTAAGGTACGGCGGGGGAGCGAACTCGGGGTAGGGCAAGTCGGGAGCGGGGATGATGTCGGTGGTCGCGCAGGACGTCTCGGTGCCTTTGCCGCAGTCCCCGCCGCGGGAGGAGTCCGCGCCCGTTGCCGGTACGGTGAAGTCGGTCGCCCGCGCGTTTCGTGCGCTGGAGTTCGTGGCGGCACGTCGCGACGGCGCCTCGGCCAAGGAGATCGCGGCCCACCTCGATATCGCACTTCCGTCCACGTACCACCTGCTGGCCACGCTCGTGGAGAGCGGCTACTTGGTGCATCTCGCGAACAACGCGCGCTTCGGGATCGGCTATCAGGTACGCGTGCTCGAGCGGGGCCTGACCAATCAGCTCGAGGTGCCCAAGGCGATCCGCGATGCCATCGCCCATCTGCACGTTCAGGCCGACGCGGCCGCGTACTATGCGGTTTACCGGGAGACCGATGTGGTGCTTGCGCACGTGGTCGACTCGGCGCAACGCCCGCGCGTACAGGCACTCGACGTCGGCTTTCATGAGGCCAGCCACGCAACGGCATTCGGCAAGGTGATGCTCGCGGCGATGGACGCCGAGCAGCGATCCGACTACCTCCGGCGCTTCAGCCTGCGGGCCTGCACCACCAGGACGATCACGGATCTCCGGACGCTCGAGCGACACCTCGACCACGTACGCGAGTCGGGTATCGCACTCGAGATCGGTGAGTTCCAAGACGGTATCGCCTGCATGGCAGCACCCGTGCGTACGCCGGCCGGAGAGGTTGTCGCGACCGTGGCAATCTCCATTCCGCTCGGGTTGTTCGCCAAGCGGCGTTGGGATCTCGAGCGTGCGGTGCGCCATGGAGCCCTCGTCGCGAACCGCGCCCTGAGCGTGGGCTGACCGATCCACAAGAACGCGGAGGAAGCATGATCTTCATCGTCGTCAAGTTCACCGTCAAGCCCGAGCATCGCGACGAGTGGCTCGATCGGGTCAGAGACTTCACCGAGGCGACCCGGGCCGAGCCAGGCAACCTCTGGTTCGACTGGTCGCGCAGTGTCGACGACCCCGACCAGTTCATCCTCATCGAGGCGTTCGCCGACGGCGATGCCGGCGCGCAGCATGTGTCCAATCCGCATTTCCAGGCCGGACTCGACACGATGCGCCCGATGCTGGCCCGTACGCCGGACATCATCAACGTCGACATGCCCGGCGACGGCTGGTCGAGGATGGGCGAGCTCGACCTCGGCGACTAGCGCGCGAACGGCCCGGCCTCCTGCGGGAGGCCGGGCCGTTGCGTTCTGTTGGGCGTCAGCTCTCGTCTGCCGGCGCCTCGACTGCGGGTGCGCCGTTGGCGATCGCGATGCGCGCGGCCTGCTTGGTCGCGTACGCGTCGGTGACACGGACACTCAGCACACCGGCGTCATACGAGGCGGAGATCGCCTCGGAGTCGATGTGCTTCGGCAGGGTGAATGATCGACGGAACTCTCCGTAGCTGATCTCGCGGAGGCTACGGCCGTCGCTCTCCTCGGTGCGCTCGTCGCGACGCTCACCGCGTACGACCAGACGCCCATCGTCGACCTCGACCGTGACGTCGTTCTCGACGTCGACGCCGGGTAGCTCGACTCGTACGATCGCGTCGTCGCCGTCGCGACTGACCTCGGCTGCCGGTGAGAAACCGGTCGTACGGACGTTCGTCGGACCGAAGGCGTTGCGGACGAGCGCGTCGAACTCGGCGAACGGATCCCGCCTGGCGCGCAGTGCCAATGTGTTCATGGTTGTACTCCTAGTTCGTGAGTTCGGGCTGTTTGCCCGTCACCTCGTACAACCAGAGTTGAGTGGGTTCTATTCCAAAAGTTGAGTCGACTCATATAAAGCGTCCGCGCATGCCGATGAGCCCGCTGGCGGCGGGCTGCGGCGCTGTCAGGTGCGGGGTGGGGTGAGGTCGCAGAGGTTGAGGTGGGTGATCGTGTAGGTGCGGCCGGGGAGGTCGTGGAGTCGGCCGTGCCGTCGGTGCCGCTGGTGTTGTCGGTCGGGTGGCCGTCGTCTCTCGTCGCCGGTTTCAGCAGCCGCGTGGCGGATGTTGGCGATGAGGTCGCGGACGCGTTGTTTCGTGATCCGGGTGTGGTCGTCGATGACGGCGCCGGTGGAGCGGTGGAAGGTGAAGCCGCCGGACCCGTCGTGCCGGATGATCAGCCGGTTTTGGTGGACGAGTTGGTGGCAGCCGCCGCAGATCCCGACCAAATTCGACAGGTCCGTACGCCCGCCGTCGCGGTTCCACCAGTTGACGTGGTGGAACTCCAGGAAGGTGGAGCCGCAGCCGGGGTTGGCGCAGATGCCGTCTTGGCGGGCGGTGATCGCTTTGCGTTGTGCGGCGGTGGCGAGGCGGCTGGTGCGGCCGACGTTGAGGACGTTGGCCTGCGGTGTCGGGCCGTTCGTTGTGCCGTGGGTGAGGATGCCTGACGTGTCGGCGCCGCAGGTCAGGTAGCCCAGCAGTTGGGGGCCGATGGGTCCGAACCCGACGAGGGTGGCCGGACGGGCGCCGGGGAGGCGCAGGAGGGTTTCGAGGTCGGCGAGGACGAGCAGGGTGGTGTCGGCACGGCGGCGCGGTTTCGACGGCTCCTGCTCGGGTTGTTCGTCTGAGGGCTGCTGTTCGGGCGGGGGTGGGGTGCTTTGGTCGTCGAGCATCCGTCCGAGTCCGTCGACCCTCCGGTCGGACGGTGCGCGGTCGTCGCCGTCGTACTCAGGCATTGACACGGTTTTGGCCCATCGGGCGAACTTTGCGCCGGTGACGGGGTCGAGCATCCCGGACACGTAGTACCCGTCACCACATTTGTCGACCCGGATGTCGCGTTTGTTCATGCCTCGCTGGTACGCCTTATCGCGTTCTTCACAGTTCACGATGTCGTTGAGCTCGTTGATCGCGACCCGCAGATCCCGGGGCTCACATGTTTTGGCGATCGGGAGGAGGACGTCTTGCAGGTCGGTCATGATGTCGGCGCCGACCTTGGTGACACCGACGGTGAACTCGTCGACATGCGCCGCCCGGATCGTCCCGGCCCGTAGCGCGTCGGCGACTTTCGGCAACGTCTTGAGGGTCTGTCCGGCTTTGGTGTGCCGCCGCGACTCACCCAATCCCATGCGCAACTCTTGGCGAGCCCACCCAGCGACCGTGGACGCACCGTCGGACTTGTGGGCCTCAGACTCTTTCAGCTGCGCGAACAGGGAGGCGCGTACCCCGTCGAGCAAATCCAACGCCGCTTGCAGGTCACGCAACGACTGGCACAGCTGCTCATCGGTCGCGAGGCCAATGAGCTCGGAAGCGTCCGCAGCCTGCCGCGCCTGCTCGTGGAGGCGGGTGTAGGTCTGCGGCTCGAACATGGAACCTATTGTATCGTAAGTGTGTTCGATGAACAAGAGTTGAGAGTGTCGAATCGCCTTGTTTTAAAGGGGAATCAGGACCAAAGGTGCGAGCCAAAGCACCGCCGAAACGGCGAAGGTGGCAACCGAAGTAGCGGGGATGGTCGCGGGAAAGCGGCCACCGGCGCGTACCTGCGTCGTCGCCGCCAAAGAAGAGAACCGCAGCGAACGGAAAACGATGAAGGAAGCAAGCGAAGCGAACCTACGAAGACATGAACTCCGTAACGCGATGCTTCGGCCGCCCGATGATCGCACGCTCGCCACGTACGATCACCGGACGCTCCATCAGTCGCGGGTGTTCGACGAGGAGGTCGGCGACCGCGTTCGGGGAGGTGTAGTCGTCTGTGTCGAGGCCCTGTTTCTTGAAGTATGCGTCCTTGCGCACCAGATCGGCCGGCGGGTCCTCGAGTTTGTCGATCAGGGCGAGTAGTTGGGTGCGGTCGAGCGGTGTCTTGAGGTATTCGACGACCTCGACGTCTGCGTCTGCGAGCTCGTCGTACGCATGTCGGGAGGTCGAGCATCGGGGGTTGTGGAACAGGGTCACATCCGTCATGGCGAAACGATCTCACGCTGGACTGACGGAACCCCCGACGCGGACCGAAGGCCGTGCTGAGTGGTGACGCAAGTGGTAAGTAGTGACTTACCAGTCCCGATCAACTTAGCGTAAGTCAATGCTTACGGGTAACGACACGAGTACGCAGCGCGAGTCACTGGATCCGCGGACCCATCGCGAACGCATTGCCGCCGCACAGGACCGTTTGGAGCACGAGTACCAGATGTGGCTGTCGACGGCGGGAAGTGCCGGTCCGCATCTGATTCCGGTCGCTTTCGTGATCGATGGGGACTCGGTCGTCACGGCAACGGGCGAGGGCAGCAAGACCGTCCGGAACTTGAACGAGACCGGGAAGGCACGGATTGCACTGGGAACCACCTCCGATGTGGTGATGGTCGACGTCACGCTCGGCGGCCTCGTGACCGTCCGCGACGTTGCCATCGATGTGGCCGACCGCTTCGCCGCTGTCTCCCATGACCCACGACGGTTGTCGGGTTATGTGTACCTACGCCTACTTCCTCGGCGCGTCCAGGTATGGAACGGGTTCCACGAGTTCCAAGGCCGAACAGTGATGCTGGAGGGCAACTGGCTGTCGTCTCCAGTCGACTGAACAAGCCCACGGGGCAGTGGTCAGCGGCCGCCGGCTACTCGCAGCGTCGTACCTGTGACGTACGAAGCAGCGTCGCTGAGCAGCCAGCCGATCGCCTCGGCGATCTCGCCCGGCTCACCGGCGCGGCCGAGCGGCACCTTCGGACCGACGCGGGCTATGCGGTCCGGTTCGCCGGCATCGGCGTGGATGTCGGTGCGTACGATGCCCGGCGCCACGCCGACGACACGTACACCGTCGGCGGCGACCTCCTGGGCGAGGCCGAGAGTCATCGCATCGACGCCGGCTTTGGCGGCTGCGTACTGCACATACTCGCCCGGCGAGCCGATAGTGGCCGCGCCCGAGGAGACGTTGACGAGCACACCGCCCTGGCCGCCGTACGCGGTCGACATCGCGCGTACGCCTGCACGAGCGACGAGCAGCGCGGACGTGAGGTTCAGGTCCACCGTGCGACGCACGATGTCGGGAGGGGTATCCGCGAGCGGGCCGATGTACAGCGTCGCGCCGGCGTTGTTGACCACGCCGGTGAGCACTCCGGCATCGGCGGCCTTCGCGAACAGCGTGTCGATGCCGTCAGCGGCAACGAGGTCGGCACTCACCGTGAGGCAGTCGACACCGACGTCGCGTACTCGCGCGGCAACGTCGTTGGCGGCGGAGTGGTCGCGGACATAACCGAGTACGAGATCGTGTCCGGCTTCGGCGAGGTGCAAGGCAGTCGCAGCGCCGATGCCGCGGGTGCCGCCGGTGATCAAGGTGAGCGGTCGGGCCATGTTCAAAGTGAACCAGGCTCGAATGGTGACGGGGTCAGGCGGGCAGATCGAGGTCGAGTTGCAACCATTCGGCCAGATCGTGGATCTCGGCGTCGACGGCGGAAGCCATCGTCTTGCTGAACTCCACGTCGCGGTGCACGGCGTCGACCCGGAGAACACCGCCCTTGCGGTCGGCGGTCGCGTCGACCTTGCCGACGAGTCGGTCGCGATACAGGATCGGCAACGCGAAGTAGCCCCAGCGACGTTTCGCCGCGGGTTTGTACATCTCCAGCTGGTAGTCGAAGTCGAAGATGTCGGCCATCCGCTTCCGGTCGAATACAAGCCGGTCGAGTGGCGACAGTAACGCGGTGCGTCCCGAGAACGGTCTGTCGAGTTGGCTCGGGTCGACTCGCCACGTACCGCGTACGCCTTCGACCACGGCGAGTTCACCGACCTGACCGACGTCGTTCGGTTCGACGGGGAACTCAGGCCCCTTCGGTCGCGCGATCCCGAGAGAGCGAAGCCGGCGTACCGCACGCAGGTGCTGCGCTTCGTCGATCGGTACGACCGAATCGTCGAGATGAACGCGGGCCGGTACGTCCCACAACCGATCGCGACCTCGATGCCCGGCTACCGCGACTTCTCCGCGTTGCTCCATCAGGTCGAGCATTCGGACGACATTTCGGTTGTTGTTCCAGCCGGACGAGCGCCACGGGACGACACAGCTGTCGGGCAGCTCGCGCGACGTGAGCGGCCCCGACAACTCGAGCCGCGCGATGATGTCTTGGCGACATGCGGCGTTGTCTTCGATCCAGTCGCGCTGAGCCAGCAGGTACTCCGCGACGTCTCCGCTGCCCGGCCAGGCCGCCATCTCCGCGCGATACAGCGCGAGGTCCTCGCCGAGGCGTACGCGACCTCGGAACTCGACGAAGGTGCCGTCGGCGAGCAGTCGCTGCAGCTCGGCGGGGGCGTACGAAGACCCGAGACGGCTCCACGCCACGAGGTCGGCGTTCGGTGCTACCGCGGCCGTCTGGTCCAGCTGCAGCAGCGACAGCCGACGTACGACGTCGATGAGGTCGGCCGGTCGCTCTGCGTCGAGTAGCTGAGCACGCACCGCGATCCGCCGCGCCTGCCTACGGGTGAGCTCATGAACGGCCACGTACGCGACGATAGGCCGCCGGCCCGACAACCGCGAGGCCACGACATCTCAGCAGGCCTTACGCCCAACGGTGAGCACCAGCCGGAAGAACGGCCAAGCACGGAAGCTCGGGTCATGCATGAGCGAGTGGAAACGCTCGAGCTCATCCGGCGAGATGCCGTGCCGGGCGATCGCCGGCTCGACGCTGCGTACGTAGGTGTCGGCCAGCGCAGCAACGGCCCCCGAGCCGACGAGCATCGGGGCGTACTCGAACCCGCGGATATCGACGAGTTGAGCGGCAGCCATGTGCCGCTCGACCCGCTGTGCCCAGTCCCAGGAGACGCCAGTCGTCTCCGTCGTTGCTCGCCGGCATGCGCGTACGACCCGATCGCTCAGGTCTGCGTCGTCGGCGCTCGGCGCCGAAAGCACTCGCAGCGGCTGTCCGCTGATATCGCCGAGCAGCAGCCAACCGCCGGGCGCCAATGTGGTGACCAGAGAGTCGAAGACATGCTCTCGTCGGGGCAGCTGACCTAGCACGTTGCTCGCATGGATGATGTCGAACGCGCTGTCCACCGGAAGGCCGGTGCCGATGTCGTGACGGTGAACCTCGACACCGGGCGGGGCGGCAAGATGGTTCGGTTCGAGGTCGACGGCGACGACGCGTCCGGCCGGCCCGCTTCTGTCGGCAAACCAGCGCGTGATCGAGCCGCCGGCCGCGCCGAGTTCGAGGCAACGCCAGCCCGATCGCACACCGGCTTCACCGAGCAAGAGAGTCGAGACCGGGTCGAAAAGCTTCTGTACGAGGGCGCGGCGCTCCGCGCGGAGATCGGTCGAAGTACCGAGAATGTGTTCGCGATCCATTGCCACAGCATTCGCGATGTCGCTATACGCGCTCTATAACGTCCATCGCTCAGATCTGGCGGGCGATGACCTCGGGCGTTTCCGGGTGCGGTGTCGTGAGCAGCGCCGTGAGCTCGTCCGTGCCGATCAGGCGGAGTCCGCGCAAGATGCGTGCTGACCGGTCCCAGCAGCGGCGGGCGCTGTCGGTGTCGCCGACCTCATGCAGTGCTCGACCGAGGCCCCAGAGATGCTCGGCCTCGAAGTAGGTCTCGGCGTTGCCCGACGTGTGATCCAGGTGCAGCGCCTTCTCGAACTCGGTGATGGCGAGGTGGCGATCGCCGGACCGCCGGTACAGGTCTGCGACGTTGCCGTGGAGTACGCCCTGAAGCCATCGGTCGCCGATGTCCTCGGCGATCTTGATGCCGTCGATATGCGCCGTGATGGCCTCGTCGAAGCGTTCCAGCCTCGCGGCCTGCAACCCGATCGTGATGAGGCAGTCGACCTGACCGTGCTGGACGCCCAGCTCGTTGAAGAGCGCCAGTGCCGCTCGGGCGTGGTCAATGGCGTCCTCGGCGCGGCCGCGCTCGCCGAACGAACGGGCGAGTACGCGCAGGGTCGTCGCCTCGCCCCGGCGGTTTCCGGTGGCGCGCCAATGTGCGAGCGCTCGATCCAGATGCGCCGGGGCTTGGCCCGGGTCGCCGACCAGTGCGTTGATCCATCCGAGGTCGTTGAGGAGCAGCGCATGATGGTCGGTGAGCGGGTTGTCACCCAGCGCCTCGAGACCCAGCTCGATCAGCTCCCGCAGCTCGTACCATCGGCCGCGGGTGTTCATCGGCGTGAACAGCATGACCGCGAAGGCCGCCGCGAGACGGTTGCCGTCGGTCGGAAGTGTGGAGCCCTGGCGCGCGGACGCCAACAGGTTCGGTAGCTCGGCCGACAGCCAAGCACCGATCTCGGCCTCGTTCTGGAGGCGCTGCCCCTCGTGCGCGAGTTCATCGGGCAGAAAGCGGTCGCGCCAGGTGTCCGGAGTCTGGATCAGCTCGGCTGTACGCGCGGTAGCGAGGTAGCAGTGCAGGGTCCGGCGCACTGCTCCTTCGCGGTCGCTTTCCGACTCCACGGCGTACGCCTGATCGCGCGCGAACAGCCGGAGCAGGTCGTGCAGCCGAAACCTGCCCGGCGTACGGGAATCGGCGAGCTGGGCATCGACGAGCTCGTCGAGGAGTCGTTCGGCTTCGACATCGGCGACCTCTGCAAGCGCCGCCGCCACCGGTACGCCGAAATCAGGGCCGGCGAGCAGTCCGAGCAGCCGGAACATCCGTGCCGCATCGGGTCCGACATCGGTGATGCTGACGGTGAACGACGCGCGTACGGCCCGGTCTGGGAGCTCGAGTTCGTCGAGCCGGCGCTGCTCGTCGGCGAGGCGGCGGACGAGTTCGGCGATCGGCCAGTTCGGCCGCCGGTTCAGCTTCGCGCCCGCGATGCACAATGCGAGCGGCAACCGGTCGCACAACGCGGCGAGCTCCTGGGCGGCCTCGGGCTCGGCGTGGAGCCGGTCGACGCCCATGACCCTGCCGAGCAGGTCGGTAGCCTCAGCGTCGTCGAGCGCGTCGAGCTGGTGGGTCACGGCGCCGTCGAGCGAGGCCAATACGCTGCGGCTCGTCACCAGAACCCCACAACCCTTGCCACCCGGCAGCAGCGGGCGTACCTGGGCGCTGTCGACGACGTCGTCGAGTACGACCAGGATCTTCCGGTCGGCGGTGAGGGTACGCAACCGTGCGGATGCCTCGTCGACGTCACGCGGTGCGTCGAAGTCGGCGTCACCGAGCGAGCGAAGCAGGCGCTCCAGGACCTCGCGCGACTGCAACGGGCGCATACCGGGGGTGGCGCCCTGGAGGTTCACGTAGAGCTGGCCGTCGGGAAAGGCATCCGCGACCGTGTGTGCGGCTTGTACGGCGAGCGCCGACTTGCCGATACCGCCGGGGCCGGCGATTGCGACGACTGGCACCGAGGGTTCGCGTGCGTCCGTCAGCATCGCTCCGACGCGTTCGAGCTCGTTGTTGCGGCCCGAGAAGCTGCCGATTGCCGGCGGCAGCTCGGCCGGGACGGTGTGTGTCGGAGCATTGGGTTTCGGCGTGCCCTCGAGCTCGGGGTCCTCGGCGAGGATCGCCTGCTGGAGCTCACGTAGCGGTTTCCCCGGCTCCGTACCGAGCTCCTCGACCAGCTGCGTACGAAGGGAGCTGTACACCTCGAGCGCATGGGACGCGCGCCCGGCGCGATACAACGCGAGCATCAGCTGGCCGGAGAAGCGCTCGCGAAGTGGGTGCTGCGTGACGATGTTGGTGAGCTCGGCGACCAGCTCCGTGTGTAGCCCGTGGCGTAGGTCGTCGTCGATACGTGCCTCGAGGGTGTTCAAACGCAGCTCGTCGAGTCGCGCCGCCTCCTCGCGTACGACCTCCATATCCGTTACGCCGACGTAGGGCTCACCCCGCCAGAGCGCCAACGCTTCGTGGTACGACCCCGACGCGGCAAGCAGCTCGAAGCGGCCAGCGTCGGTCTCCTCCGGATCAACGGCGAGGCGGTATCCGCCGTCGCGGTGTTCGATTCGATCCTCGCCGAGTACGCCGCGCAGCCGATAGACGTACACATGCAGGTTCGACCGCGCGGACCGCGGCGGCTCGCCCGACCAGAGCACGTCTATCAACCGGTCGGTCGTCACCCATTCTGTGCCGCTCGCGAGCAGCACAGCGAGCAGCCGCTTCTGCTTCGGCGCAGGGATGGTCAAGGGCACGCCAGCATCGTCTTGGGCCTCGAATGAACCCAGCACCCCGAACCACATGGCACGTGAGCCTAATGCCTAGACCTATGACCAGCGCCATCCCGTTTCCTCTGCCAGTGGGGTACCGATGAGTTTCGGGCGTTCGAATCGTCGTACGAGGCATGACCACACATACTCTCGAGCTGCCCGGAGTCGACCTCGTCTACGACGTCGACGGACCCTTGCCGACAGCGGATGGTCGCCCGCCGCTGCTGATGATCGCCCAGCCGATGGACTCCGGTGGTTTCAGCGCATTGGCCGCGCAGTTCCCGGACCGCACGGTGGTGAGGTACGACCCGCGCGGTCTCGGTCGCAGCATTCGCAAGGACGGCCGGCTGGACCAGGTGCCGCAGACTCAGGCAGCCGATGTGCATGCGTTGATCGAAGCGCTCGACGCCGGGCCCGTCGAGCTGTTCGCCAGCAGCGGCGGTGCGGTGACTGCGCTGGTGCTCGTCGCGCAGTACCCCGACGATGTGACCATGCTCGTTGCGCACGAACCCCCGCTGATCTCACTGCTCGAGGATGCCGACGCCGCACATCGTGCGAGGCGCGACGTACGTGACGCGTACGAAAGCGGCGGCTGGGGTGCGGGCATGGCGGCGTTCACGGCCATGACGTCCTGGCAGGGTGAGTTCACCGACGCCTTCTTCGGGCAAGAGCAACCGGATCCTGCGGCATTCGGGTTACCGACCGATGACGATGGAACTCGCGATGATCCGTTGCTCTCTGAGCGTTCGTGGGCGGTTTCTGATCAACGTCTCGACACCGAAGCGCTCCTCGCGACGCCGACCAGGATCGTGGTCGGCGTCGCTGAGGAGTCGGGTGCGGCGTTGACCGGGCGTACGACGGTGGCCACCGCTGAGCTTCTCGGGCGACAGGCGGTTGTGTTCCCGAGCCACCACGGCGGTTTCATGGACGGCGAGTTCGGCTACGCCGGCCAGCCCGAGGCATTCGCGCGGAAGCTTCGTGAGGTGCTCGACGATCCGTCCTGAGGCCCGGTCGGAGCCGGAGTCAGTGTCGCTCCAGCTCCACCTTCGGCAACACCCGGGCGAGCGGCGCCGGTAGCCACCAGGCGCGGCGACCCATCAGCTCCATCGCCGCGGGGACGACTAGACATCGAATGATCACTGCGTCGACGAAGATCGCGACTGCGAAGGCGAAGCCCGTCTGCTGCAGTAGCCGTTGGTCGCTGAGGACGAAGGCCGCGAAGATCACGACCATGATCGACCCCGCCGCGGTGATCACCGCGCCCGTGTGGGCGAGGCCCTCACGTACCGCGTGCGAGGGATCGTGGCTCTTGTCGTTCGTCCATTCCTCGTGCATCCGGGAGATCAGGAAGATCTCATAGTCCATGGAGAGCCCGAAGACGATGGCGAAGATCATCACCGGTACGTACGCCTCGATCGGTCCGCCTTCGAATCCGAGCATCCCGTCCTGGAAGACCAGTTTCATCGCGCCGAGCGCGGCGCCGATGCTGAGCAGGTTCAGGATCGCAGCCTTCAGCGGAATGAGGACCGACCGGAACACCGCCATCAGCAGGATGACGGAGAGTCCAACGACGATCGCCATGAACAGCGGCATTCGTTCGCCGAGCTTGCCTGCGTAGTCCTCCGACGCGGCGGTGGCGCCGCCGACGAGGTACTCCGCACCGGTGTCGGCTGACACTTCCGGCAGGACGTCGTCGCGCAACGTGCCGACGAGATCCTGGGTCTGTTCGTCCTGTGGGGATGATTCGGGGAAGACCATGACCGTCGCGGCTTCGCCGTCCGGTGTCGGCATCGGGTCCGCTGCGGCTGCGACGCCGTCGGTCTCGCCCAGCGCCTGCGCCGCAGCGGTCGCCGCCTCGTCGGCGCTGCCGTCGCCACCGTCGGTGGCGACGAGCAACGGACCGTTGAAACCGGGCCCGAACCCGTCGGAGAGCAGGTCGTACGCCTGCCGGCTGGTGCTGTCTGCCGGATCGTTGCCCGCATCATTGAAGCCGAGGCGGATACTCAGCGCGGGGAAGGCGAGTGCGCCGAGGACTATCGCCGCCGCGATGAGTGCGGCCAGCGGGCGCTTCTGCACTGTGGTTGCGAGACGCCGCCAGCCGTCGCCGTCCGCACCCTTGTTCTTGGCTTTGCGCTTCTCCGCCCGCTTCGCGAACTGCCGGGCGAAACGATTACCGAAAATGCCCATCAGCGCGGGGAGTAGCGTCAGCGCGGCCACCATCGTCATCAGTACCGTGAGCGCGACCGACAGTGCCATGCCCTGGATCGCGCCGAGCCCGAGCGCGGTGAGGCCGAGCAGCGCCAGGATCACTGTGCAACCGGCAAAGAAGACCGAACGACCGGCGGCATCCATAGCGGTGATCGCGGCGCGTTCGGAGTCCTCACCGCGTACGAGCTCGCTGCGGTAACGGGCAAAGATCAGTAATGCGTAGTCGATGCCGACGCCGAGGCCGACCAGGAACATGACCGGTGGCGTCCAGGACGCGATGGTGAAGATGTGTGACGCCAGGATGATGATGCCGACCGTCGATCCGACGGCGAAAAGGGCGATCGCGATCGGCAGACCGGCGGCGATGAACGTGCCGAACATCAAGACGAGGATCACCAGCGCGGCAATGATTCCCACGCCTTCCGCGGCACTGGTGCTGCCCTCAGCCAATAGCCGGGATGCATCTCCGCCGAGCTCCACCTGCAGGCCGTCGCCGTCGATCTCCTGCGCGGTATCGAGGATGCGTTCGGTGTCCTCGAGCGGCATGTCCTCGGATGGCACCTCGAGTGTCACGGTCGCGAACCCGATCGTGCCGTCGTCCGCGATGGCGGCCGGATTGTCGTACAGGCTCTGGACGCTGTCGACGTTCGGGAGGTCCGCGACCTCCTGGAGCATGGGTTCGATGCGTTCTTGTACGCCGTCCAGCCCGTCCTCGTCGTGCACGACGATCTCGAGGGTGTCTGCGGCATGCCCGGCGCCGTGCGCATCCAGCAGGTCTGCCGCCGCCTGCGATTCGGTTCCCGGTAGGGAGTTGTCATTGCTGTACGCGTCGCCCGCCGCCGTCGCCGCGCCCCAGACCCCGGCGAGAACGGCAACCCAGAGGATCAAAGCGATCCATTTGCGGCGGTAGGCAAAGCCGCCGATGCGGACGAACACGCCTCCTCGTACTGGCGGTCTGGTGTTCTTGTCTCGGTCTGTCTCGGTGAGTGTCATGAGCTTTCCCCCAGCAGTCGTCGGGCACCCCGGCGTCGGCAGGGCGTTGGTGGCCTGGTGACGACGCAGCTGCCGGGGGTGTGACATTGCGGCGGCTCATTGCGGGCCGATGTCACAAATCGGCGACCCGCCTAGTCATCACTGCATGGGAGACAACAAACGGGACGTACGAGAGACCGAGCAGGCGCTCGCCGAGGCATTCGAGGTAAACCGGCCACGGCTACTGCGCATCGCGTACACGATGACGGGGTCGCTCGCGGAGGCGGAGGACTGTGTCCAGGAGGCCTGGTTGCGGTTGCGCGGTATCGCCGATCCAGACGGGGTACGGGATCTCGCCGCCTGGTTGACGACCACCGTCAGCCGGCTGGCGCTGGACGCGCTCGGTAGCGCACGCGTTCGGCGCGAGCAGTACGTCGGCACCTGGTTGCCGGAGCCACTCGTGCAGGACACGTCGCAAGACCCTGCGGACCGGATCACGCTGGATGAATCGGTCAGTATGGCGTTGCTCGTCGTGCTCGAGCAGCTTTCGCCTGCGGAGCGTACGGCCTTCGTACTGCACGACGTGTTTGCCGTGCCGTTCCCCGAGGTCGCCGAGATCGTCGGCCGCACCCCCGCGGCCGTACGCCAGCTCGCATCCCGAGCCCGCCGACGCGTCGAAGCCGGGCAACCAGTGGCACCGCCGAGCGACGCCGAGCAGCGGGCGCTGGTGGAGGCGTTCGCTGCTGCGTGCGATCGGGGCGATCTTCCGGGTCTCATCGCCGTGCTCGACCCTGACGTCGTCCTGCGCGGCGACGGTGGTGGCAAGGTCCAGGCGCTTCAGGAAGAGGTACGCCAGGCGGAGCGCATCGCACCGATGATGCTGGCGCAAGCGAACGCTTTCGGCGAGCTGCAGATGGTGCCGACCGACGTCAACGGTGCACCCGGTCTCATCATCCGCGAGCGCACGGGCGGTGTCTCCGTGCTGGCGTTCAGCTTCGATGCCGGCCGGATCGCCTCGATCGATGTCATCCGAAACCCGGACAAGTTGGCGCACGTACCCGATCCGATGTAGCCGTTGGCAGTGACCTGGCAGCGCATTGACAGCGCGCGGAGTCATCGTGATGCCCATGACGACTCGCCACGAGATCAACTGGACGCATGGCCTGCACCGGGCGCTGCAGCTGCAACCCGACGGCATCGCCACCATCTTCGGTGATCGCAAGCGCACGTTCGCCGAACAGGCCGATCGGGTTGCTCGGCTCGCCGGGGCACTGCGTGAGCTGGGCGTACGCGACGGCGCACGTGTTGGTGTGCTCGGCCTGAACTCCGATCGTTTCGCGGAGGCGGTGCTCGCGATCCCGTGGGCCGACGGCGTCATCGACGTGGTCGACATCGTGCGCGCGCCGTTCGAGATGGCGCCGATGCTTGCCGACGCCGATACCGACATCCTCCTGGTCGACGACGCCTTCGCGGGATACATACCGCAGATCAAGGAGGGATATCCGGGTCTGCGGTCGGTCATCCACATGGGAGACGGGCCGACTCCCGCGGGCATGGCGTCATACGAGGAACTCATCGCGAGTTCGGAACCGGTCTCCGATGCGCGGCGCGCCGGGGACGACCTTGCCGTGCTCGTGCACACCGGAGGCACAACTGGTCTACCCAAGACCGTGATGCACAGCACCAGCTCGATGATGAGCATCATTCTGGCGTTCGGCGGAGGCCTCCCCGGTTACGTGAGCCCGGGTACGAGACAGCTGCAGGTCACGCCGATCTCGCATTCATCGGGTGTGGGTTCGTGCCTCGCGCAGTCCCAGTACGGCAACACGCTGGTGCCGCTACCGCGCTTCGACCCGGCCGCGGTGCTCCAGTCGATCGACGAGCACCAGGTGACCGCGGTGCTGCTCGTACCACCGATGCTGCAGCAGGTCGTAGACCATCCGGACGCCGCCTGGCGCGACCTGAGCAGTATGCGGTTCTTGTTCTACGGGGGATCGCCTATGCCGGAGACGCTTTTGGAGCGCTCCGAAAAGGCATTCCCGAACGCGGACTTCGGGCAGCTCTACGGCATGTCCGAGACGATGTCGGGTACGTTCCTGACACCCGGCGACCACCGGCCCGGACCGCAGCTGCGATCCGCCGGCCGCGCGGCCATCCACACCGAGCTGCGGGTCGTCGACTCCGACGACGTCGATGTGCCAACGGGCGCTCTCGGCGAGATCCTGCTGCGCGGCCCCGGCACGATGCTCGGCTACTGGAACGACCCCGACGCGACTGCCGAGGTGCTGCGACACGGATGGGCGCACACCGGCGACGTCGGTTACCTCGACGAGTCCGGATATGTCTACGTTGTCGATCGGGTGAAGGACACGATCGTCGTGAACGGCGACAACGTGCATTCGGTCGAGGTCGAGAACACCCTCGCCGCCCATCCCGACGTCGCTGCGTGCGCTGTGATCGCGGTGCCCGACGGTGACGTCGGGGAGCGGGTGCACGCGGTCGTCGTAGCTCGATCCGGCTCTGCACCGGACGCTGACGAGCTGCGTGCTCATTGCGCTTCGCGCATTGCCGACTTCAAGATCCCGACAGGCTGGGAGTTCGTCGAGGTGCTGCCGACGTCACCGACGGGCAAGGTGCTCAAACGTGACCTGCGCAAGCCGCATTGGGAGGGTATGGCGCGCCAGGTGAACTGAGTGAAACCTTCCGCTGGATAGGGTCGGGTCGTGCCCGATCTTCAGCAGTTGAGTACCGATCATGCGCCGGCGGTCTTGTCCTTCGAACTCGCGAATCGCGCATACTTCGCGCGGTTCATCTCAGACCGCGGTGACGGGTTCTTCGATCAGTTCGACAGCAGGCTCGACGCCTTGCTGGCCGAGCAGGACGCCGGCATCTGCGCCTTCTACGTGCTGGTCGCCGCCGACGGATCGGTCATCGGTCGGTTCAACCTCTACGACCTGGTCGACGGGTCTGCGGAGGTCGGCTACCGGGTTGCCGAAAGCGCCGCGGGTCGCGGTGTTGCTACGGCTGCCTTGCAGCGCCTTTGCGTCCTGGCCCGGGACTCGCACGGGCTGCGTACGCTCACCGCGGGAACCTCCGAAGAGAATGTCGGCTCTCAACGCGTACTGCTCAAGGCGGGCTTCACCGAAGTCGGCCCGGCCGATCCAGCGAGTGTCGGCGATCAGACGGGCCGGAAGTTCCGCCGCGACCTATGACGCGGAATCGCCGGGTGGGCGTACTCCGTCCATGACCCAGCGGGTTCTGAGGCGGGCGAGACGTCGGTCGCGGCGCCGGGCGGACAGGGTGCGCGCTGATGGACCGTATCCGTTCGCGGGCGGCGGTCGCGAGGCATAGCTGTGCCCGGTGGGGGTGGTGATCGTGGTCGTGTGAGTCTCCGCGGACGTCACGACGGTCGTCCAGCCCGGCATTTCTTTGGTGTACGAGCAGCGTTCGCAGAGGCCTTGACCGTTGTCGGCGACGGTGGCGCCACCGTCACGGTAGGGACGGACGTGGTCCAGGTGGCGGATCGACGCCCCACAGCCAGGGGTGCGACAGATCTTGTCGCGGGCGAACAGGTACCGCGCGACGGCGCCGGTGAACCGGCGCCGGCCCGGATCGATGTCGTTCGCGACGCCGGAGGCAGGGTCATCGAAGACCCGGCGCAGCCAGACGTTCACCTGCCGCCGTGCGGTTGGGTCGTCGGCGGCGTTCGCAGCGTCGTCACGGCTCGTCTCGACGTTGGCGCTTGTCGGTCGCGGATCGCCGTTGGCTGGGTCGACCGTGTCGTCGCGGATGATGTCGCGAGCGATGTCTGCCGGGACCGGCCCGTGACCGTGCACGTCGGCGGGTCCGTCATCCTCATCGCACATCGTCTCGGCGCTCATCGTCAGATGCACCTCGACCGGTACGCCGGTTGCCGCGGTTTGCCCGGTGAGGCGTTCGACGAACGTGTCGGCCATGATCTGGGACTGGGTCCGCTCGTCACCCGAGGCCTTCGCCGACGCGGCCGCCTGTTTCAGACTCGCCCATGCCGCGACACCCTGCTCGACAGGCAGAAGTCCCGTAACCAGGGTCATCGTGTCGGGTGCGGGGCGGATCGAGACGCGTCGGTCTTTGCGGGCCTTCCGCGCGCGGCGCGTTGCCGCCTCCGGATCCAGCGCGTACGCGGCCTTGCGTGCCGCCGCACGAGCCTCGCGCTCGACCATGGCGGGAAGGTCAGGGGCGAGGTCTGAGTCAACCCGACGACGATCCTCGACCCGCAGCTCGGCCGTCTCGGTGACCATCGCCCGAGCTGTCACCTCGGAGATCTTCCCGGCAGCGAGCAGTCGCCGGGTTTCGGGCAGCTGCTTGACCAGCGCGCGTACCCAGCTCAGCTCCCGCGACCCGCGCGCCGGAGACAGACCACGGGCCAACGCGACCTGATCGGCGACACCGCGACCGACATTGCGCTCGGCGACGCCGGCCTCGCGCTGGGTGGCGATCTGCGACTCCTCGAACTCGACCATCTCGAGCGCCTGCGCGGCTGCGAGAGCGCCACGTGCCTTCTCCAGCAGGGCGATCCGGTCTATCCGCGCCGTATCGCTGTCCGCGTAGGGGAGGCTGGTCACCGCCGTGAGCAGTTCGTGAAGAGCCGCGACACCCTCGTCGTCTGCGCACTGCACGTCGGCCGGCTCGACGGGAATCGTCACCCGTCGGAACCTGTCAGCATGCCGAACGCCCATACGAGAACAGTAGATTCCGCCACTGACAGTCAGAGCCCGATCGACGGTTGATTCGGGCCCGAGTAGGTAACAGTCAGATAACGCCGACGGCAGCATTCTCTTGCTCGTCTGGCGGACGGGCATCAGTTACGCGCAGCGATCACGATCAATTCGGGCGTCTGTTGGTCGGTTGTGGATCGGTCCCAGTCGCCGAAGACGCTGGTGACTGTGAACCCGCATTTCTCGACGGATGTGCGCAGCTCGCTTTCGTTACGGAAGGCGAGTACGTCGCGGTGCGCGTACTGCTCTTGGGTGCGGAGATTCCGGGTGAAGGTGTCGTAGGTGACCAGGGGCAAGTCGACTGTGACGGTTTCATGCCAGAACTCGACGTCGCCGTCTGGTGTCCTGACCGTTCTGAGGGTTGCGGCGCGGGTCGATTCTTCCCACTTGCGCGCGACCGGGCTGCGCGATTCGAAGGCAAGCGTGCGGTCGCGGCCCAGTGCACGGTGGAGATCGGTGAGCACACTCAGCCACGAGTCGTCGTCGGTGAAGACCTGTGCGACGTGTCCCCACATCACTGCGAGATCAGCATCGGCAGCTTCGAGAACATCGCTGTAGCCGAGTCTCCATTCGACCCGGCCACCAGAAGCGCTTTCAGTGTGTTTGGAGCGCGCGACGCGAAGCATCTCCGGATCGGGATCCACTCCGATGACGTCTACGCCTTGTGCCGTGAGGATTTGCGCCAATGTGCCGGTGCCGCAGCCGAGGTCGACGGCCGTGCGCACGCCACGGTCGGCGGCGAGCTGGGCGTAGAAGCGGTAGTCGTGGTCGTCGGGGTTGAGCTCGTCATACGTTGCGTGGAAATCGAACGTCACGGCCGAATGTTTGCATTCGATCGTGTGCGGATCCAGAGGTTTGTCAGCATCACGACCAGGCGTCGCGTGGACAGCGCTATCAGCCGGCGTACTCGACGCCCGTCGCGTGGATCGGGCAGTAGCCGAACGGGTTCTTCGCCAGGTACTGCTGATGCACATCCTCGGCGTAGTAGTACGCCTGCAGCGGTGCGATCACGGTGGTGATCTCGCCGTATCCGCGCTCGGTCATCGCCTTCTGGTACGAGTCGCGTGACGCCTCGGCGGCCGCCTGCTGCTCGTCACTAGTGGTGAGGATGATCGAGCGGTACTGCGTGCCGCGGTCGTTGCCCTGGCGCATGCCTTGCGTGGGGTCGTGGTTCTCCCAGAAGATCTTGAGCAGCTGCTCGTACGAAACGACCGCCGGGTCGAAGACGACCCGGACGACCTCGGCATGGCCGGTACGCGAGGTGCAGACCTCTTCGTACGTGGGGTTCGGGGTGGTGCCGCCGGCGTAGCCGACCGACGTCGACCAGACGCCACGGGTCTCCCAGAACGTCTTCTCCTCGCCCCAGAAGCAGCCGAGCCCGAACACCGCGGTCTCGAATCCCTCGGGCGGATCCGACTCGATCGGCGTGCCGAGTACGGCGTGGGTCGTACCGACTGCGAACGGACGGGTCTCGCGCCCGGGCAGGGCATCCTCCGGCGTGACGAGCCGGGTCTTGTCGTGACCGAACATGGGCGCCTCCTCGGATGTATCCGCCAGGCATAACCAGCGCGATGGACATATCCTTCCCGACGTGGTGGATGAAACAGACATCAGGCACCTGAAGCGCTGCGTCGAGCTGGCCGAGGAGGCGCTCGAGGCCGGCGATGAGCCGTTCGGATCCGTTCTCGTCGACGCCGAGGGCAACGTCCGCGCCGAGGATCGCAACCGGGTCGCGGACGGCGACCAGACCCGGCATCCGGAGTTCGAGCTCGCCCGATGGGCGGCCGCGAACATCCCTGTCGACGAGCGCCCCGGCGCGACCGTCTACACCTCGGGTGAGCATTGCCCGATGTGCTCGGCCGCGCATGCCTGGGTCGGCCTCGGGCGCATCGTGTACGCGAGCTCATCGGCGCAGATGGCGCAGTGGCGTGCGGAGCTCGGCGGCGCGGAGCCGCCGGTACGCGCGTTACCCGTCAAAGACGTTGCGCCGGGCCTCGCGGTCGACGGTCCCGTGCCGGAGCTCGCCGAGCAGGTGCACTCCCTCGTACGCCGTATGCACGAACGCGACCACGGCGACTAGGCTCACTCACGTGACTGACCACGGCTTCGAAACCCGAGCAATCCACGCCGGACAGGATCCCGACCCGCGTACGGGCGCGGTCGTGCCGGCGATCTACGCGACCAGCACCTACAAGCAGGACGGCGTCGGCGGCCTGCGCGAGGGCTACGAGTACTCGCGCAGTGCCAACCCGACTCGCACCGCGCTCGAGGAATGCCTGGCCAGTCTCGAGCACGGCGTCCGCGGGTTCGCGTTCGCCAGCGGACTGGCCGCCGAAGACACCCTGCTGCGCGCGCTGACGCGCCCCGGCCAGCATGTCGTCATCCCCGACGATGCGTACGGCGGCACCTACCGGCTGTTCGACGGCGTCGAGAAGCCGTGGGGCTTGGCGTACACGCCCGCGGCGGTGGCCGATGTGGAGGCGGTACGCAACGCGATCCGCCCGGGGGAGACCCGCATCGTCTGGGTCGAGACTCCGACGAACCCGCTGCTCAACATCGCCGATATCGAGGCGCTCGCCGAGGTCGCGCATGCTGCCGATGCGCTGCTCGTCGTCGACAACACGTTCGCCTCGCCGTACCTGCAGCAGCCTCTGACCCACGGCGCCGACATCGTCGTGCATTCGACCACGAAGTACGCCGGTGGACACTCCGATGTCGTCGGCGGTGCGCTCGTCGTACGCGAGGCCGAGCTCGCTGAGCCGATCGAGTACCACCAGAACGCCATGGGTGCTGTCGCCGGACCGTTCGATGCGTGGCTCGTCCTGCGCGGCCTGAAGACGCTCGGCCCGCGGATGGATCGGCACAGCCAGAACGCCGAGCAGATCGTCGACTTCCTGGAGGACCGCGACGAGGTCTCCGAGGTCATCTACCCGGGCCTCGCGCAGCATCCCGGGCGCGAGCTGGCCAAGCGGCAGATGAAGCGCTTCGGCGGCATGGTGTCGTTCCGCATGCGCGATGGCGAGCAGGCCGCGGTCGACCTGGTCAACCACACGAAGCTGTTCACGCTGGCGGAGTCGCTCGGCGGCGTCGAGTCGCTGATCGAGCACCCTGGTCGGATGACGCACGCGTCGGCGGCGGGCTCACCGCTGGAGGTTCCGTCCGATCTCGTTCGGCTTTCGGTCGGTATCGAGACCGGCTCCGACCTGGTGGCCGACCTGCAGCAGGCGTTCGAGGCTGCCAAGATCTGAGATGCCCGGCTGGGGGAAGAGACTGGAGCGCCAGCGAGCGATCCTGAACCGCGATTTCGGTCGAGTCGTCGACGGAGAAGGCCTCGCGGAGGAGTTCGAGCCGGCGCCGGGAGCTCGTACGAGGTCGTACGTGTCCGAGGAGCCACCGACCCCGCGTCGGGTCGAGGTGCCGATCGGTGTGGAGCGCGCGGCGGCCTGGGGTTGGCGAGTGCTCGTCATCGCGCTATCGAGCTACGTGGTCTACCGCATCCTGTCGTACTTCTCCGACATCACCGTCCCGGTTGCCATTGCCGTGCTGCTGACGGCACTCGGCATGCCGTTCGTCGACTGGCTGGTACGTCTACGCGTGCCCCGGGTGCTGGCCACCTTCATCGTCGTGCTGGCCGGCATCGCGGTGATCGGCGGGATCCTGACCCTGGTCGGGCAGCAGGTGATCGCACAGATCGATGACCTGCGCAGCTCGGTGGCCGATGGCATCGGCGAGATCCAGGACTGGCTGCGCGACGGTCCGCTCGGCCTGTCCGACGAGCAGCTCGACACCTGGATCGAACGCGCGCAGCACACCGTGCAAGGCAACGACAGCGAGGTCGTGGCGCGGGCAACCGAGTTCGGTTCCCGGGTGACCCATGTCGCAACGGGTGCGTTCATCGTGCTGTTCTCGACATTCTTCTTCCTGTACGAAGGCGACCGCATCTGGCGGTTCATCGTGGGTCTCGTGCCGCGTAAGGCGCGCGACGCGGTCCACGGCTCCGGCCACGTCGCGTGGATCTCGCTCACGGCCTTCGTACGTGCGACGGTGCTGGTCGCGCTCACCGATGCGATCGGCATCGCATTGGCCGCGTACCTGCTGGGCGTGCCGCTCGTGTTCGCGATCGGCATGCTGGTGTTCCTCGGAGCATTCGTGCCGATCGTCGGCGCGTTCGTGTCCGGCATCGTTGCCGTTCTCGTTGCGCTCGTCGACCAGGGCTTCTGGACAGCGGTGTTCATGCTCGCCGCGGTTCTCGCCGTCCAGCAGCTTGAGTCGCACGTACTCCAGCCGTTCCTGATGGGTCGACTGGTGCGCGTGCACCCGCTTGCGATCATCGTCGCGATCGCCGCCGGCATCACCATCTCAGGCGTCGTCGGCGCACTTGTCGCCGTGCCTACTGCGGCCTGCGCGAACGCGGTCGTACGCTACCTCTCCCGGCGTTACGGCGAGCCCGAGCCGGTACCCGACGAAGGCGCCCCGGCAGCAACCTGACGTTCTAAGGTCATCCCATGCAAGAAACGCCATCCGTGACGATCGACGACGTACGCGCGGCGGCCGAGCTGCTCGGCGACGTCGCACTGACCACGCCGGTGGAGATCTCCCGGTCACTGTCGGCGATGACCGACGTCCCGGTGCTCCTCAAATGTGAGCATCTGCAGCGTGCGGGATCGTTCAAGATCCGGGGAGCGTACGTCCGGATCTCCAACCTCAGCGACGCGGAGCGTGCCCGCGGAGTCGTCGCCGCAAGCGCCGGCAACCATGCGCAGGGAGTCGCGCTCGCAGCGTCGTTACTCGGCACGAAGTCGACGGTGTTCATGCCCGAGGGCGCGCCGATCCCGAAGGAGAAGGCGACCCGGGCGTACGGCGCCGACATCCGGTTCACCGGTGAGAGCGTCGACGACTGTCTGGTCGCGGCGACCGAGTTCGCCGAAGCGACCGGGGCGGTGTTGATCCATCCGTTCGACCATGCCGACATCGTCGCCGGTCAAGCGACGGTCGGGCTCGAGATCGTCGAGCAGGTTCCGGACGTCAGAACCGTGCTGGTGCCGGTCGGCGGCGGTGGACTCGCGGCCGGCGTCGCGAGCGCGATCAGCGAGCTACGGCCCGACGTACGTGTCATCGGTGTGCAGGCCGAGCGGGTCGCCGCGTACCCGGAGTCCTTGCGGGCCGGCCACCCCGTCGCCGTGCCCGGGCGTACGACGATGGCCGACGGGATCGCCGTGCGAAGGCCGGGAGAGGTGCCGTTCGCCGCGATCTCGGCCCACGTCGACGAGATCCTGACAGTGTCCGAGGAGGCGCTCAGCCGGGCGATGCTGCTGCTGCTCGAACGCGCCAAACAGCTAGTCGAGCCCGCCGGAGCGGCAGCGGTGGCCGGGCTGCTCGACCACAAGGACGCCTTCGAGGGGCCCGTCGTCTGCGTACTCAGCGGCGGCAATGTCGACCCGCTGTTGCTCATCCACCTGTTGCGGCACGGTATGGCGGCCGCCGGTCGCTATCTCGCGTTCCGGGTGCGCATCCCCGATCGTCCCGGCGGCCTGCGCGAGCTCCTCGACCTGCTCGCGAGGGTGGACGTCAACGTGCTCGACGTCGTACACGAACGCACCTCGGCGACCCTGCACCTCGATGAGGTGGAGGTGTCGATGCAGGTGGAGACCCGTGGTCCAGCACACCGCGAACGCGTCGAGAACGCGCTCACCGAGGCAGGCTACTGGGTGAGTTTCTAGCCGTGAGGGCGCGCCAGTCCTGACCGATCCCGCGCATCAGCGGGGGATACACGAGCAGATGGCGAAACGGTGCGATCGCGGCCATGTACGCGTTGCCGAAGACGCCGTTCGGACGTACGAGCACGGCCATCTGTCCGCGGTAGCCGCCGTTGTCGTCGGGAACCCAGGTCAGGTGCATGATGCCGTGCATCGTGGAGTTCGCCATCTCGGCCGCGAACTCGTTGTCGGTGAGGAACACCGAGCTGAACGGGAGGCGATCGAAGTCCGGCCCCGGCGCAGCGTCGCGCAGGTCGTCGGGCAGTCGATCGCGCAACGTCGGGACACGTCGGCCGACACCGCGGTCCGGGTCGTCCCACCCTAAGATCTCGCCGAGCTTCCAACGGATCGAGAACAGCATTCGAGCGATCCACGACGGGTTGTTGCTGGTGTCGTCGGTCGACACCATCTGGATCAGCTGCGCGAAGTCGTCCCGGCCGCCGGGCGTCGGAAGCGCCCACACGTCGTACAGCCGGAAGTCGGCGCTGATCTCGTGGATCCGCCACGGGTGTTCGGCGTGGACGGAGTTGGGCAATCTCATCGTGCTGCTCCTGTCATCTCGTTGCTGGATTGTGGGCATCGGGATCGATGCCGAGTACGCCCGCGACTGCGCGTACTGCGAAGTCCCGGTCGTACGGTGCATTGCCGGCCAGGCCGATCACCGAACCCTCCAGCGCCCCGACGAACGCGAGCGCGAGGATTCTCGATGGCGTGTCCGTCGGGATCGCTCCGGCCTCCCGACCGGCGTCGATCAGCTTCTGGCAGTGCCGTACGAGCAGGTCATAGTTGTGCTCGACGGCGTGGCCGACCGGATGATCCTGCCCGGTGAACTCCAGGCGCATGGCTGTCGGAATGCGCGCGACCTCTCGCCGGCAGAAGACCGCGTGGCCCTGCGCGAGGGCGAGGAGCGCTGCGACTGGATCGGACTCCGCCTCGACAAGGGGCAGCACTGCCGCCCGCCAGTTCTCGGGCCACCAGTCGCGGACGACGGCCAGCGTGAGGTCCTGTTTGTCGGCGAACTGGTGGTACAGAGCGCCGCGGGTGTACCCGGCGTCCTGCGCAACCTGCTCCAGTCGCAGGTTGCCGTATCCGTAACGGGAGAGCCCACGTGCGGCCGACTCCAGCAAGGCAGCGCGGGTTGTCGCTCGCCGCTCGCTCTGGGTGCGGCGTGGCGTGGCTTTCGTACTCGGCGGGCGGGCTTCGGCCATGAGTCAGCATAAACATACGTACATGAACGTATGCAAGTCGGTTTAGAGTGTACGAAGAGCCCCGGGGTCGATCGGCGATCGACCCCGGGGCTCTTCGGGCTACAGGTTTGCGGTCAGCCGTTGAACGGCGTCGCGTCGACGATCTCGACGGTGACGTCGGCCCCGTTGGGGGCGGAGTACGTCGCCTTATCGCCCTTGTACTTGCCGTTGATCGCGGCACCGAGCGGCGACTCCGGCGAGAACACTTGGAGGTCGACCGACGGGTCGAGCGCCAGCAGCTCGCGGGAACCGAGCAGGAACTTCTCGGTGTCGTCGTCGCCGGCGAAGCGGATGGTCAGGATCATGCCCGGCTCGACGAGGCCGTCGTCCTCGCGCTGTTCGCCGACCTCGGCGCGGCGCAGCAAGTCCTCGAGCTGGCGGATGCGCGCCTCTTGCTTGCCTTGCTCGTCCTTGGCGGCGTGGTAGCCGCCGTTCTCGCGCAGATCGCCTTCGTCGCGGGCCTCCCCGATGCGCGCCGCAAGCTCCGCCCGGGCAGGACCACGAAGATGATCCAGCTCGGCCCGCAGGCGCTCGTAGGCGTCCTTGGTGAGCCAGATGGTGTTCTCTTCAATTGGTTGTGTCACGGTTCGTGCTCCTTGGTTGGATGCGGTCTATCGGGAAGGCACCCGGTGCGAACTGGTGACGATAGCAAGTATCGCCTGGCGCGGTGGGTGCGTGCGTCTCAGCCGGCCAGACGGCAGGTCTTCAAGACGCCGTTGACGGCTCGTCGCTCCGTCTTTATCGGCTCGTCCACGCGTACCGTGCCGGGCTCGCCGGACGGTACGGTCACAATGCGCTCGCCGACAACGGAGTGGTCTTCGGCCTGTGCATAGATCTCGCACTCGACGGCATCGCCGTTCTCGCGGTTCAGCTCGACGGTGACGACGGTCTCGGTGTCGGAGACGACGTCGTACCCGCTCACCTGGTAGGACAACGAACGATCCTGGTCGAGTACGACCCAGGTGATCCACGCAAGCGCGACTGCTCCGAGTGCCGATGCCAGGATGATGACCGGCCAGCGACGGGTGCGCGCAGCGCCGTAGCGGCGCTCCAGCACGTCGTTGGTCATAGTCGATCTCCGTAGAATCGGTGGGGTCGCGTACCTGCGAGGATGCAGGTCCGACACCATTGTGACGCATCATTCGCGCACAGACGAACGGACCAGAGGAGAACGGTGGCCGAGCGACTACGGCTCATGCACGTCCATGCCCATCCGGACGACGAGTCGAGCAAGGGGGCGGCATCGACCGCGAAGTACGTGGCAGAGGGGGTCGACGTCCATGTCGTGACCTGCACCGGCGGCGAACGCGGCTCGATCCTCAACCCGAACATGGATCGACCCGACGTACTCGCGAACATCACCGAGATCCGGCGCGAGGAGATGAATCGCGCCCGCGAGATCCTCGGGGTCACCCAGGAGTGGCTCGGGTACGTCGACTCGGGCTGGCCGGAGGGTGATCCCAAGCCGCCGCTCCCGGAGGGCTGCTTCGCGACGATTCCCGTCGAGGAGGCCGCCGAGCGGCTCGTACGCATCATCCGCGACGTACGTCCGCACGTCCTCACGACGTACGACGAGAACGGCGGCTACCCGCACCCGGACCACATCAGGTGCCATCAGGTCAGCATTGCCGCGTACGACGCGGCCGGCGATCCCGACGCGTACCCCGATGCCGGTGAGCCGTGGCAGCCCAGCAAGCTCTACTACCACCACGGGTTCAACCGTCCGCGTTTCGAGGCGTTGCACAACGAGATGCTCCGCCGCGGGCTCGAATCGCCGTACGCGGAGCGGTTGCAGGAGTGGAAGGCCGATCCCGAGCACGACAAGCGCATCACGACCCAGGTGCCGTGCGCGGAGTACTTCGATGTGCGCGACCGGGCGCTGATCGCGCATGCGACGCAGATCGACCCGAACGGGTCGTGGTTCGCGGTGCCGATGGAGGTGCAGCAGCAGGTCTGGCCCACCGAGGACTACGAGCTCGCCCGAAGCGAAGTGCCCACGACGACGCCGGAGGACGATCTGTTCGCTGGTCTGCGGACGCGTGAGACCATGGAGGCATGATCACCGCGCAGGTCTATCTACAGCTTGCCGCCGACCCCCCGACCGCCGACGAGGTGAAGCCCGGCTGGGTCGCGCTGGTGATCGTGCTGCTGATGGGCATCGCTCTCGCGGGGCTGATGTGGAGCATGATCCGGCAGTTCCGCAAGGTCGACTTCGAGGAGGAGCCCGACCGGCCGGACGACTCGGCGGCCGATGACGATGCCGTCGAGCCGACCGACCAGCGCGAGACCAACGGCACCTCGCGCTAGCCCGCTAGCTCTGCCGGTGCACCCGGGTGTTGGCGCGGTCGTACGTCTCAATCATGACTCGAGGCTAGAACCCCAAGAAATGTTGAGGTCGACGGTGGAACTGCGAACCGATCGGTTGCTCCTCCGCCAGTGGCGAGACACGGACCGGGCTCCGTTCGCCGAGATGAACGCATCTCCGGTCGTCATGGAGCACTTCCCTGCGCGGATGACCCGAGCCGAAAGCGACGTGTTGGTCGACCGCATCGCCGGTCGAATCGGGTCCGAGGGCTGGGGTCTCTGGGCGCTCGAGGTCAGCGACACCGGACAGTTCATCGGCTTCACCGGCTTGTCCGTGCCGAGCTTCGACGCGCACTTCACGCCGGCCGTCGAGGTCGGGTGGCGCCTCGATCCGAGTGCGTGGGGCAACGGATACGCAAGTGAGGCCGCCACCCGCGCGCTCGCGTACGGCTTCGGTGATCTCGGGCTGGGCGAGATCGTGTCGTTCACGACTCAGACCAATGTGCGTTCGCAGGCCGTCATGCGGCGCATCGGCATGACGCACGACCCGGCCGACGACTTCCACCATCCGAACATCGACGCGTCGAGCCCGCTGAGCCGGCACGTCCTCTTTCGCGTTCGGCCCTGAACCACGCCAACCAGGCACGGGCCGATAGTGTCTGCCGTGCATGAGCGAAACCGATGACACGCGGCTGGTCGCGTGGGCGAGAGAGATGCGCGCCGTACACCAACGGCTCCGGGACGCTCTCGCGGTCGCGCGCGAGTCGATCGAATCGGGCGACGCGGCGCGAGTCACCTCCGATCTGGCGTTGTTCTGTCGCGGTTTCTGCGCTGCGCTGAGTGGGCACCACGGTGCGGAGGACGCCGTTCTGTTTCCCGAGATCGAGCACCAGCATCCCGAGTTGAGCGACGTGCTCGCGAAGTTGAGCCAGGATCACAGCATGATCGAGTACCTGATCGGTGCTCTCGATGCCGCGATGCAGAGTGGAGAGTCGAGCGCCGTACTCGAGCAGCACCTCGACGGGATCGGCTCGGTCATGGAGTCGCATTTCGGGTACGAAGAGCGGCAGCTGCTGAAGGTGCTGGAGACCCTCGACCTCGAGGCCGACGTCGAGGCGGCGTTCGGCCCGTTCTGATCGGCGAGGCTCCATACGCCGCAACGTACGCGGCCGCGAAACACGGTCGTGAGCGCGAGTCTCTGGGTAGGCTGCGCGTGATGCTTACCGTTGTGAGAGATGATCTTGCGCCGAGCGGCGTACTGCGGGCTGCGATCAACCTCGGCAACCCGGTACTCGCGCAGGGTTCGCCCGAAGACCCCTGCGGGGTGACCGTCGACCTCGCGTATGAGCTCGCCGAGCGGTTGGGGCTCGCCGCGAGGTTCCAGTGCTTCGACGCAGCCGGCAAGTCGTACGAGGCGATGGCGCGCGGGGACGCCGATATCTGCTTTCTTGCCGTCGACCCCGACCGGGCCGAGCAGGTTGCATTCACAGCGCCGTACATCGTCATCGAGGGCGTGTACGCCGTTGCGCGGGAGTCCTCGATTCTGACTGTGGCCGATGTCGACCGACCCGGTGTACGAGTGGGGGTCAAGCGCGGGTCGGTGTACGACCTCCACCTTTCTCGTACGCTCCGGCACGCGACGGTCGTACGTGGCGGCGACGGCGTCGACGTGTTCGCCAACGAGCAGCTCGAGGTAGCCGCCGGAATTCGCGAGCCGATGGTCGAGTACCTCCTCGCCAACCCGCACCTGCGCTTGGTCGACGGGCGGTTCATGTTGATCCGGCAGGCGATCGGTACGACGCGAGCTCGCCGTCCGGAGACCGTTGCGTACCTCCAAGAGTTCGTCGAGGACGTGAAGGCGAGCGGCTTCGTCGCGCAGTCGCTGAAGCGATCCGGTCAATCGCCGTCGCTTGTCGCCGCGCCGGAAGACGCTGTCTGACCCCTGTAGCAGAATGCGACCGTGGCCCAACGACCGGCGGTTCCACCCGCACTCGCCCAGCGCCTACGTGACGTGTTCGACGAGCTTCCCGAGTGCGTCGAGGAGGATGCCTGGGTAGGGGTGCGCTGGCGGGTCGGCCAGGCCACTGTCGCGCACCTCTTCGGCGGCGAAGACCAGCTGTTCCGGGTCACGTTCCGAGCCGAGCGCGCCGAGGTGATGGCGTTCGAGCATCTCGGCGCGCCGTACTTCCGTGCGGCCTGGGGTGACAACGTCGTCGGGCTGCTCATCGACGACGCGACCGACTGGAGCGAGCTCGCCGAGCTGCTCACCGACTCCTACTGTGTGCAGGCACCCGATCGGCTCTCCACTCTGGTGCGCCGTCCGAGCGCGTAGTCAGCGTCAGCCGAACGGCCCGCGCGCGGATACCCCGCCGATCTGGTCTGCGAGTACGTCCGGTGCGTCGAGCTGGACGAACGTCTTCGCGTTCGGCACCTCGACGAACTCCGCGTTCCGGAACGCTTGCTGAAGACGGCGGCCGAGACTCGGCTTGAATGCGCGGTCGGCCATGCCCCACACGATGTGGACCGGACCTTCGTACGAATCGAGCCGGGTGGATACCTCGAGGAGATCCTTTGGTTCGGCGCGACGAAGGAAGCGTACGGCGTCTGCTCGTGCGCCGCGGTTCGTGATTGCGGCCTCGACCCACGAGCGTGTCTGTGCGGGATCGAATTCGTTGGCGAGCAGTCCGAATCCCAACGGAGAATGGCGAAACGCGCGCAGACGCATTGGCAGCAGATTGAACTTCATCCGGCCCGTGCCACCCAGCAGTCGGAAGATCAGGTTGAACGGGAAGGGCGGGAAGGTGCCGAACGCATCGCAGTTCGTCAGTACGAGCCGGCCGATCCGACGCGCATCGGTGTCGACGAGGAACTGCGCCAAGGCGCCGCCCGTGTCGCTGCCGACCAAGGTGACGTCGTCGAGATCCAACGCCTCGAGGAACGCGAGGATCTGGCGGGCGACTCCCCTCGGTGACTGGTCGGCGTCGCCGTTGAGCGGGTGGTGATGTGCGCCGAGCGGGAGGTCCGGCGCGTACGAGCGAACTCCGCGGTCGGCGAGCAACTCTGCAACCGGGGACCAGACCGATCCGTCGATCAGGAACGCGTGCAGGAACACGACCGGGGGAGCATCGGAGTCCGGAGGGCCTGCGCTGCGGTAGGCGACGGTGCCGTGCGGCAGATCGATGGTGTCCATGGGAGCCCCCTCGGGTTCGACGTGAAGTAACATACAGTGTGTATGTAACTTACGGACAGACTGTATGAAAGTTTCGCGACGTACGCAAGCAGAGCGCACGGCCGCTACCCGCGCTGCACTGGTCAGGGCCGGCCGGGTGCTGTTCGCCGAGCACGGCTTCGCCGGGATCGGAACCGAGACGCTCGTACGCGAGGCGGCGGTCAGCCGCGGCGCGCTCTACCACCAGTTCGGCGACAAGACCGAGCTGTTCGCTGCGGTGCTCGCCGACGTCGAGGCCGAGGTGACGCAGGCGATAGCAGCGGTCGCCCTGGACGCAGGAGAGTCCGACTTCGTGCCGCTGATGATGCGGGCGGTCGACGCCTGGCTGGATGCTTGTGAGAGTCCGGAGGTGCAGCGGATCGTGTTGCTCGACGGGCCGTCGGTTCTCGGTTGGCAACGCTGGCGGGAGATCTGCCAACCGCACGTACTCGGACTCGTCGAAGGTTTGCTGGCGAAGGCGATGGCCGACGGCGTGGTGACGGACCTACCGGTCAAGCCGCTCGCGCACGTTCTGCTGTCCGTGGCGGACGAGGCCGCCTTGTTCGTCAATGCGGCAGACGACCGTGCCATTGCGCGCGACGAGATCGCCAAGGTCGTACGCCCGCTCATCAACGCACTCGCGACGTGAGTAGCGCCTGCCGGCCGCTACTACCGCGGTGGAAGTAGGGCCGTACTTCCACCGCAGCAGTGCGGGCCAGGTTCTGCCCAGTGGTGCGTACGCCCAACTGTCGCCTCGCGCACGACGTATTCGGGTCGCGCTTCGCGAATGATCGGTCGCGAACTCGATGACTTGAAGGGGGCGTTCGAATGAGCCGACAGGTGTTGGCAGACAAGCTGCGTGGCGAGGTCCTGGAGCCCGGTGACGAGGGGTACGCCGAAGCGAGCACGACTGTGTTCGGCGTCGGCGCGCCCGCACTGGTCGTACGACCCGATGAGGCGCAAGACGTGGCCACGGCGATCGACTATGCGCACAGCGCCGGTTTGGTTCTGTCTGTGCGATCCGGTGGACACAGCGTGCTCGGTAGCAGCACCAACACGAGGGGGTTGGTGCTCGATCTGGCACGTATGAACGCAGTGACGGTCACCGATCCGGCGACGGGACTCGTCAGTGTCGGCGGGGGAGCCAACTGGGGCCAGGTCGCGAGCACTCTCGCGCCGTACGGCCTGGGTCTCACCGCAGGCGACACCGCCGACGTCGGCGTCGGGGGGCTCACGCTCGGCGGCGGTATGGGCTGGATGGTGCGCAAGTACGGTCTGGCGCTCGACAACCTGATCGGCGCTCAGGTCGTCACGGCCGATGGTCGGACGCTCGAGACGAACGAGACTCTTCATCCCGAGCTGTTCTGGGCACTCCGCGGTGGCGGAGGGAACTTCGGAGTGGTGACCCGGTTCGACTTCAGGGCACAGCCGGTCGATACAGCACACTTCGGCACCATCACCTATCGGCCCGACGATGTCGCCGGAATCATTCGTGGGTGGCGGGACCACATGCGGGCGGCGTCCGATGATCTCACCAGCATCCTGACGGTGATGCCGGCGATGTTCGGGATGCCGGCGTCGGTGCTGGTCACGCTCTGTTTCGTCGGCGACGACGACGATCTCGACGGGGCCGTGGACCCGCTGCTTCGCCTTGGTGTCGTGACCGACAACAACCTCCAGCGACTTCCGTACTCCGACATCCTCGAGGAGGCCGGACATCCGCCGGGGATGCGTGTGGTGGCCCGTAATGCGCTGGTGCCGAAGTTGACGGACGAGGCGATCGACGCTGTGCTGGCGGTGTATCGAAGCGATGTTCCCACGATGTCCAGCATCCGCAGTCTCGGCGGAGGCTTCGGGCGAGTGTCGGTCACAGACACGGCGTTCGCGCACCGCGACGCCGAGGCGATGGTGTTCTGCGGTGCTGTGCTGCCCGCCGATGCGACCGAGGCCGACGTCGACCGGGCGCTCGTACCCTGGCCAGCGGTCGCCCGGTGGGGCACCGGCGCGTACCTCAACTTCCACGGCTCGGCCACCTCGGCAGACCTGCGGGCGGCGTACCCGAATGAGACGTACGAGCGACTGGCTGCGGTCAAGCGTGCGTACGATCCCGACAACACGTTCTCGCGTAACCACAACATCGTGCCGTAGCCCAGCCTGCACAGGTCACCGCGAGAGCGAGGAGGATGGCGACGGCCATCGCCACGTGCAGCAAGCCATCTGCCGAGTCGGACGCGGCGAAGTAGATGCTGCCGATACCCGCGACCGCGATCACCTCGGCGAGCGTTGGCCCGGTGGCGTTCAGTGCCGAGATCGCCGACGCGTGCTGCGGCCCGACCCGCGACGCGATCCACGCGATCAACGGGCTGTATCCGGCGGCGTGCCCGGCGCCGGCGAGGAACAGCAATGGCACGGACCCGATCTGGTGCCAGCTATCGCGGTAGAGGAGCACCACGGCGGTCGAACCCGCCGCGAACACGGCCGGCCCCGCAACCGGTAAGACACGTTGCAGCCATGGCGAGTAGCGGTTCCAGGTCAGGCTGAGCACGCCGAAACCGACCGCGTACGGGACGAATGTGAGTCCGGCCTGCAGCGGGCTGTAGTCCAATCGGGACTGTAGGTGCAAGGTCAGCGTGAGTAGGAAGACGGTGTAGCAACCCATCACGATGCAGCATGCCGCGAGGCCGAGTCGTACCTCCGGCGGACGCAGCGCCGCGGGGTCGAGCACCGGATGGCGTGCCGTCAGCTCGTAGCGTCCGAACACTGCGAGTAGCACGACACCGCCGGTGAGCGTGGCCCACGACCAGGTCGGCCAGCCGTGGTCGTGCCCGAGGGTGAGCGGCAGCGTGATCGCGGTCATCGCCACCGTGAGCAGAAGTACTCCGACGGGGTCGAGTCGAGCGGTTCCGTCGAGGTGGGTACGCGGCATGACCCGCGAGGCCACGATGAGCGCGAGTACACCGATCGGTACGTTGACGAGGAACACCGGCCGCCAGGACAGGCCGAACAGGTCGGCTCCGACCACGAGCCCGCCGCCGACCTGTCCGAGTACGACGCCGAGTGCGAGGACCATGCTGTAGACGCCGATCGCTCTGCGGCGCCCGTCACCGTCCCAATGTCGGTGGATGAGGGAGAAGACCTGTGGCATCAGCAGTGCCGCACCCATCGCCTGGACGAGCCGAGTGAGGACCAACATCGTCGGGTTGACGGCGAGTCCGCAGCTCAGCGAGGCGGCAGTGAACCAGCCGAGCCCGATCAGAAATGCGCGGCGATGTCCGATCACGTCGCCCAGCCGCGCGCAGGTGACGAACAAGACCCCGGTGGTGAGCAAGTAGCCCGACACGATGAGCTGGATCTCGGCTCCGCTGGCGTGGAGATCTGCCCGGATGGTCGGTGCGGCCACCGACACGATGGAACCGTCGATGGATGCCATCACCTGTCCGGTGAGCAGAACGGCGAGCATCGATCGTCGACGTACGGCGGGACTTGTCGCAGGACTCTGACTGACCACGTACGCGAGCATCGGACACCGGTCGGTCGTCGGTCTTGAAGGAATATGCGGATTGCGAACGCTGTGGCTACGGCTGACCCAGGCTGTGCGCCGGCCTTGTCGGTGTGCGCGGATAGTGTCTGAGATGTGCGTACGGTCAGGAGTTTGGTGGAGGGCCCCCACTTCGCGATCCGGGCCGTCGCATGCGACGACCACCATGTCGACTGGTCACCGCCCGAGACGACTCCGGTCGCCCAGGTCGTGATGGTCCAACGTGGCCGGTTCCGGGTTCGCTCGGGCGGCCGTCGCGTGACCGTAGATCCGACCACCGGCTACCTGCATGCACCGGGCCAGGAGACCAGTTTCGCGCACCCTGCCGGAGGTGACGTCTGTACGTCGATCTCCTTGCCCACAGACGTGCTGACGAGTGGTATCGATGCCGGGCGTACCGCGGAGGTTCGCGTGGATGCTCGGCTCGAGTTGGCCCATCGTGTCCTGCTGCGTGGCCATTCCGATCCGGCCTTCGCCTCCGCCGAGGGCGTAGTGCAACTGCTGCAACTGGCGTTACGTCGTCGTCCCGATGAATCACCCGCGCCTGGGCGCCACGATCTCGCAGACCGGGCGCGTGAGGCGATCCTCGCCGACGATCCCAGCAGCGCTGGCCTGGTCGAGCTCGCCGGCTCACTGCGCACCTCGCCGGCGCATCTGAGTCGTACGTTCCGGCACCATGCGGGTGTGTCGATCAGTCGGTATCGCAACCGGGTACGGGTCAGCCGCGCGCTGCGGCGCATCGACGAAGGCGAGACGGACCTCGCGGCACTTGCGATCAGCCTCGGCTTCAGCGATCAGGCGCACCTATCGCGGACGATGCGCCGCGAGACCGGGCATCCTCCGGGTCGGGTCCGTGCCTTCCTCGCCGGGTGACACCCTCGAACCATGACCAACCGACTCGCCTCCGCCACGTCGCCGTACCTGCTCCAACACGCCGACAACCCGGTCGACTGGTACGAGTGGGGAGACGACGCGTTCGAGGCGGCGCGTACGCGCGATGTGCCGGTGCTGCTGAGTGTCGGGTACGCCGCATGTCACTGGTGCCACGTGATGGCTCACGAATCGTTCGAGGACGCCGACACCGCCGCGTACCTGAACGAGCATTTCGTGAGCATCAAGGTCGACCGCGAGGAGAGGCCCGACGTCGACGCCGTCTACATGGGCGCCACCCAGGCGATGACCGGCCAGGGCGGCTGGCCGATGACGTGTGCGTTGACTCCCGACGGTGAGCCGTTCTTCGCGGGCACGTACTTCCCCGGTCAGGCACGGCCGGGGATGCCCGCGTTCCGACAGGTACTCGAGGCGCTCGTCGATGCCTGGCAGACCGAGCGGGAGCAGATCGCGGCCATCGGCGGCGACATCGTCGGTCATCTGCGCGCTGCAACGGCGCTGACCGCGCAACCGCTCGGCGAGGACGAGCTCGACGCCGCCGTACGCGCACTCGCGGGGCAGTACGACGCAGAGGCAGGCGGCTTCGCGGGGAGCCCGAAGTTCCCGCCCTCGATGGTGTTGGAGTTCCTGCTGCGCTATGCCGCGCGTACCGCATCCTCCGACGCGCTCGCGATGGTCGAGCACACCTGTGAGTCGATGGCACGCGGTGGGATGTACGACCAGCTCGCCGGCGGGTTCGCGCGCTACAGCGTCGACCGCTTCTGGCGGGTGCCGCACTTCGAGAAGATGTTGTACGACAACGCGCTGCTGCTGCGCGCCTATCTGCATTGGTGGCGGCAGACGGGTTCGCCGCTCGCGGAGAGGGTCGTACGTGAGACCGCGGAGTTCCTGCTCGCCGAGTTGTCGACGAAGGAGGGCGGGTTTGCGTCCGCGCTCGACGCAGACACCGACGGGCGCGAGGGTGCGTACTACGTGTGGACGCCCGACCAGCTGCGCGAGGCCCTCGGCGACGAGGACGGCATCTGGGCTGCGGAGTTGCTGGAGGTGACACCAGCAGGCACGTTCGAGCACGGGTCATCCACCCTGCAGCTGCTCAACGACCCCGACGATCCGCAGCGCTGGGCTCGCGTCCGTGCGCGGCTGGCGGCGTTGCGGTCGGAGCGTACGAAACCCGCGCGCGATGACAAGGTGGTCGCCGCCTGGAACGGTCTTACGATCACCGCGCTGGCAGAGGCGGGCGTCCTGCTCGACGAGCAACGGTGGTCCGACGCCGCAGTACGAGCCGCGGAGCTGCTCGCGACGGTTCACACACCGCTACCGGGTCGACTGGTTCGCACCTCGCGCGCGGGCCAGGCGTCGATGAACGCGGGTGTGCTCGACGACTACGGCTGCGTGGCAGAGGCGTACCTCGCGGTGCTCGGAGTCACCGGCGACGCTCGTTGGCTCGATCGTGCCGAGGCGCTGCTGACGACTGTGCTCGAGCAGTTCGCCGACGGCGACGGCGGCTTCTACGACACGGCCGCCGACGCCGATGCGCTCGTCGCGCGGCCGCGCGATCCGGGTGACAACGCGTCGCCGTCGGGCACGTCTGCAGTCGCCGCTGCATTCGTCGCGTGCGGTGCGGTCACCGGCGACGCCCAGTGGCGAGAAGCGGGGGAGTCGGCGGTACACGCCGCCGGCGCCGTTGCCGACAAGGCGCCACGGTTCGCGGGCTGGACGCTGAGCGTTGCCGAGGCGCTCATCGCCGGGCCCGCCGAGATCGCCGTTGTCGGGCCCGCCGGTGCTGCTCGCGATGCGCTGCACCGAGCGGCGCTACGTACGACCTCGCCGGGTGCCGTCGTCATCGCAGGTGAGGCAGGCATCGAGGTGCCGCTGTTCGAGGGGCGCGATCTCGTCGACGGGTCACCCGCCGCGTACGTCTGCCGCAACTTCGTCTGCGAGCGCCCGGTCACCGACCCCGGAGCCATCGAGGTCTGAGTAGTCGGTGTCGCGCTAAGCCTGCGGGTCGCCGTCGACCGGCACCAACGGCAGAATGCGTTCGTAAAGGCGCCGCAGGTCGTCGATCTCGACGGCCGGGCGGGTGACCATGGCGCCGACCGCGATGACGTACGGAAGCAGCGCGCTGATGCGGACCTCGTCCTCGTCATCGCTGATCGAACGCCAGACGCCGCGGAGCACCTCGAGGCGTGCCTCGTCGATGCGAGCCTGAGACTCGGCCGCGACCGGGTCGGTGAGAGACCACGCCCGCAAGGCGACTTCGAGTTCGGGTCGGTACACCTCGCCGTCGGGGGCGGTGACGACAGCGATCAGACGCTCGAGGAGGTCGCGGCCGCTCCCGACTCCGCGCTCGGCGACGGCATCGTGTAGTCCTGCGACCAACAGCTCCTCGATGTGCGTCAGGAGTTCCCGTTTGAACCCCTCTGCGCCGTCGAAATGGTGATGGAACGAGCCCTTCGACAGGCCGAGCCGGGCGGCGATCCGGTCGATTCGCACTCCCGCGGCGCCCTCCGCGGCCAGGACTTCGACGCCGTCGTTCAGCCAACGATCTCGCGCTTCACCCATCCTGAGCCTTCCCTGGTCGACGCTTCGGCCGACGACCGTAGCATACCATGCCGTATGGTACGGTCGATGCATGTCGCTCACCGCGCTCCCCGACCCGGCCTGGCCGGTCCTGATCCTCGCCGTCATCAGCGCCGTCGACGGTGCCATGTGTGTCAAGCCGGTCGCGTTCATCGCACAGTGCTTCGCCGATGTTGGGTTCCCGCGTAGGTACTGGTGGCTCATGCCGGTGATCAAGTTCGCCGCGGCCGCCGGACTCCTGCTCGGCATCTGGGTTCCCGTGCTCGGCATACTCACGGCGACGTGCGTCGTGCTGTATTTCGTCGTCGCCATCGGGATGCACATCCGGATGCGCGACTTCGGTCGTACGTTGTTCCTCAACGCAACGGGCATGTTGGCTATCAGCGCGGCGACACTGGCGATCTCCTTCGCCTGACCGCAAGCCGGCGCAGACCCAGCTCCCATCGCCGAGTCAGCGCAGGGAGTACGCCGCGATCGAGATTCCGGTGTAGTGCGTGACGAACGCGGCGATCGTGAACACGTGGAAGACCTCGTGGAAACCGAACCATCGTGGGAACGGATCCGGCCACTTCAGCCCGTAAACGACCGCCCCGAGTGTGTACAGCAAGCCGCCGACGGCCACGAGCACCGTGACCGATGTCGACGCGGCCGCGGCGAAGTCGGCGGCCCAGAAAACCGCCGCCCAGCCGAGCCCGAGATAGATCGGTACGTACAGCCATCGTGGGGCGTTCAGCCACAGCACCCGGAAGAACACCCCGGCGATCGCCCCACCCCAGACCAACGTCAACAGGATCGTTGCGTCCTTGCCGTCGAGCAGCAGGATCGAGAACGGTGTGTACGAACCGGCGATCAGCAAGAAGATGTTGGCGTGGTCGAAGCGCTTGAGGGTCTGGTGGACGGTCGGTCGCCACGACCCGGTGTGGTAGACCGCGCTCACGCCGAACAGCAGCAGCGCGGAGACCATGAACACCGCCGCGGCGATCTTGATGCGCGCACCCGGAGCGAGAGCGATCAGCACGATGAACGCGGCAAGCGCCAGCGGCCACGTGGCGGCGTGTAGCCAGCCACGTAGCTTGGGTTTGATCTCGCGGGCGACCTCGCGGAGGCGGTCACCGGTCTCGTGCGCCGTCGCCTCGACGCGTAGTTTGCTGTCCATGCGTCGCCCAGTGTACCTGCGCCCTCTGTGCACGCAGGCGTGAACCGGCTCACTCCTGCGGGCACCACCGCACTAACCTGGAGCGGTCCGAACCGAAAGGCCCGTCCGTGTCGATCAGTGACCTCGTCTATGGCGTGTACGAGCGGCGGTTGCTCAAGGACCTGAACCCTGAGCAGGTGCCGAAGCACGTCGGCGCCATCGTCGACGGCAACCGCCGGTGGGCGCGCGGAGCGGGCGCCGGGGTCGCCGACGGTTATCAGGCCGGTGCCGACAAGATTCCCGAGTTCCTCGGCTGGTGCGATGAGCTGGGTGTCCAGGTCGTGACCCTGTGGCTGCTCTCGACGGACAACCTCGAGCGTGCCGAGTCGGAGGTCGAGCCGCTGCTCGAGGTCATCGAGGGGCTCGTCGAGAGGCTCGCCGACTCCGGTCGCTGGCGGATGCGGCTGATCGGATCGCTCGACCTCCTGCCGGACGAGCCGGCCAGGCGTCTGCGCGACGCGGTCCGGCGCACCGACGACATCGAGGCGATGGCGGTCAACATCGGTGTCGGGTACGGCGGACGCCAGGAGCTCGCCGACGCCATGCGCTCGCTGCTCGTCGACCAGGCCGACAAAGGCCTCACCCTCGAGGAGCTTGCCGACGCACTCGATGTCGAGCACATCGCCGAGCACCTCTACACCAAGGGCCAACCCGACCCCGACCTGGTCATTCGTACGTCCGGTGAGCAGCGGTTGTCGGGCTTCTTGCTCTGGCAGAGCGTCTACAGCGAGTACTACTTCTGCGAGGCGCTGTGGCCCGCGTTCCGGAAGGTCGACTTCCTGCGCGCCATTCGCTCGTACGCCGCGCGGGAGCGTCGGTTCGGCCAGTAGGCGACCGGCGACTTTCCGGCTCGAATGCCGTCCATGCGCCGATGAATTTCGGGCGTCGCATCAGTCGTGACTGGTAGACGCGATGGCGCCGTCTACCAGTCACGGTCTGAAGGAGCAGCGAGATGGACGACGAGCAACAGATCAGACGACTGATCGAGAGCTGGGCCGCAGCGGTGCACACGGGTGCTCTGGACACCGTGCTCGCCGATCACGCCGGAGACATCGTGATGTACGACGTGCCCCCGCCGTATGAAGGGCTGCGCGGTATCGATGCGTACCGCGAGACCTGGCCGGGATTCTTCGAATGGCAGGCCGCCGGCGCATCGTTCGAGATCGAGTCGCTCGACGTCGTCGCGGGCGGCGATGTCGCGTTCGCGTACGCGCTCCTTCGCTGCGGTGCGCCGAGCGACGCCGCGGACAATCCGGACCGGCGGCTACGACTGACTCTTGGGCTGGTCAAGAGCGACGACCGCTGGGTCGTGCAGCATGAGCACCACTCGTTCCCACACGACGACGACCCGAGCAGATCCGCTGACGAGGTTCGAGCCGTGCAGGAGCAGTGGTCGGAGCAGACGGCGGCGAAGGATCTGGACGGACTGATGTCGGCAATTGCCGACGACGTGGTCTCCTACGAGCACGAGACGCCCCTGCAGTACGTGGGGATCGACGAGGTCAGATCGGTGTGCGAACGCGGTCTCGAGGCGGGCGCGGGCGAGGTCTCGTTCACGGTCCCGGACCAGACCGTCGTCGCGCGCGGAGATCTCGCTGTGGCATGGGGACTTGATCGCGTTGCCGTGAACGACGCCGGCGGCGACACCTTCGAGATGTGGTCCCGGGGCACGCGAGTCTTCCGCAGGAATGCAGGCTCCTGGACGATGGTGCACCAACACCTGTCGTACCCGCTGGATCCGCAGACCGGCGCCGCCAGGACCGATCTTCGGCCCGACTGACATGCGCCCAGTCCACTGTCCGGCCATCCTCCGGTCACCGCGTGGTCGGGCGTGTCTCCCTTCGCGGACCCGTTGCCGACGTACGCTCGGGGTGACGCCGGGACGGGAAGCCCGACGTCACGGGAGGCAGTACCGGTGACCGTTTCTACCGGAGGGTCCGACCCCGGGCCCTCGCCGACTCCCGGCCCGATTACGACCTAGGGCCGGGCGCGGGGAGCGCGTACGGCCCGTGAGGGGACAGACCGTGGCTGCATCGAAGTCAACGTCGAGCAGGCCCGCCGGCCGACGTACGTACGTTCTCGACACCAGCGTTCTGCTCGCCGATCCCGGCGCGCTCAACCGATTCGCCGAACACGAAGTCGTTATCCCAGTCGTCGTCATCACCGAGCTCGAAGGTAAACGGCATCATCCCGAGCTCGGCTACTTCGCCCGATCGGCGTTGCGGCGGCTCGACGCGCTGCGCATCGAGCACGGCAAGTTGGACGAACCGCTGCCGATCGGTGATGCGGGCGGCACGATCCGGGTGGAGCTGAACCACACGGACGCGACCGCGTTGCCGGCAGGCTTCCGCCTCGGTGACAACGACACGCGGATCCTCTCGGTCGCCGCCAACCTCGCGTCCGAGGGCAACGACGTGACGTTGGTGTCGAAGGACCTCCCGATGCGGGTCAAGGCATCGTCGGTCGGCCTGACGGCGGAGGAGTACCGCGCGGAGCTGGTGATCGAGTCCGGCTGGACCGGCATGGACGAGCTCGACGTCACCGCCGACGACGTGTCGGCGCTGTACGACGTGGGCGAAGCCGATATCCCCGAAGCAAGAGAGCTGCCCTGCCACACCGGGCTCGTACTGCTATCCGACAACGGCAGTGCTCTCGGCCGGGTGACACCGGACAAGCGCGTACGCCTCGTACGCGGAGATCGGGAGGCCTTCGGCATCCGCGGACGTTCGGCGGAGCAGCGGATCGCCCTCGATCTGTTGCTCGACCCCGAGGTCGGCATCGTGTCGATGGGCGGGCGCGCCGGCACCGGCAAGTCGGCGCTGGCGCTGTGCGCGGGCCTCGAGGCGGTCATGGAGCGACGCGAGCACAAGAAGGTGGTGGTGTTCCGCCCCTTGTACGCGGTCGGCGGGCAGGATCTCGGCTACCTGCCCGGCAGCGAGTCGGAGAAGATGGGCCCCTGGGCGCAGGCGGTGTACGACACGCTCGGCGCGGTCGCGTCGGGAGATGTGATGGACGAGGTGATCGACCGCGGAATGCTGGAAGTCCTTCCGTTGACGCACATCCGCGGTCGGTCGCTGCATGACGCGTTCGTCGTGGTCGACGAGGCGCAGTCGCTGGAACGCAACGTACTGCTGACCGTGCTGTCGCGGATCGGAGCCAACTCCAAGGTCGTACTCACCCACGACGTCGGCCAGCGCGACAACCTGCGAGTCGGGCGGTACGACGGTGTGGTCGCCGTGGTCGAGAAGCTGAAGGGCCATCCGCTGTTCGCGCATGTGACTCTGACGCGTTCGGAGCGCTCGCCGGTCGCGGCACTGGTCACCGAGATGCTGGAGGACATCACTCCCTGACCGCCCGCTGAGCATGACGTTCGGGCGCAGACACGCCGGTGTGTCGCGCCCGGACGTCATGCTCAGGGTGGCTGGGTGGTCACAACTCGGAGTCGACCGATGGCGCGGACGACATCGGTGTGGTTAGGTGACCTTGATCACAGGATGCCGGTACGTAGGCGCCTGGAGCGTCGGACGGAGAGGGAGCAGATGACCCAGACCCGCGGACGAAGGCGGCGAGCGATCGCCATCGCGATCGGCGCCACGCTGGCCGCGAGCGCGTTGTCCGGTTGTGCGCAGGTGTTCGGCGTCGCAGGAGAAGACAACACCTTGACCTGGTGGGTCAATCCCGACGGCGTTGAGACCCAGAAGGCGCTCGCCGAAGAGTGCAGCAAGGGCAAGCCGTACGACATCGACGTACAACAGCTGCCGACCGACGCAACGCAGCAACGCGTGCAGCTCGCGAGACGGCTGGCCGCGGACGACTCGACGATCGACCTGATGAACATCGATCCGCCGTTCATGTCCGAGCTCGCCAACGCCGGCTACCTCGCCGAGGTTCCCGAAGACCTCGCCGATGCGGCGACGGGTAGCGACGTGCTGCAGGGTGTCGCTGAAACGGTGACCTGGGACGACAAGATCTATGGCATCCCGCAATGGGCCAACACCCAGGTGCTCTGGTACCGCAAGTCGCTGGCACAGCAAGCGGGTCTTGACATGTCGAAGCCGGTCACCTGGGACCAGGTCATCGAGGCCGCGGCGGACAACGGCGGGACCGTCGGAGTCCAGGCCAACAAGTACGAGGCGTACGCGATCTGGATCAACCAGCTCATCGAGGGAGCCGGTGGCCACATCGTGTCCGACGTCGACAAGGGCGTCGACCTCTCCATCGACATCGACTCCCAAGCCGGTCGGGACGCGGCCGCCGTGATCGAGAAGCTCGCCGATTCGAAGGCCGCCCAGCCCGACCTCACCAACTCCAACGAGGGCACCAGTCTCGGGCTCATGTACGCCGGCGCCGGTGAGTTCATGACGAACTGGACGTTCGTGTACGCGAACTACGCCGGCCTCGTCGGTGAAGGCGAAGGCATGATCTCGAAGCAGGACTTCGACGACCTCGGCTGGGCGCGGTACCCGCAGACGGTCCAGGGCACCGAGAGCAAGCCGCCGATCGGAGGCATCGACATCGGCGTCGGCGCGTTCTCCGAGCACAAGGACTGGGCGTTCGAGGTCGCCGAGTGCTTGACGTCACCGGATAGCCAGACCGCGCTGGCCGTGACCGACGGGCTGATGCCCGCGCGGGCGTCGGTGTACGACAACCCCGATCTCAAGGAGGCGTACCCGGCCGATCTGCTCGCGCTCTTTCGGGAAAGCATCGACACGGGCGCCCCACGTCCGAAGACGCCGTACTGGAGCACCATCTCCGGAGCGATCCAGAACGAGTGGCACCCCCCGACGTCGGTGGATCCCGATACGACTCCGAAGGAGTCTGCGACGTACATCCGCGACGTACTTGATGGAAAGGCGCTGCTGTGAGTACGGCAACGACGGCTCCCGAGAACGCGAAGCCGGCGCAGTCTGCTGAGGACAGCGATCGCAGCAGGGCCGAGAACCGTCTCGGCCAGAAGCTGGTTGCCCCGGCCGTTGTGGTGATGCTGCTGGTCACCGCATATCCGATGCTGCAGGCGTTGTACCTGTCGTTGTTCCGCTACCAGCTCACGACGCCGGACGACAGGGCGTTCGTGGGGCTGACCAACTACTGGACGGCCCTGACCGACTCGCTGTTCTGGCGGGACACCTGGAACACCGTGCTGATCATGATCGTGACGGTCGCGATCGAGCTGGTGATCGGGTTCGTGTTCGCGATGGTGATGCACCGGGTCATCTTCGCCAGGGGAGTCATCCGTACGTCGATCCTGATCCCGTACGGCATCGTCACGGTGGTGTCCGGCTTCACCTGGCAGTTCGCGTTCAGCTACAACAACGGCTTCTTGAACCAGTGGATCCCGTTCGTCGCCGACGACTACAACTGGTTCGGCGGTCACTGGTCGTCACTGCTCGCGATCTGCATCTCCGAGATCTGGAAGACGACCCCGTTCATGTCGCTGCTGCTGCTCGCGGGGCTCGCGCAGGTTCCGGAGGACATGCTCGAGGCGGCCAAGGTCGATGGCGCCACCTGGTGGCAGCGATTGTGGAAGGTGATCCTGCCGAACATGAGGGCGGCGATCATGGTCGCCGTTCTGTTCCGCGCCCTCGATGCGTACCGGATCTTCGACAACATCTTCGTGATGACGAAGGGCCAGAACAACACCGAGTCGGTGTCGTTCCTGACCTATCGCCAGGTGATCGAGCAGTTCCAGCTCGGCGCCGGCTCCATGTTGTCGGTGCTGTTGTTCCTGTCCGTGCTGCTGATCGCGTACCTGCTGGTCAAGCTGTTCCGGGTCGACCTCGCGAGCGCAAGGCAGGAGGGCTGAGACATGTCGGTGAAAACCAGGATCGGCGTCGTCATCGGCGCAGCGGTCATCCTGATCTGGTGCCTCCTGCCGATCGCGTGGATCATCTCGCTGTCGTTCAAGTCCCAAGAAGCGGTGACGAACGGTAGCCCCGGGTTCCTACCGCAAGATGGCGGCAATGCCGGCTGGCAGAACTACAAGGACGTCTTCAACAACGAAGAGTTTCGGCAGTCGATCTACAACTCGATCGGCATCTGTCTGATCGCGACGCTGCTCTCGGTCATCCTCGCGACGCTTGCGGCGTACGCGATCGCACGGCTGGACTTCCGCGGCAAGAAGCTCGTCCTCACGATTGCGCTCGCGATCGCGATGTTCCCCGTCGTATCGCTGGTCGGCCCGCTGTTTGACATGTGGCGTACGTTCGGCCTGTTCGACACCTGGATCGGGCTGATCATCCCGTACATGTCGTTCACGCTGCCGCTGTCGATCTGGACGCTGTCGGCGTTCTTCCGCGAGATCCCCTGGGAGATGGAGCAGGCCGCGCAGGTCGACGGTGCGACGTCGTGGCAGGCGTTTCGGAGGGTGATCGTGCCGCTCGCCGCGCCCGGCGTGTTCACGGCCGCGATCCTCACCTTCTTCTTCGCCTGGAACGACTTCGTGTTCGGCATCTCGCTGACGTCGACCTCGAATGCTCGGCCCATTCCGGCGGCTCTGTCGTTCTTCGTCGGCTCCGACCCGTTCAACCCGCCGGCCTCCCTGATGGCGGCGGGTGCCGTCGTCGCGACGGTGCCGGTGATCATCATCGTCCTCCTGTTCCAGCGCAAGATCGTCTCCGGCTTGACCTCCGGTGCCGTGAAGGGTTGATGCCAGATGGCAACCATCGAGATGAACAACATCGTCAAGCAGTACGGCGACGGCTTCCCCGCAGTGAACGACATCAGCCTCGACATCGCTGACGGTGAGTTCATGATCCTGGTCGGCCCGTCGGGCTGCGGTAAGTCGACCTTGCTGCGGATGATCGTCGGCCTGGAGGACATCACGTCCGGTGACATGGTCATCGGCGGCAAGCGCGTCAACGACCTCGCGCCGCGCGATCGCAACCTGGCGATGGTGTTCCAGAACTACGCGCTCTACCCGCACCTGACCGTCTACGAGAACATCGCGTTCCCGCTGCGGCTGTCGAAGGAGTTCAGCAACGACGAGATCGACCGCAAGGTCCGCGAGGCGTCGGCGACGCTCGAGCTCGATGAACACCTCTCCCGCAAGCCGGCGAACCTCTCCGGTGGCCAGCGACAGCGAGTCGCGATGGGACGCGCGATCGTACGCGACGCGCAAGCGTTCCTGTTCGACGAGCCGCTGTCCAACCTCGACGCCAAACTGCGCGGCCAGATGCGTACGGAGATCTCGCGGCTGCAGAAGAAGCTCGGCGTCACGACGGTGTACGTCACGCACGACCAGACCGAGGCGATGACGCTCGGTGACCGCGTCGCGGTGTTGAAGAAGGGCGTCCTGCAGCAGGTCGCCAGTCCGCGTGAGCTGTACGAGCGCCCGGTCAACCTGTTCGTCGCCGGGTTCATCGGGTCGCCGCCGATGAACTTCCTGCCGGCGAAGGTCAACGGTGACCGGCTCGACCTGCCGTTCGCATCGGTTCCGATGTCGAGTGAGCTCAAGGCCGCCGTCGGTGACACCGAGCTGCTGATCGCCGGCGTACGCCCTGAGCATTTCGAGGACGCCTCGCTGGTCGACGAGGCAATCAAACCGCACGGCGTCGAGTTCGAATCCGACGTCGACGTGGTCGAGTGGCTCGGCCACGAGCAGTACGCGTACATCCCGTTCGAGCCGGGCGACGAGATCGCCGGGCAGCTCGCGGAGCTGCAGGCCGAGACCGACAGCGAGTCGATGCGTACGCAGATCGTGGTCGCCCTCGACACCGCGAGCCGGGTACGCGAGGGAACGTCCGCGACGCTGTTCATGGACACCCGAAAGATGCACCTTTTCGTACCCGAGACCGGCGAGAACCTCGCCGCGCGGGTCCCCGCGTGAGCGCGGTCCGACGGAGTGACCTATCCCACTTCAAGAGATCGCGATTTGATAACGCCGGGTCTCATCAGGCACGCTTTCGTCTGATCCGTCCCTGACCGAAGGACCACGCCTGTGTCACGAGGCCGCCCAAAAGGCGGTAGGCATGCCGCGCGGCATCGCAAACCGTCCACGTTCGAACGCACCGTCGGCCGTGCCATCGACGCCACTCCGCAAGTCAGCGGTAGGTCGGTTGCGCTCGCGGCCGCCGGCGGCGTACTCGCGACCGGTACCGTCGTCGGCAGCCAGGCCCTCACGGGCGACCCGGCAGCCGAGGTGGCAGCCGACGACAGCCCGTCCGCACTGCCCAACCTCGCGTCCGACAACGACGCGTGGAGCGAGCCGGCGAAGGCCGATGCGTCCGCGCTGTCGGCCCGGAGTGACGACGACGAGGTGAGCCGCAGCGCCGGCCGTCCGTCGCTCGACAGCCTCAAGCAGGAGGCGATGAAGGAGCAGTCGACCGAGTCGAAGGGCGGTCACGCCGCGTCCGCGAAGGTCGAGGTCGAGGCCGCTGACCCGCGCGACATCGCGCGCTCCATGCTGGGCGACTACGGCTGGGGCCAGGACCAGTTCCCCTGCCTCGACGACCTGTGGATCGGCGAGAGCCAGTGGCAATGGGACGCCGAGAACCCCTACTCCGGTGCGTACGGCATCCCGCAGTCGCTGCCCGGCGAGAAGATGGCCAGCGCCGGCTCGGACTGGCAGACCAACCCCGCGACGCAGATCGAGTGGGGCCTCGGCTACATCGCCGACCGGTACGGCTCGCCGTGTGCTGCGAACGACTTCAAGCAGGGCAACAACTGGTACTGAGCCGTCAGCCCGCCGAGCGCACGCGCGCGATCGACACCAGCTCACGGTGTCGGCTGGGCGCCTCGATCTGATCGATGACGGCCCGGGCGACCTCCGGGTACGAGAACGAGTCTGCAGTCTGAGTGGGATCGGGAACGGCATCGTCTCCGAGTACAACCGGGCCGCCGCCGTCCGGTTCATCGAGCAGCACCGGTGGTGGCGCCAGCACGACCCAGTCGAGTGCGGCAGCCTCGTTCGCCAGTAGCTGTACGCCGGCCAAGTGACCGCGGGAGAACGCCCGGGCCTCATCCGGTAGCCCGTCAGCGTCGTGCACGCGTCGTCCGTCGGTCGTACGCAGGTTGGTGCCGATGCCGACGACGACCAGGCGCTTTGTGCCGGCCGCATTGAGTCCATGGATCAAGGCGGTCGTTGCGGCGGTGTAGAAGTCCACCGCGGGCACGTCCAGGCGCGCCACCGCGCTCACCGCCGCGTCGTGACCGACGGCGAGACCCTTGGTCTGGCCCGGATCGGTCACATCGCCGTGCTCGACGCGTACGTCAGCGGACGGACGGTCGTACGTCGCCGGGTTACGGACGACCGCCGTGACCCGATGCCCCCGGCGGGCGGCCTCCGCGACCACCTCGCGCCCTGCGCGTCCGCCCGCGCCGAAGACGATGGTGTTCGTCATCTGCGTTGCCTCCCATTGGTTGTGCTTTCGAGCAACGACCGTACGGTTCGCACCGCCGGTTCCCGCAACGAAACCGGGCTACGCTTCTACGCCATGAGTGCTCCGCTTCGACCCGACATGTTCGACGGCTGCGATCACGAGGTGCCGATCCAGGTCGGCGACAAGTGGACGGCGAAGATCATCACCTGCCTGCGTGACGGCCCGCGTCGCTTCGGCGAGCTCGTCGTACCGCTGCGGCCGATCACAGCGAAGGTGCTCACCGAGAGCCTGCGCCGCCTGGAGCGCGACGGCATGATCCAGCGCGCGGCGTACGACGAGAACCCGCCACGCGTCGAGTACGCGCTCACGGAACTCGGCCGGAGCCTGTTCGCGCCGTTGGAGGCGCGCTGCGAGTGGAACCGCTGTTACGGCGATGCGTTCCGCGCGGCGCGGAACGGTGCATCAGTCAGCGTCTGAGAACGCGTCCCAGCCTGCCGAATCTCGTGGTGACTACGGATGGGTCATGGAGAGCACGTCGAGGGCCTCGTCGAGCTGCGCCTCGGTGAGGTCGCCACGCTCGACGTACCCGAGCTCGATCACGACCTCGCGGATCGTCTTGCGCTCCGCCACCGACTTCTTCGCGATCTTCGCGGCGGCCTCGTACCCGATCAGGCGGTTCAGCGGCGTCACGATCGACGGTGACGACTCGGCGAGCTCCGTGCAGCGCTCGACGTTGGCGGTGATGCCGGAGATGCAGCGGTCGGCGAGTACTCGTGAGACGTTGCCGAGCAGCCGGATCGACTCCAGCAGGTTGCGAGCGATGAGCGGCAGCTGAACGTTCAGCTCGAACGCACCCGATGCGCCCGCGGTGGCGATCGCGGCGTCGTTGCCGATGACCTGCGCACACACCTGCAGGGTCGCTTCGGGAAGCACCGGGTTGACCTTGCCCGGCATGATGCTCGAGCCAGGCTGCAGGTCGGGGAGCGCGATCTCGCCGAGACCAGCTCGTGGCCCGGAACCCATCCAGCGCAGGTCGTTGCAGATCTTGGTCAGGCCGACGGCGATCGTACGCAGCTGGCCGGACAGCTCAACCAGGCCGTCGCGGGCGCCGTGTGCCTCGAAGTGATCGCGTGCCTCGGTCAACGGCAGGCCGGTGTCTTCAGCCAGCAGCTCGATGACCCGCTGCGGGAAGCCCACCGGTGTGTTGATGCCGGTGCCGACCGCCGTGCCGCCGAGCGGGACCTCGGCGGTGTTGGGGAGCGCCGACTCGACTCGTGCGATGCCCTTACGGACCTGGGCGCCGTAGCCGCCGAACTCCTGGCCGAGCGTGACCGGCGTTGCGTCCATCAGATGCGTACGCCCGGACTTCACGACCGTCGCGAACTCCGATGCCTTCGCCTCGAACGCCGCCGCGAGGTGATCGAGCGCGGGGATCAGCTCGTGGGTCGCGGCCGCCGTCGCGGCAACGTGGATCGACGTCGGGAACACGTCGTTGCTGGACTGGCTCGCGTTGACGTGGTCGTTGGGATGTACGTCGCGGCCGAGCGAACGCGTCGCGAGCGTTGCCAGGACCTCGTTGGTGTTCATGTTGCTCGAAGTGCCCGAGCCGGTCTGGAACACGTCGATCGGAAACTCGGCGTCATGCACTCCGGACGCAACGGCTGCAGCGGCCTCGACGATCGCGTCGGCCATGTCCTCCTCGAGTACGCCGAGCTCGGCGTTCGCCTTCGCGCAGGCACCCTTGACCTGTGCGAGCGCCTTGATGTGCTGGCTCTCCAGTGTGCTGCCCGAGATCGGGAAGTTCTCGACGGCGCGTTGGGTCTGGGCCCGCCACAGAGCCTTCGCGGGTACGCGTACCTCGCCCATCGTGTCGTGCTCGATGCGGTAGTCCTGATCAGCGCTCATGGGCCGAGGCTATCGCTTCACCCACGGTGCCCGCGAAGGAGCCAGTACGACTCGTCGCGACCCTGCAGGCGTACTGGCACCGGCTCGGTCTCGACACGTACGAACAGTTCTCGCATAGCGGCCTCGAGGTCGGGTGCCTCGGCCATCGACCACACGCACAGCTGGCCGCCGAGGGCCAGTGCGTCCAGGCAGGTGCGTAGGAACGGCGTCTCGTACAAGCCCGCGTTCTCCGGGTGCACGAGGTAGCCGGGACCGTTGTCGACGTCGAGCAGGATCGCGTCGAGACTGCCTGCCTCGGCACCTTCGACGACCTCACGTACGTCGGCCACCTGCAAGTCGACCCGGGCATCGGCGAGCAGATCCGCACCGGGGAGTACGCCCGCCCGCATCCATGCGGGGATCGCCGGCTCCAGCTCGGCCACCGTTACGGATTCGACGCGGCGGTCAGCGAGGATCGCGCGAAGCGTGAACCCGAGGCCGAGCCCGCCGACCAGGATCCGCCGAGGCCGGCCGAGACCTGCGAGGGTGGCTTCGGCGAGCTGTCGCTCGCTCGTCGTCTCGGCGTCGTCCATCACGAACACGCCGCCTACCCGGAGCTCGAGGGCGCCGTCGACTCGATGCCGTAGCACCGCATCGCCCGACCGCCACTCCACGACGCAGACCGTACCGGACCCTACGGGGGAGGCGTGGTGCAACCGGCACCGGTAGATTCGCGAGGTATGAAGCCCGTGAGCCCGCTGGACGCGCAGTTCCTGAATGTCGAGGACGCCACGACGACCGGGCACGTCGGTGCGGTCGTTCGAATCGACCCGAGCACCGCGGCCGGCGGGAGCCTGAGCCTCGATGACCTGCGAGCCCTGCTAGAGCCCCGGCTGCACCTCGCGCCGCCGTTCCGCCAGCGACTCGTCGACGTACCGCTCGGCCTTGGCAACCCGTACTGGGTCGACGACCCCGACTTCGACATCGAGTTCCACCTGCGCGAGCTCGCGCTCCCGGGCCCCGGCGACCATGGTCAGCTCGGCGAGCAGATCGCCCGCATCCACGCCCGGCCGCTCGACCGCTCGCGGCCGCTTTGGGAGCTGTACCTCGTCCACGGCCTCGAAGGGGACCGAGCCGCCCTGTACTTCAAGGTGCACCACGCGGCGATCGACGGCGTCACCGGCGCCGAGCTCCTCGCCACGATCATGGATGCGACGCCCGAGCCGCGCGCCGTCGAGCCCGATGACTGGTCGCCCCGCCCGCTGCCCCGGCCGGATCAGCTGCTGCCGAGAGCGGCAGTGTCGAATGCCGCGACGTTCGGCCGCGCACTCACCTCGATGCCCAGATCACTTCCGCATCTGATGGATCTGCCGGGCGCTGCGAACGTACCCGGCGCGCGCCAGGTCAGCGATGCCGCCGACGCCGTGATGAGGTTCGTCGGGCGCGGATCCGCCGGCGACGACGAACGCCATCTGTTCGCGCCGCCGACACCGTTCAACGGACCGATCACCGCACACCGGCGGTTCTCGTTCGGATCGTTGCCGCTCGACCAGGTGAAGGCGATCAAGGAGGCGTACGACCTGACCGTCAACGACGTCGTGATGGCGTTGACGGCGAGTGCGCTACGCCGGTGGCTCCTCGAGCACGATGCGTTGCCGGAGATGCCGCTCGTCGCTGCGATACCGGTATCGGTACGAGACGATGCCGCGCCCGAGTCGGCCAACCAGATCTCGGTCATGATGGTGCGCCTCCCGACGCATCTGCGCGACGCAGATGAGCGTCTCACGTACCTCCACGGCGAGATCGCGGTCGCCAAGGAGCGCTTCGAGGCCGTACCCGCCACGATCCTGCAAGACCTGAGTGCGGCGATCCCGACGGGGTTGTCCGGTCTCGCGTCGCGTGCGCTGTTCCGGATGGTCACCGTGCCCGGCCTGCCGTTCAACCTGTTCGTGTCGAACGTTCCTGGTCCGCAGATCCCGTTGTACGTCGACGGTGCGACCGTCGAGGGAATCCACCCGGTCTCGGCGGTCTCCCAGCTCACCGGAGGCGTCAACATCACGTTGTTCAGCTACAACGGTGCACTCGACCTCGGGATCGTCGTGTGCCGTGAGATGGTGCCGGACGTCTGGTCGCTGGTCGGCTACTACGAGGATGCGCTGTCGGAGTTGCGCGCTCTCGCGGAGTCCTGATCACCGCGCTGCGCCGTACGGTCGATCGCGTCGACGAACATCGTGGTCAGCTGCGCAGGGAGGTCGTGGCCCAAGCCGGGTATCAACACCAGCTCGCTCGCCCGGATCGCCTGCGCGGTCGCGCGACCGCCCGACGGGTGGACGAGCGGATCCTCCAGCCCGTGGATGACACAGGCAGCCAGGTCCAGTCGTTCGAGGTCGTTCGTACGATCGGGTTGGCAGAGGACGGCGAGCATCTGGCGGAGCACCCCGCTCGCGGACCAGCCACGGTCGTACGTCTCCTCGGCTCGCGCGCGCAACTCGGCGATGGGGGCGGGGAACGTCGAGGTGCCGAGTAGCTGCTGCGTACGGATGCTGCGCTCGACGTACGCTCCGCGGGTCGGGCCGGTGCGTGCCAACAGGGCCGGGATCAGCTTGGGATGCTGCCATCCGACGGTCCGCCGCCCGGTCGTCGACATGATGGACGTCAGTGACCGTACGCGTTCGGGATGCTCGATGGCCATGGTCTGGGCGATCATGCCGCCCATGGACGCGCCGACGACGTGGCAACTCTCGATGTCGAGCGCGTCGAGCAGTCCGAACCCGTCGTCGGCGAGATCCGACATCGTGTACGCGGCGCGGCCGTGGTCGCCGACGAATGCCCGGATGATGTCGGAGCGGTTCACTCGCTGTTCGCGTAGCTTCGTCGATGCGCCCGTGTCGCGGTTGTCGAACCGGATGACGTGATATCCGCGGGCAGCGAGGGCCTCGCACAGATCGACGCTCCACCAGCCCATCGGACCGGCGAGACCCATGACCAGCAAAACCGTCGGGTCGGTACGGTCACCGAACGTCTGATAACAGATCTCGATCCGATCGCTGACGGACACGGTCGTCTCGGTCACTGCGCCTCCAACCCTCGCGGAACGGCATCGTACCTATTAGTGACTGTCTGTGATCAAGGCTGGGTCTGATCGGATCCCGTCTCGGCGTCCTCGAGCTCTCGCCGGGTAGGTGGATCGGCGCCCGGGCGTGAACAGGTGATCGCGGCCGCCCGCGCGGCTCGGGTCGCGACCGCGCGGAGCGTCGTTTCGTCGAGGTCGTCGCGGTCGAGCGCGGAGCGTTCCAGCAGATCTGCGAGCAGCGCGGCCATGAACGAGTCGCCGGCCCCGATCGTGTCGACGACCTCGACCTTTGGGGGCGCGACGGTCGCTGTCGCGGCACGACTTCGCAGGCGTACCGAGCGACTACCGCAGGTCATGGCGGCCAGGCCGGTACGCCCCCTGCCGACGAGCCGGCCGAGCACATCGGTTTCGCCGGGATACAGGGTTTCGGCGTCCTCGTCGCTGAGCTTGATCACGTTCGCATGCTGCGCGATCGCCTCCACCCGTCGGCGTACGTCGGCGAGGTCGGGCGTGATGGTCGGGCGTACGTTCGGGTCGAAGCTGACGGGTACGCCCGCGGCGGAGGCGCGCTCGACGAGTTCGGCGACGGCGTCGGCGCCGGGCGCCAGCGCAGCGCCGATCGAACCGACATGCACGCAGTCGAACCCATCGGGCGTCGGGAGTTCTGCGGGGTCCCAGGCGAGGTCGAAGGTGTACGTCGCATGACCGGCGGCGTCGACGTCTGCGCGCGCCACCGAGGTCTCCGCGCGATGCGGCGGAAGTGAGCGTACGTCGACGTCGGAGTCGTCGAGGTGGTCGCGAAGCAGGTCTCCGGCGTCGTCATCGCCGAGCTGGCAGGCGAGGACGGTCGATACGTCGAGTCGGGCACAGCCGACGGCGATGTTGAGCGGTGACCCGCCCGGAAGGGTGGAGGTGCCCGTCGGCGATGCGGTCACGTCGACGAGTGCTTCGCCGACGACGAGGACAGACACCATGCCTCAGTGCTCGAAATCGACGCTGGAGTAGGCCATCAGCTTCTCCAGCCGATGCACGCTGGAGATCTTGCGGATGGTGCCGCTACGCGATCGCATCACGACCGATTCGGTGGTCGCGGTGCCGGCGCCGAACCGTACGCCGTTCATCAGCTCGCCGTCGGTGATGCCGGTCGCGACGAAGAAGCAGTCGTCGCCGCGTACGAGGTCATCGGTCGTGAGGACCTGATCGGGGTCGAGCCCGGCGGCGATCGCGCGGTCGCGCTCGGCGTCGTCGGTCGGCCACAGCCGGCCCTGGATGAGACCGCCCATGCACTTCATTGCGCACGCGGCGATGATGCCTTCGGGCGTACCTCCGACGCCGACGAGCAGATCGACGCCGGTGTCGGGGCTCGCCGCGAGGATCGCGCCGGCGACGTCGCCGTCGCTGATGAACTTGATCCGGGCTCCTGCATCGCGAATCTCGCGGACGAGCTGCTCGTGGCGCGGCCGGTCGAGGATGCAGACCGTGACGTCCTTGGCGGAGAGGCCCTTGGCCTTGGCGACTCGGTTGATGTTCTCGCCGACCGGAACCCGGATGTCGACGACGTCGGCGGCTTCGGGGCCAGTGACCAGCTTCTCCATGTAGAACACCGCGGACGGGTCGTACATCGAGTTGCGGGGAGCGACGGCGAGCACCGAAACGGCGTTCGGCATGCCCTTGGCGGTCAGCGTCGTACCGTCGATCGGGTCGACCGCGACGTCGCAGGCGGGTCCGGTGCCGTCGCCGACCTGCTCGCCGTTGAACAGCATCGGCGCGTTGTCCTTCTCGCCTTCACCGATGACAACGACGCCGCGCATCTGCACCGAGTTGATCAGGGCGCGCATTGCGTTGACAGCGACACCGTCGGCGCCGTTCTTGTCGCCGCGGCCGACCCAGCGAGCCGCAGCCATCCCGGCCGCCTCGGTGATGCGTACGAGATCGAGCGCGAGGTTGCGGTCGGGAGCAGACTGGGCGGGGGTGAGGGCGTCGGTCGGCGAGGTCGAGTCGTCGGTCATGTCGATCGATCCTAATGGTCCGGCTGCCGACTCGTGGCGCTATGCCTGGTACACCGCGACCTCGGTCGCCTTGACGGTCGCCCACACCTGCGTGCCGTTCGTCAGCTCCAGCTCGGCGACGGCGGTCGGCGTCACGTCGGCGATCAGTTGCACCGGCCCGGTGAGGTGTACGCGTACTGCGTCGCCGTGCGGCGCGAGACCGGCGACGCGTACGCCCCACGCGTTACGCGCGCTCGTCTCCGGGCGTACCCGCGACAACGTGACGGCGTGCGGTGCGAACGATGCGAACACATCGCCGTCATGCGAGGAGGCGGTGACCAGCTGGGAGTCATCGCCCAATCGGACAGTGGTGCCCGACGCTCGCCCGCGCAACAGGTTCAAACCCATCAGCGACGCGACGTGCTCGCTTCGGGGGCGGCTCGCGACCTCTCGCGGCGGACCGGACTGCGAGACACGCCCGCCGTCGATGACCACGACCTGGTCGGCGAGGACGAGCGCGTCAAGAGCGTCATGGGTCACCAGCACGGTGACGCCGTCGAACTCGCGTAGCCGCCGCAGCAGGAAGTGGCGTAGCTCGAGGGTCACAGAGACGTCGAGCGCCGAGGTCGGCTCATCGAGCAGCAGCATTCGTGGCTCGGTTGCGAGTGCTCGGGCGATCGCAACCCGTTGACGTTGTCCTCCGGACAACTGAGCGGGCTTACGTGCGGCCAACTCCTCGAGTGAGGTACGCCGAAGCCACTCGTCGGCCGTCCGACGGGCCGCCTCGCGGGAGGCGCCACGTCGACGGGGACCGTAGGCGACGTTGTCGCGCGCCGTCAGATTGGGAAAGAGCAGCGGGTCCTGGAACACCATGCCGATTCGGCGATCCTGCGCGGTCATGCGCACGTTCGTCGCGGGTCTTTCCAACGTCTCGCCGGCGAGCGTGATGTGGCCGGTGCGCAGCGGGCTGAGGCCGGCGAGTGCGCGTACGACGGTGCTCTTGCCGGCGCCGTTCGGGCCGAGCAAGGCGACGATCGTGCCCGATTCGGCCTGAACTCGTACGTCGAGCTCGAACGTTCCCCTGGCAAGGCCGATCTCGGCGTCGAGCATCACGGCGGCGTACCTCCGATCCATCGCTCGCGCAGGCTCGCCAGCACGAGCACGCTGATCGCGAGCAGAATCGCGCTGAGCACCAGCGCTGCGCCCTCGTCGGCCTGGCGGGCCGTGTAGATCTGCAGCGGCATGGTGCGTGTCGTGCCGGGGAAGTTGCCCGCGAACGTGATCGTCGCACCGAACTCGCCGAGTGCCCGCGCCCAAGCGAGCACGGCACCGCTGATCAAGCCCGGGGCGGCCAACGGGAGTGTCACGGTGCGGAAGGTCGACCAGCGTCCGGCGCCGAGCGTTGCCGCGACCTCGTCGTAGCGCCGGTCCGCGGAGCGAAGCGCACCCTCGACGCTGATCACCAAGAACGGCAGTGCCACGAACGTCTGCGCGAGCACGACTGCGGTGAGCGTGAACGGGATCGTGATTCCGAAAGCCTCGTACATCGGCTGTCCGACAACGCCCCGACGACCGAACGCCATCAGCAGGGCGATGCCGCCGACCACGGGCGGGAGCACCAGCGGCACGGTGACGAAGGCTCGTACGAGCGGCCGTCCCCGGAACTCCACGCGGGCGAGCAGCCAGGCCAGCGGGACTCCGAGCACCAGGCAGAGGGCCGCGGCGACGGTGGCCGAGACCAGACTCAACCGCAGCGCATCGAGGATCTCCTGTGTGCCGAGTCGTTCGACCAGCTGCGTCCACGGCGTGCGTACGAGCAGGGCGACGACGGGGAGCAGTAGGACCACGAGCGCGAGGCCGGACAGCACCACCAGTACGGCGGGCGCCCGGCCGAGCGCCGGAGTCTCGCGATCAGGCGCCTGGCTGGAACCCATAGGACTTCAGTACCTGCTGGCCTTCGTCGCTCGTCACGAGATCGACCCACTCTTGGGCGAGGTCGGAGTCACCGGCATCGGAGAGCACCGCGATCGGATCGGAGTTGACGACCTCGGAGGAGTTCTCGGCATCGACAGTGGAGACGTCGTCGCCCGCCGCCTGCGCATCGCTTACGTACACCAGGCCGGCGTCGACCTCGCCGGCCGTCACTTTGGTGAGTACGTCCTTGACGTTCTGTTCTTCGGTTGCGGCATCCGCGGTGATGTTGTTGAGCTCGAGCAGCTTCTTACTCGCATCGCCGCACGGCGCCTCCGGCACGCAGACTGCGAACTTCGTATCGCCGCCGAAGTCCTTCAGGCTCTTGATGCCTGCCGGATTGTCGGGGGGCGTGACGATCGTGAGGGTGTTCTGGGCGAACGTCACCGGATCGCCTTCGGTCAAGCCCTCGTCGACGACGGTCTGCATCGTCTGCTCGTCCGCGGTCGCGAGCACATCTGCCGGTGCTCCCTCGATGACCTGGTCGGCGAGCACCGACGACGAGTCGTACGAGATCTCGACATCGACGTCGTGTTCGGACTCGAAGGTTTTCTCCAGCTCACCGAACGCCTCGGTGAGGGACGACGCGGCCAGTACCGTGAGGCTGCCGCCCGAATCGCCGCTGCCGCCCGAATCGTCGTCACCACCGCACGCCGTGACCCCGAACAGGACAACCCCGCTCACGGCGAATACGCTCGCCACCTTCTTGATGCTCATTCAGTCGACCTCCACGACGACATTTGTTGCTTTGACGACGGCTGTGGCGACGGACCCGGGCGCGAGACCGAGGTCGTCGACGGCCTCGGCGCTCAACAGCGACACCACGCGGTACGGACCACAGCACATCTCGACCTGCGCCATCACGGTGTCCTTGGTGACCGAGGTGACGATTCCGCGCAGACGGTTGCGCGCGCTTGCACTGCCGGATCCGCCGCCCGCCTCCGGCAGATGTGCCTCCTCGCGGGCCAGCCGGGCGAGGTCCTCGCCGTCGATCGCGGCCCGGCCGCCTTCGGTGCTGGTGGGCGTGAAACGTTTCTGGTCGGCCCAGCGCCGGACGGTGTCGATGCTGACTCCGAGCAGTTGCGCTGCTTCCGATAGACGGTACGTCGGCATGGACCGACCGTACACGCAGGTGCGCCGCTACTGACGATCGACTGCCGAATCTGCCTCAGATTCGAGCATCTCGTCGCGCTTCTGCATCTTGCGGAGGCGTCGGGCCGCGCGGCGGGTGGTCGACCGGGACGGCTGCCGTAGTGGGCCGACGAGGCGTGGCCCGGCGAGGCGGGTTTCGAGCCTGCCGGCCGTACGCGCGAGCGGCTGCGCGATGTACTCGCCGAGAATCGCGCCGGCGGCCAGGGCGACTGCCGTCGTGATGGCCGACAGTAGGCGTACGACGCCCTCGAAACTGGCCGGGACCTCGACTAGGAGCAGGTAGAGCCCGCGATAGATCTCACCACCCGGGAGCATCGCCACGATGCCAACGGACACGACGACCAGTGGGGGTGTGCCGATGCGGCGACCGAGATGGAACGCGACCAGACCGACCCCGAATGCACCGACTCCGGAGGCCACGGCCGGGCCCAGGCCCCAATCTGTGCCAACGCTTGCCTGGTAGAGCAACTGTGCGAACAACCCGACCAAGCCGAGGCCCGGTAATGCCTTCCAGTCGACCTGGCAGCTGATTGCAAACGCGACGGTCGCGATCACGGCGCCGAGCAGCTGACTGGGCAGGTTGTGCACTGTGCCGGTGACGATCCTCACCGGTAGTGACTCGCCGAGGTTGGCGGCGATGCTCAGGCCGATCGACACGCCGCCGATCACGCCGCCGGTGAGTAGGACAGCCTCGAACGTACGCGCGCTACCGGTGACGTAGTACCCGGTCAACGCGTCCTGGACGGCGCCGACGATGGAGATTCCCGCGAGCAGCATGATGATTCCGGATGCGATGACCAGCGACGGTCGCGCGGGCAAGTCGAGGACGTGGAGCCCGAGTGCTACTCCAGTGGCGATCAGCGCGCCGAGGATCTGCCCGTAGAACGATGGGATCCGCCGGGCGCTCAAGAATCGTCCTGATAGGTCGATCATCAGCGCGGTGATGACGGTGGCCACGAAAACGAGCAGGTTTCCGCCGAGCAGCAGCGACAGTCCGCCGGCCATGAATCCGGAGGCGATGGTGACGACGCGGCGCGAGTACGGCCGTTTCGACGAGGTGATGTCGTTGACGATCGCGCTCGCCTCGCCGCGGTCGATCTCTCCCGAGACCAGTCGGCGCAGCATCCGGTCGATATCGGCGAGGGCACCGAAGTCGAGCCCGCGGTGTTGCACGACCCGCAGATGTGTCGTCGGTGCCGAGTCGGGCTCCTCCTGGTACGCGACCGCGAGTGTGGTGAAGCTGATGTCGACGGCGCAGTTGCGTAGGCCGCAGGCGCTGGTGACGGCGAGGATCGTCGACTTGACGTCGGCCGCGCCCGCGCCGCTCGACAACAGGATCTCGCCGACGCGCAGCGACAGGTCCATCGAGCGGTAGGTCTCCTGCACGCTTTCGGCCATGGTGCTCCTTCATACCCGTCGGACGGTCGGCCGCGTCAGCACGCGACAATGGCATGGTGACTCAATCGCAGTCCCCGCCGCCACGTGACCGGCGCAACCCCTCACTCGGCGACATGGTTCGTTCGGTCGTCGTGCTCGGGGTGCTCGTCGGCGCCATTGTGGCGTTCACGGCGTTCCTGCGCGAAGATCCCCCCAAGCCTGCCAGCGATGTGGACTTCGCGCAGATCGCTGAGGAGGCGAGCGCCGGAGTCGACTATCCGCTGCTCGCTCCGGTGCAGGTGCCGGACGGCTGGCAAGCGAATTCGGCGCGTCTCGATCCTGGGGAGCCGCCGTCCTGGCATCTCGGGATGGTCACCGCGGACGACGACTACATCGGCCTCGAGCAGGCGAAGCGGCCGGTCGACGCCATGATCGACGATCACGCGAAAGGTGCGCGCAAGGACGAATCGACGACGATCGGCGGCGCGGAATGGTCGATCTGGACCGGTAACGGCGACGATACGACCTTCGTGCGCCGAGACGGGGACGTCACGGTGCTGGTTACCGGCGATGCTCCCGACGACGAGATCGAGACCTATATCGACTCGCTCGAGCCCGTGTAGGCACGCAGAGGCACCCGATTACCGAGGACGGTGTGTGCTCGCTGAAACGACCTGGACGACATGGCATTCAGCGGGTGAGCGTTGGTCTGGTGTGAGTGGGGTGAGCCAGCCAGTGTCGATCCGTGGCTTTGGTGGTGGCTCCGGCGTTGTCGGTCTTGGTTCGGCCCCGGCGTCGTCGCCGGTTTCGGCTGCGTGGCGGATGTTGGCGATGAGGTCGCGGACGCGTTGTTTGGTGATGCGGGCGTGGTCGTCGATCACGGCGCCGGTGGAGCGGTGGAACGTGAAGCCGTCGTGGCCGTCGTGCCGGATGGTGAGCTTGTTTTGGTGGACGAGGTGGTGGCAGTTGCCGCAGATCCCGACCAAATTGTCCAAGTCTGTTTTGCCAGCATCGCGGTTCCACCAGTCGACGTGGTGGAACTCGAGGAACGTGGATCCGCAGCCGGGGTTCGCGCAGCTGCCGTCTTGGCGGGCGGTGATCGCTTTACGTTGTGCGGTGGTGGCGAGGCGGCTGGTACGCCCGACGTTCAACACGTTGGCCTGCGGAACGGGGCCGCCCGTCGAACCGTGGGTGAGGACACCGGTGAGGTCGGCGCCGCAGGTCAAATATCCGAGCAGCTGGGGGCCGATGGGTCCGAACCCGACGAGCGTGGCGGGGCGGGCTCCGGGGAGGCGGAGGAGGGTTTCGAGGTCGGCGAGGACCAGCAGGGTGGTGTCGGCGCGTCGCCGCGGCTTGGGTCGTTCTTCAGCGGGTGGCTCACCAGCCTGCTCTTCCTGCTGGCCCTGTTCGGACTGCTCAGCTGGCGGCTGTTGGTCGGCTGATGGGGGTGGGGTGTTTTGGTCGTCGAGCATTCGTCCGAGTCCGTCGACGCGGCGGTCGGATGGTGCGCGGTCGTCGCCGTCGTATTCGGGGGTGGAGACGGTTTTGAGCCATTGGTTGAACTTTGCTCCGGTGACGGGGTCGAGCATCCCGGTCACGTAGTAGCCGTCGCCGCATCGGGTGGCGGTGATGTCTCGTTTGTTCATGCCCCGCTGGTACGCCTTGTCACGTTCTTCACAGTTGACGATGTCGTTGAGCTCGTTGATCGCGACCCGCAGATCCCGCGGCTCACATTTGCGCGCGAGTGGGACGAGGACGTCTTGGAGGTCGGTCATGATGTCCGCACCGACCTTGGTGACGCCGACAGTGAACTCGTCGACATGCGCGCCCCGAATCTGCCCCGCCTGCAGAGCGGCCGCAACCTTCGGGAGGGTTTTCAGGGTTTGGCCGGCTTTGGTGTGCCGCCGCGACTCACCCAGCCCCATCCGCAGCTGCTGACGTGCCCAGCCGGCGACCGTGGAGGCACCGTCGGACTTGTGGGCTTCGGTCTCTTTGAGTTGGGCGAACAGCGACGCGCGTACTCCGTCGAGGAGATCCAACGCGGCTTGCAGGTCCCGCAACGACTGGCACAGCTGCTCATCGGTGGCGAGTCCGATGGCGTCGGACCTGTTCGCAGCCTGCCGCGCCTGCTGGTGGAGGCGGGTGTAGGTCTGCGGCTCGAACATGGCACCTATTGTATCGTATGTGTGTTCGATGAGCAAGAGGTGGAAGGGTCGAATCACCTTGTTTTAAAGGGGAATCGGTGAAGTGTGGAAACTGTGAAGGCGTCAACCGAAGTAGCGGGAAGGTCGCGATGGGGCCGACGCCGCCGCGTACCCCGCGTCGTCGCCGCCAAGAAGAGAACCGCAGCGGCGGAAAACGATGAAGGACGGAACCGAAGCGAGCGGGAAACGATGAAGGCGGCAACCGAAGCGGCGGGAAACGATGGGGGGAGAAAGCCGAAGCGACCAGGCGACCTACTCCTCCTCATCCTCACTGGCCGCCGCCTGCAGCCTCTCCCGTGCACCGTCGAGCCAGCGCTGGCAGATCTTCGCGAGCTCTTCGCCTCGCTCCCAGAGGGCGAGCGACTCCTCCAACGTCGTCCCGCCAGCCTCGAGCTTGCGTACGGTCTCGATCAGCTCGTCGCGGGCCTGCTCGTAGGGGAGGTCGGGGGACTCTTCGTCGCTCACGCTGGCTGCTCCGTCTCATCGGTGTCGTGTTCGGGCGCGGGCCGGGTGCCGTCGACCCGGACAGTGAGGTGGCCGTCGGTCACCCGGATGTCGAGCGTGTCGCCGTTGTCGACGTCGTCGATCGAGGTGACGAGGCCGTCGTCGGCGCGTTGGGTGACTGAGTATCCGCGGGCCAGGGTGGAACGCGGTGAAAGCCCGCGCACGCGCGCCAGATGGTGGCCGATCTCGTCGTGGGCACGGTCGATGCGATGCCCGATCGTACGACGGGAGCGTTCGCGCAGATCGGCGATCTGGGCGGCACGCTCATCGATCTGACCGATCGGATCGGCCAGGGCCGGGCGGGAGCGCGCGGCGGCAAGACCCTGCTCTTCGTGACGGAGGTACGCCGAAAGCCATCGGCGGCCGCGGTCGCGTAGCTGACGGACGCCCTGCAACTCCTCGCGTACGTCGGGGACCACCTGCTTGGCGGCGTCGGTAGGTGTTGACGCGCGAAGGTCGGCGACGAGGTCGAGCAGCGGGGTATCCGGCTCGTGGCCGATCGCGCTCACGACGGGCGTCGCGCATGCAGAGACGGCGCGGATGAGCGTCTCATCGGAGAACGGAAGGAGGTCTTCGACCGAACCCCCGCCGCGCGCGACGATGATCACGTCGACACGCTCGTCGCGGTCGAGCCGGTGGAGGGCGTTGATGACCTCTTCGGCCGCGGATGCGCCCTGGACGCGGGCGTTGACGACTCCGAACTCGACACCGGGCCAGCGCCGTTGTGCGTTGTCGAGTACGTCGCGTTCGGCGGCGGAGTCGCGTCCGGTGATGAGTCCGATGCGCCGCGGGAGGAACGGCAGCGGCCGCTTACGTACGTGATCGAAAAGTCCCTCGGCGGCCAGCAGCTGACGACGCTGCTCGATGCGCGCAAGCAGCTCTCCGATGCCGACCGGACGGATCTCGATGGCGTTGAGCGACAGGCTGCCGTTGCGGGCGTAGAACTGCGGGCGTACGTGCACGACGACACGCGCGCCCTCGGTGGCAGGCGGGTTGGTCGAGTCGAGCACTTGGCGCCGGCACGTCACCTGCGCTGACACCTCGGCGGCGACATCGCGCAACGTCAGGAAGCACACGCCCGTACGTCGGTTGAGCTGGGCGATCTCGCCTTCGACCCAGACCGCGCCGAGCCGGCCGATCCAGTCCGACAGCAGCTGGGAGATCTGCCGCAGCGGAGCCGGTGACTCCGGCGACGTGTCGAGACCCATGCGCACGACACTAGTCGTGACCCACGACATAGCCGGTGCCAGCCACCTCGCAAGGGTCGATCCCTACGATGGGGGTATGCCTGACTCGCAGAACGTGCCCCTCGGGATGCCCTCGGTCGCGACCGACGGCGACCGCGACGTACTTCTCGCCGCTCCGCGCGGCTACTGCGCCGGTGTCGATCGGGCGGTGATCACCGTCGAGAAGGCTCTCGACCTGTACGGCGCACCCGTGTACGTACGCAAGCAGATCGTGCACAACAAGCATGTCGTGCACAGCTTGGAGGAGCGGGGCGCGATCTTCGTCGAGGAGATCGCCGAGGTGCCGCGGGGCGCGACCGTGGTGTTCTCGGCACATGGCGTATCGCCCACTGTGCACGCGGAGGCGGCCGAGCGCGATCTGAAGACGATCGACGCGACGTGCCCCCTCGTCACGAAGGTGCATCACGAGGCCAAGCGGTTCGCCAAGGAGGAGTACCAGATCCTGCTGATCGGCCACGAGGGCCACGAGGAAGTCGAGGGCACCGCCGGTGAGGCGCCCGACCACATCACCCTCGTGCAAGGTCCGTCCGACGTCGACGGCCTCGAGTTCGCCGAAGGCACGAAGCTGTCCTGGCTCTCGCAGACCACACTGAGCGTTGACGAGACCATGGAGACCGTCGACCGGCTACGTGCCAAGTTCCCGCAACTGGAGGATCCGCCGAGCGACGACATCTGCTACGCCACGCAGAACCGCCAGCTGGCGGTCAAGGAGATCGCGCGTACGTCGGACCTCGTGATCGTCGTGGGGTCGGCCAACTCGTCGAACTCCGTACGCCTCGTCGAGGTCGCGCTGGAGGCGGGCGCGGGCTCCGCGTACCGAGTCGACGATGTCTCGGAGATCGAGGATGCTTGGCTCGACGGGGTCGAAAGCGTCGGCGTCACCTCCGGCGCATCGGTCCCCGACGACCTGGTGGAGGGCGTGCTGACGTTCCTGACCGATCGCGGCTACCCGACGGCGAAGGCAGTGCACACGGCAGAGGAGAGCCTGATCTTCGCCCTACCTCCCGAGCTTCGCAAGGACCTCCGCGCCGCGTCGGCATCCTGAGGCCGCTCAGTCGGCCTTGGCGATCCGGTACGCGATGGTGCCGAGCGCCAGCAGGTGCCCGACGACCAGCGCGGTCGCATGCTGGACGACGCCGGCGATGGTCCGCTGTATCGCGCCGGCGGACTCGGCGAGCCCGGGGGCGTCGATCGCCTCGGGCCTCAGCACGCCGACCGAGAACAACACGACGATCAGTAGCAACGGCGGAAGCACGCCCGGTGTGAACAGCGCACGCAGATCGGCGGCGAGTGCGGCGCTGACTGAAACGAGTACGAAGCAGGCACCGAAGAACAGGCCGAGCTCACCGTCGAGTACGACGCTGACCGCTGCTACGCCCGCTATCGTGGAAAACGCACCCACGACGACCTGCACGCCGGACAGATCGCGCTCCGCGAACCTGCTCATCGGCGAGCCGTACAGCACGGTGTGCACCGAACTCATGACACGACCGTAAACCGGCGAATCGCTTCAGCCGGCACGGCGCGCCGCACGGGAGGCCGCGTCGCCCTCCTCGGCCGCATCGTCGTACAGGAGCTCGGCGGCGGTCAGCGGTCGGACTGCTTCGTCGACACTGCGCGGAGGGTCGAGGTCTGCGGCGCCGATATCGAACTCCGTGATGCGTCGCGCCGAGACGAGCACCCGGCTCTCCAACGACGCAACCGCCTTGTTGTAGCTGCCCACTGCGGTGGTCAGCGATCGCCCGAGACGGTCGACATGGGTGCCGAGGGTGCCAAGGCGCTCGTACAGCTCACGGGCCTGGGCATGCAGCTCTCGTGCGTTATCGGCCAGGCGATCCTGCGTCCAGGCGTACGCGACCGTACGGAGCAGTGCGATCAGCGTCGTGGGCGTCGCCAGTACGACTCGGCGCTGGGCGGCGTACTCGAGTAGTGACGGCTCGGCATCGAGTGCGTGTGAGAGGAACGCCTCGCCGGGCATGAACAGCACCACGAACTCGGGGGAGCGGTCGAACTGACGCCAGTAGGCCTTGCCGGCCAGGACGTCGACGTGTGCGCGTAGCCGCCGGGCATGCGCCGCGGTGAACTCGAGCTGTCGGTCGGGGTCATCGGTCTGCGCCGCGTCGAGGAACGCATCGAGCGGGACCTTCGAGTCGATGACCACCCGCTTGCCGCCCGCCAGTCGGACTACGAGATCGGGTCGTTGTACGGCGTCGGCGCCGACCGTGGGCTGTTGCTCGAAGTCGCTGTGCTCCACCAGCCCGGCGATCTCGACCGCGCGCTTGAGATGCATCTCGCCCCAACGGCCGCGGACCTGCGGACGACGTAGTGCGCCCGCCAGCGCCGACGTCTCCTGTCGCAGCAATTCGCTGGTCTGGCGTACGGACTCGACCTGCTCGCGAAGTTGGGCGTGCCACTGCACTCGGCTGGTTTCGAGCGAGCGGAGGCGGGCATCGAATCGGTCGAGGCTCTCCTTCACCGGCTCGACCGCGCGACTCGTGGCAGATGCGGCGAGGCCGAGTCGATCGACAGCGTCGGAGTCGGCGCGTCGCAGCACCCGTGAGCCGATCAGCATGCCGATCGCGAGGCCCGCAACCAGGGCGAGGACGGTCACGATGACGAGGGGAAGTACGTCCATGCTGCGACTGTCCCACGTCCCACCGACAGGACTGTGTCACCTGCGGGCGCTGCGTGGCGTGCACCCGGCCTCACGTACGGTGCCGGACATGAAACGTATTCATCTGCTGGTCAGTCCGGTGTGCGGCGCCCTCGTCGCCGGAGTCGTTGCCGGCGTACCGGCCGCGGCATCGGAGCCGAATGACCTCTCGGAGCAGCGCGTGGCGGCTACCACCGACGGATCCAAGGCAGGCCTCCACTGCTGGGGATCGGTGCAGTGGAGCGCCGGAAACAAGCTCAACGAACGGTACTGGAAGGTCTCACCGAAGAACCGGTGGCGGCCGGACGATCACAACACCACCGCCAAGAAGCTCGGCTTCGTACCTCGCACGTTCGTCTACTACGGCGCGGCCGGCGGCGACGGATTCTCCCAGAGCACTGACATCGTGATCAGCAAGCGCCGTGCAGTGTTCTCCGTGACCACGTCTGCGCGCGACGGCAGCAACGTCCTGGGACTCCGCAAGTCGCGCATCGGGCGGCTCAAGGGCAAGGCGCGGCCGATGAACGGCATGAGCGATCTGTACCTCGTCCGTAAGAGCGGACGCGTCGTGTACGCCCCCAATGCGGGTAAGCCGAACAAGCGCGTACGGGTGCGTGGACTGCGGCTGCGCAACTACCGATTCGGTGCCGTCTCGTCCGCCCAAACCAAGAACGGCGGCTACGTGAACGTGATGTACGCCGTGCGCGGGTCGCGGCTGGTTCGTGTCGTGCTCAATGGACGCAAGGTCATCCGCGCTCCTCGCGTCGTGTCCAAGACCTGGCGCAATGCGAAGGGCCTGACCGCGCGGCCGTGCGTGAGCAGCCACAAGCAGTCGATCGTACGGATCGGAAAGAACCGCAAGGCCCGAGGGTTCCTGCACTCGCGACCAACGGCGAAGCGCCCGGCCAAGCTCGGCAAGGGCGTCAAGCTGGGCGGTCGTTACCGCGGGCGTGCCTTCGGCGCCTGACCCGCACGTCACCAGCTCCTCTCGAAGTGGCCGGGCCTCGCCGGCAGTAACGGGCCGGCGAGGCGCATCCGGTCGGTGCGCAGCTGGGGCGGTGCCTGCGACCGTTGGATCTCGACGGCAGTCAGTTGGGTCGAGAATCCGGGCACGGATGCGATCGCCTTTGCGACATGGGGTCGCATGGTCTGGGAGAAGAGATTCGTCATGTGCTCGTTGTCGCCCATGACCAAGACGTTGCCGATCACCGCGGGACAGGTGCGCGCATTGCAGAAGTGGTCGGTGAAGTCGACGTACGTGACGTTCGGTGGGATGTCGTCGCGCTGCAGGAACGGCGAAACACGCTGCAAGCTCTTGTCGCGATCTATTGAGCACGTCTCGATCTCGTCCGCGTGCTTGTCGATACACACCGCGCCGTACTCGGGAAAGCGCGGCGTGTCGCGCATCGCGAGTACACGGATGCCCAGTTTGTGCAGGGCTTCCCAACGTTCGACGAATGGGTCGGGCGTCTGCTCGGCGCCCCAGAAGCTGCTCGTCGCGAGATTCACGACGAGGTCGGGGTGGATCTTGCGAACGGCGCGCAACGCCTTGCGGTCCCAGCGCGCACAGGCGTTGTCCGCCTCCTTCGGCCGTGTCATGAACTGACATGCGTTCTTCTGGATCACGACGACCCGCCAGCCGTTCGCCTTCGCGATCTCGATGTACGGGGCAACCCACTGACCCACATGGGATGCGCCGACGAGCGCGATCGTCCGAGTTGCGCGATGTGCGGGCGCGCCGAATCCGCAGGTCTTGACGGCAGACGGTCGCTTGCCGTGCGTACCAGGCGGTGTGACGCATCGATGAGGTACGTACAGCCGTTGCTCGTCGGCGACCTCGAGCGGTGTCGGGCGTACGTCGACGCTGGTCGGGGTCGCGATGGGAGATACGCGGGCGCCCGGGTAGTCCGGATCGCTCAGCGCGACCGGCTCGGGTTCCATCAGCGATCGGACGTGCTGCTGCCACACCAAGAGCCCGGCCAGAACGGGCAGAACGACGATCGCGGGTACGACCATGCGCCGTAGCCGTTCGGACATGCCCACAGCGGGGGAAGTCCGACGCGTGTCGACGATACGGGAAACGAGCTTTGTCGATGCGTACGCGAGCGCGTACGAAACGGCCAGTACGTAGATCGACTGGCGGACGGTCAAGTCGTGTGGGGCGACCAGGTCGACGCAGATCACGAGCACCGGCCAGTGCCAGAGGTAGAGCGCGAAGGAGACATCGCCGACGTGGTGCAGGGCGCGAGCACGAAGTAGGCGGTCGGCGCTGAACCGGTAGCCGGTCGTACCCGCGACGAGTACGAATGCAGTTCCCACGAGCGGCCACAGCGCTTGATAGCCGGGGAACGTGTTGGCCGCGTCGAGTACGAATCCGCAGGTGAGAACGAGTGCCAGTCCCGACCAACCCATGACCCGACGCATGCCGGCGGGTGGGGCGTTGTCACCGCTGACCGATGCGATCGTGAGAGCGAGGATCCCGCCGAGACCCAACTCCCACAGCCGGGCGAAGGTGCTCAGGTACGCAAGGGGTTGGTCGGTGTTGACCAGGTGGGTCGCGTACGCGAACGACAGGGCCACCACGGTGCTGATCACCGCGAGCGCGCTGGTTCGGGTCGTCAGGCCGAGTCGGCGCCCGACAGACACGGCGCCGACGACCGCAACGATCCAGATCAGATAGAACTGGCCCTGTACGGCGAGCGACCAGAAGTGTTGTACGGGGCTGACGCCGCCGTCGGCCGAACCGTAGACGCTGTTCGTGCCGACGAGCTGCCAGTTCTCATAGAAGAGCAGCGACGCGCGCAGGTCGCCGATGACGTTGTCCCACCGTACTTGCGGCATCCAGAGCCAGGTGGCTACGGCGACTCCAGCGACGGTGAGCGCGATGAGCGGCATCAGGCGCATCGCAAGACGCGTGAGGAATGCGTCGACCTTGAAGGTTCCCCGGTCGAGTGCGCCGACCATGGTGCGGGTGATCAGGAAACCCGTGAGGAACAGGAAGATGTCGATGCCGCCGGAGACCCGATCGGTGAACACATGGAACGCGACGACGAGCGCGAGGGCGATTCCTCGGAGTCCGTGTAGTTCGGCGATGAACGGGGACGTGCTCGGTCGTGTCGGCACCGTGGCCATGCGTCGTTGCCCCTTCTCATTGCGCAGCCACTCACCGTCCGGATGGACGCGCGGCGATTGAAACGTATCCGAGGAGCGGATCATTCATGACTCGCTCGGTGTGCTTTCTGGTGAGGAGGAGATGAAGAGTCGGTGACGTACCTGGATCTCGCATGTCATCGACCGGGAGGACCTGCCGGCAGAGGCGGCAACGTAGGCTAAGTGCCCGTGGCCCTCACCATCGGAATCGTCGGGCTGCCCAACGCGGGCAAGTCGACCCTATTCAACGCATTGACCAAGAACGACGTGCTCGCTGCGAACTACCCGTTCGCGACGATCGAGCCGAACGTCGGCGTCGTCGGGGTGCCCGATCCGCGGCTCGACGTACTGGCGAAGATGTTCGACTCGGCGAAGGTGCTGCCGGCGACCGTACAGTTCGTCGACATCGCCGGCATCGTACGAGGGGCGTCGGAGGGTGAGGGCCTGGGCAACAAGTTCCTCTCGCACATCCGTGAGTCCGATGCGATCTGCCAGGTGACTCGGGTGTTCCGCGACGACGACGTGACCCATGTTGACGGCAAGGTCTCGCCGGGAGACGACATCGACACGATCAACACCGAGATGATCCTCGCCGATCTGCAGACGATCGAGAACGCCTTGCCGAAATTGGAGAAGGACTCCCGCAAGGACAAGGACCTCGCTCCTGTCGTAGAGGCGGTACGCGAGGCGCAGGCGACCCTCGAGTCCGGCAAGGGAGTCTTCGCCGCCGGCCTCGACCGTGCGCCGCTGCGCGACCTCCACCTCCTGTCCGCGAAGCCGCAGCTGTACGTGTTCAACTGCGATGCTGACGAGCTGGCCGACGATGACCTGAAGACGCGCATGCGAGAGCTGGTCGCACCCGCAGAGGCGATCTTCCTCGATGCGAAGTTCGAGGCGGAGCTCGTGGAGCTCGGCGATGACGACGAGGCACGCGAGATGCTGACCGAGATGGGCATCGACGAGCCCGGGCTCGATGTGCTCGCCCGTGTCGGCTTCGAGACCCTCGGCCTACAGACGTACCTGACCGCGGGGCCGAAGGAGGCCCGGGCCTGGACGATCAAACGTGCGGCCACTGCGCCCGAGGCCGCCGGTGTGATCCACACCGACTTCCAGAAGGGCTTCATCAAGGCCGAGATCGTCTCGTACGACGATTTAGTCGATGCGGGCTCGATGAACGCCGCGAAGTCGGCGGGCAAGGTACGTATGGAGGGCAAGGACTACGTCATGGCCGACGGGGACGTGGTTGAATTTCGATTCAATGTGTAGCGGAAAAACTTCTCGGGGTAAGTAGTAGTGAGCCACAGAACGATTCGACGCCCTGTCGATTCGCAGGTATTGGCGCATATTCGCTGCGAGGCGTTAGACTACAGGGAGGTTGGCGGTGATGACTCCTGAGACGTGGATTTTCATCGTCCTCGCCGTCGCACTAGTAGGGGTGTTCTTCTGGCGATGGAATTCTGTGAATCAGCCAGCGCTCACCGACGAGGAGTGCGAACAGTTTTCGGACGTGGTCATCCAGGACTTGTTCGATGTGGCGCCGGACGCGGGAGTACTAGTTCCGTTCCGCGAAAGTTACTGGCGACAAGTCGGTCTCACCGACTCACAGTGGATTTACCTATGTCGTTGGATGGTCTCGCGCGGGCTCGTGTCTACGCCAAGCGACTGGGGATGGCTTGCAATCATCGTCAGCAACCCGCCGGCACGCTTGGCACTAACACCGAAGACGATGGGCCTGGCCATGGATGGACGACGCCAACCAAGTATCTCCATCGGCGATGGCAATGGCCCTATCAACATCGGCGGACAGCAGATTGTGATCTCAGGACACAGCCTGAGCGGTGATGAACTGCGTGCGTTAATCGAGGCGCTTCGAGATGATGCGAGCAATCTGCCTGAGCCGGACGCGTCGGCCGTCATTGCAGCAGCGAATTCGCTGCAAGGCGTCGCCGATGGGCGGCTGCCAGAGACGTCGCCCGAAGTTACGGGCGCCTTAGCGTGGGTCCGCAAGCGTGCATCGGAGGCTGTTGGCAATGCTGGCGGGGCCGCGTTGTGGGCAGGGACTGTATCGGTGGCCAGGGCACTCGGATGGTTGTCGTGATCACGACCAACCGCGAACCGACGCGCCTTTGAAGCGGGACGCGGTGAAATGTGGATCGTTGCTGTAGCACCTGGCGTTGAGAGAAGCAGAACGGGAGCGTCGGTGGGGTGCATTGTGGTTCTTGAGAGACTTATCACAGGAGTAATGCTCTGCTCGGCTGCGCGACGACATGGTTATCTTGCGAATTCTCAGAATCTTGTCTATTTCCTCGACTAAGAGTCTGTCGGAGCTTCGATTCGGCCGCCTGGGCCGTCCAATGTTCAACCCTTGGTGCCTCGGGCTAGCTGTGCCCAACGCTCGAACTCTGTTTGGACTTCGTCGAAGAACGTAGCCTTCGCGCGGGTGTAGTCGTCGTAGTCGGCTTTGCCGTCGTTCTCTTCGCTGAGGCGTCTCTTCGTCGCTTCGTAGCGGTCGCGCTGGTCGGGGTGCGCACGTAGCCAGTCTCGGAACCAGACGGTGTATCTTCCCCAAGGAGAGTCGGAGCGGCGCACGTGCAAAATGACACGGTTGGGTCGGTGCACAAAGATCGACTTCTCCCAGACAGTGTCGTCTGCGAGCTCCGAGCCGCGCGGGATGTCGCGATAGACGCCAGGTGAGTCCGGGCGTGCTCCTCGAGCTCGCTCGTATCCCAAGTCTCCGAGCCGTTCGGACAAGGCATCGTCCGTGGGCAACGGCAGAATGCGGACCTGGAGATCGAGGTTCGGCTTGGCCGCGAGCCCGGGAACGGCCGTTGAACCGATGTGGTCGTAGTGGGCTTCGGTTGCGCCCTGAAGATCTGCCATCTGCTCACGCACGCTATGGCGATGTCGCTGGGCGTGGCGCGGCCACTCGGGGTCGTACGCGTGTAGTTCGGCTGGGTTCGACTGATCCTGTCCCATGGCATCACGCTATCCAGCGGGAGGTCCGAGACTCGAGAGCTGTATGAAGTCTCCGGGCGCAACTCGTCAGCGAAGGTCGGTCACTTCCCCATCACCGCGACCTCGTCGCCGGCGAAGGCGCGGTACCGAAGGAGCACTTCCGCTACGCCTCGTCATCCGAGCAGCGTGACGGTCGTCGACGAGCCCTCACGCTGCTCGGCGAAGATCCGCCGTGCTGTCTCGACTCGGATGCGCTCCTCCTGTTCCTCCGGCAGGTTGGCGATGAAGTGCTCGAGTGCCGTGAGGGTCAGCTGCACTTGGCGAGCCGAGCGCTCCTCCCTGCGGTAGGTCTGGCCAGCATGGGTTCGAGAGTGGCCTCGCAAGCCGATCGTCAGCTGCCGATGCCAATCCGAGCCCACACGTTGGTCGGCTACGGAACGTGGTGGAGTTCCGCTTTTCGAACTGAACCTCTGTGGGATGCAGCGGAGCTCGATCAGAGATGATGCGCTGCTCATAATGTGCTACAGGTGCTACGCTCGATTAATGGCAACCACTGTCACCCATCGTGATCTCCGCAACCGCAGCGGCGAAGTCCTGCATGCCGTCGAGGCTGGCGAGACGTACACCGTGACGAGCCGGGGTAAGCCGGTCGCGCGGCTTGTGCCGATCACGGAACCGAACCCTGATCTCCCGCTTCACCGGCCCGCTGAGACTCGTGGTGGGTTCTCGCAATTGATCCGGCACTCAGTTGCCATCCCCAGCGCTGAGATCATCGATGACCTGCGGGGTGAGCGTTGAGTCGGTTCTATCTCGACACCTCAGCGGCTGCGAAGCTGCTGGTCGAGGAGGTCGAGAGCGCCCCGCTGGCGGCGTGGGCCGATGGTTCTGACGTCAGCCTCGTCGCCACCCACCTGCTCGAAACCGAGCTGCGGCGGTTCGCGAGCCGGTACGGCCTCCCGCAGGCCGATGTGTCGGCGATCCTCGCGCGGGTCGACCTCCACGATCTTCCGCCGAGCGTCTATCGAGAGGCGGGACTATTGCCCGGCCCGGCGTTGCGGTCGCTCGACGCTTTGCATCTGGCTGCTTCGATCCGCCTCGACGTCGAGGCATTGGTCACATACGACGTCCGCCTCGCCGGGGCCGCGGAGGAGATGGGCCTGCGGGTGTATGCGCCACGAGCCTGAGTGCTCCTTTAGGCCCAGTTGGCTAAGGTCGTGCTCGTCTTCGGCGTGATCGACGGATCTTGATCGCTACGTCCTCTTGAGTGCGGCGCACGACGCGTTCAAGCCGGCGTGCACCCGAGTCATACAAGTCGCAGGAATCGATGTCAGCCTGGTCGCGATGCGACCTGACGAGGACGGCATGTGGATCGAGCATTTCGACCTCGACCCTGCGCAGCAGGGGCAAGGCATCGGCACCTGGGCCCTCGGTCAGATCCTTCACACAGACACCGCAGGACAGCCGTTCAGGATCAATGTCGTTCAAGGGAGTCCTGCCCGCCGCCTGTATGAACGTCATGGGTTCGTCCTCGTGAGACAAGACCCGATCGACGTCGACCTCATGCTGCCAGCCTCGGAATGCTCGTCCTGAGGCTCCCTGGGGCTCGGTCGAGTTCCGCTTCAACGTGTGAGCGGCCCTCTACACCGCACACCGGCCTGCGCATTCACCGCCCGTCAAGATCTTCATTCGAGATGATGGTGCTGCGGCGGCCCGCGGCCGCGAGCGTGACGTATTCCATCGTGAACGATCCGCCGCGTGCATCGACAGCGCGTCCGACGGCCCGCAAAATCTTGCCTCTTGCTTCGACCGGGAGGGGAGTGAGGCCGCCCGTCGTCGCCAGGAGGGCAAGCCATTCGTCGCGTTGATAGATTCTCGTCCAGTCGAACTGCCACACGTCGACGTCGTCGAAGAGGTTGGTTACTCGTAGGGTCTCGGCGATGTGGTCGTACCCCGCTCGGTACGTCTGCAGCGGACGTCGCCCCGATGTGGTGAACGGCGAGTCGGGGACTGCGCGCCGAAAGGCGTCGGCCAACGCTTGTGCGACGTCCTCCGGCGGTTCGAAGACGTGCCCGAAGATCGCCAGGCGTCCGCCGGGACGAAGGATTGTGGCCGCTTTCGTCGCCCCGATTGCCGGATCGACCCAGTGCCAGGACTGCGCTGCCGTGACGATGTCGAACGATCGGTCTCGCGGGTCCCACGCTTCGAACGTGCTGTGTTCGACCCTCAGCCCTTTGGAGCGTGCGAACTCGGCCATCCGCTGGTCCGGTTCGATACCCACGACGTCGCCGCCTGCTGCTCGCAACTGAAGCGCAGCGATTCCGGTGCCGCATCCGATGTCGAGGATGCTGGGAGCAGAGTGGCCGTCCACGATCCTCTGCACCAGGGCGTCCGGGTAGCTCGGTCGGGCGGCGTCGTACGCCGCGGCGTCGACGCCGAATGATTCGGCCATTTCGCGCGTTCGGTGCAACTCGAGCTGTTCGGTGTCGGAAGCTCCGCGACCGGGTAATGTGGGCATGTGCCCACTCTAGGTGGGCGCATGCCCACTTGCAATCGACCAGGAGAAGATGTGCCGTCTGGAGTGCATCTGCCAGATGCCCGGCAACAGTTGTTCGACGCCGCCGAGCGGGTGCTGTTGCGCGAAGGCCCCAACGCGCTGACCAGTCGTGCCGTCACCGCCGAGGCTGGTTGTGCGAAAGGCGTCCTGCATCGGCACTTCGCGGATTTCGATGAGTTCCTCGCGGAGTTGGTGCTCGACCGGATGGACCGGTTGTCGCGAGGAGCGGCTGAGCTGCAGGAGTCAGTCGGGTCCAGAACCGTGGCAAGCAACCTCTCATCCGCTCTGGTCGACCTCTTCGGTCCGGTGCCGGTGGCGATCATCCCGCTGATCACGTTCCGCGACGAACTGCGAGCCAGGCTGCGCAAGGCGACCGCCGCGGGTGGCATCGCCATCCTGGCGGAGTCGACGGAAGCCGTCATCGCGTACCTGGCCGCCGAACGAGACGGAGGGCGGATAGCGCAGGACACTGACGTCGATGCGCTGGCCATGTCGCTGGTCGGGGGTGGGCATCTGCTCTTCTCTGACCGCGACAAGCGAAGGCCGAGCCGAGCGGATGTGGAGCGCTTCGCGACTGCGGTCCTCGCCCCATCCCTCGTTGGCGGCTAACCGGCAGTCGGGTCACCTGCTCCGGGCCCGCGAGGTGATGGTCGTCAATGTGTAGGAAGTCGGTCTGGCCAGGTGTCACCGGACACCCAGATCCTTTAGCTGATCGGTGATGCTGCGGGGTCTGCGCCCCAGGAGACGCGTGAGTGTGGGGTCCGAACCCGAGAAGTGCCCGCTCCTCGTTGCCTGGAACATCGACAGGGTGAAGCGTGCGGCCGCCTCGGAGACTCCGCTGGCCGTCGCCTCGGCCACCCACGTCTCGTCGTCGACGACGAGACGCGTAATCCGGCGACCGGTGATCTCGGACGCGGAAGCAGCGAAGTCCGCGAGGGTGACGGGGCAAGGCAGCGTCAGGTCGACCGGGCCCTCAACCGGGTCATCGTCGGTGAGGATCGCGGCGGCGGCCTCCGCGGCATCTCGCCGATCGATCCACGAGAAGGCGCCGTCGGCGGGCATGGCGATCATCGCCGTATCCTGCCACGGACCCAGCAACTGGGCAGGGTCACCGTAGAAGCCGTTGCGTAACGCGGTCCAGGCGACTCCGGAAGCCGCGAGGTGCTGTTCGGTGGCGGCGTGGATCGCGAGCGGGGGGTAGGGGGTATCAAATCCCGCTCCGTGTGCGCTCGTGTACAAGATCCGTTGAGCACCCGCGTCGACGGCCGCATCTATTGCCCTCTGGTGCTGCGCGACGACATCAGCAGTGAGATCGCTGGAGGAGACCAGCAGGATCTGTTCGGCGTCAGCGAACGAGTGGCGCAGCGCAGCAGGGTCGTCGTAACTCCCTTGCCGTACACGGACGCCGCGGTCGGCCAGGTGTGTCGCACGCGTGGGATCGCGAACACTGACGCCGAGTCGCTCGGGTGGGATCTTCTTGAGGAGTTGGTCCACGACAGCCCCATTGAGAACGCCAGTAGCTCCGGTAACGATGATCATCCATTGGTCCTTTCTGGCAAGGCGGTGGGCCGGCGTCGTGCCCGGTCATGGCGCCGACGACGCGACTGCGCGAGCGGTGCAGTCTAAAATTGACCACGTTGGTCAAGTTCATCGCAACCGCATCCTGCCTTAACGTGACTGGTAGGGTCAAGTTAGTTTTCGACGCGGAAGGACCCTCACCATGCCCCACCCCGGTGGCGAGCCCGCTCTCCGCTCGGACGCCCGTCGAAACGTCGATCGGATCCGGAGCGCGGCGGTTCAGGTGTTCCGGGAACGAGGGCTCACTGCGCCGCTCGAGGAGGTCGCCGCGGTTGCTGGGGTGAGTAAGGCGACCATCTTCAACCGACTCGGGGGAAGGGTCGGGTTGATCGATGCCGTCATTGACGACGTCGTCGCGGCGGAGCTGCGAACTGTCATCGACGATGCGCGCTCCGCTGCCGGAGTCCGTGAGCGTATCTGCTCCTACATCTGTGCACTCCGCGATCTGCAATATCGACTTCCGGCAGTCAACGATGTCCTGCTGCAGGAGTACCGCGACTCCGAGTCTCTGCTTGCCCTGTGCCACGCAGGAGAAGCGTTCCACGACAGCCTTGTCGCACAAGGACATGCCGCAGGCGCCTTAGCCCTCGGATTCACCCCCGGTGACTTTCAAGCACTCGTCCGCGACAATGCTCTGTCGCTCAAACACGGCGGTCGGCCGCCTCGCGCCGATTACGATCGACGAACCGCGTTCGTGCTCGACGGGATCTGCACATCTCCGTGTGCGTCAGTCTGACCGTGCGGGCCCGCAGACACTGCCCTGCGTGTGGGTAGTGGGTGGAGTTCCGCTTCAAGATCGTCAGTCATCGTGGAGTTGTGCCATGTCCAGGACGAAGCGATAGCGGACATCATTGCGCGCGAGGCGGTCGAGCGCGTCATTGACGTTGAACGCGGCGATGACCTCGACGTCGGCTGTGATGTCGTGTGCGGCGCAGAAGTCGAGGAGGTCCTGCGTGTAGTGGCGCCCGCCGCTGCCCGCCGATGCGATGCGCTTGCGACCGATCAACAGATCGATCGCCGCTACCTCGATGGGTGCGAGGTGTCCGACGACGAAGAGCGTCCCGTCCAGGTCGAGCGCGCGAAGGTACGGCGCGAGCTCGTGCGAACCTGAGGCGGTATCGATGATGACGTCGAGGGTGCCGGTAGTCTCCTTCATTGTGGCGGTGTCGTCGGAGACCACGACGCGCGATGCGCCGAGCCGTTTCGCGTCGGCGGTCTTGACTGCCGATGTGGTGAACACTGTGACCGCGGCGCCCAGGGCGGCACCGAGTCGAACGGCGAGGTGACCCAGGCCACCCAGTCCCACGACTCCGAGGCGAGTTCCCTGTGTGACGTTCGCCGATCGCAGCGGCTCCCACACGGTGACGCCGGCGCACAGTAGGGGTGCTATTGCCGCGGGATCCAGCCCCGCGGGGAGGTGGTAGACAAACCGGTCGCGGACGACATATCGCTGCGCGTACGCGCCTTGCGTCGGGTTGCCGTCGACCCGGTCTTGCCCGCCGTAGGTAAGTGTGGGGAACTCCGCGCAGAAGTTTTCCTGCCCCGCTTGGCACATCCGGCAGGTGCCACAGGAATCGACGATGTTCCCGACCGCGACCGGGTCGCCCGGCGCGAAGTCGGTCACCGCGTCTCCTACGGCGACGACCTCGCCGACGAACTCATGACCGGGCACGAGTGGCGCGTCCACTCCGGCAGGACGTGCGCCCAGCGCATGCAGGTCGCTGTGGCACACGCCGCAGTACGTGACGCGAACGTCGACATCGTCCGGGCGAAGTGCGCGGCGCTCGATCGAGGTGAGACGAAGTGGCTGGCCAAGGGAGGGGGAAAGGAGTGCAGATGTGGGCATGCAGCGATACTACCAACTAGTTGGTAGCATCGATCTTCGATAGTCTCGAGCGCATGTCATCGGCTGAGCAGACCCGGGCGCAGATCCTCGCTGCGGCTACCACGGAGTTCACCGTGCACGGCCTCGCCGGTGCCCGAGTCGACCGGATTGCCGCGAACGCTGGCGCGAGCAAGCCGATGATCTACGCGTACTTCGGGGGTAAGGACACACTGTTCGACCGGGTCTTCGAGTCGCACGTCATCGCGAACAAGCATCGTGTCCCGTTCACCCCCGACGATCTCCCCGGCTATGCCGTGCGCCTTTACGAGGACTACCTCGGTGACCCTGCACTCGTGCGGCTGCTCATGTGGAAACGCCTCGAACAGGAACCCGAGGGTTACCTCTATCCCGGCATGGAAGACCACGACGCGAAACACCGCGATGACATCGCACGCGCGCAGGCCGCGGGCACGACTCGCGAGGATCTCGATCCCGCGGACATCTGGTCGCTCCTGATCTCCATAGCGGCAACGTGGGCCCAGAACTCGATCACGGCCGTCGCCTCTGCGGCGGACCCCGGAGAACTCCACGAGCGTCGCAAGCGCGCGCTCGAAACCGCTGTCCGGGAGATGTTTCACCCGCGGACGAAGCAGTGAGTGGCCGGGATGAGGTGCTGAGACTTCGCCCTCTGGTCGTAGACGATGCCGCGGCGATGACCTCGGTCCTCGCAGACCCATCGCTCTACCGCCATACGGGCGGGGAGCCTCCGACGGAGCCGGAGTTGGTCCGGCGGTATTCCGCGCAAGTCACTGGTCACTCTCCCGACGGAAGCCAGAGGTGGGTCAATCTCGTGGTCACGTTGGACAGGCAGCCGATCGGATACGTTCAGGCGACCGTCCCCGTCGACCGTGACCACGTCGAAATCGCCTGGGTGATTGGTCGACCGTGGCAGGGGCGCGGGTACGCGAAGCGAGCCGCCGAATTGCTGGTGGCGTCTCTCGCCGACTGGGGTGTACGCCATGTGGTCGCGCACATCCATCCGGACCACTTGGCGTCGCAGCGTGTTGCCCTCCATCTCGGAATGGTGGCAAGCGACGATGTGATCGATGGTGAGACGCGCTGGGTCGGCGACGTGGGTCTGCGGGGCTCAGGCCGCCGCGTCTGATCTTGCGTAGCGCAGCAGTACGACGCCTCCAGTGAACGCCTGGCTCTCGACCAGCGTGAGATCACGCATGCTGAAGTCGTCGGGGAACAGCTTTCGGCCGGATCCGGCGACGACCGGGTAGATGAAGAGGCGGAGTTCGTCGACCAGGTTGAGCGCCAGGATCTGCTGTGCGAGCGAGATGCTCCCGGTGAGCACGATGTCGCTGCCGTTGCGGGTTTTGAGGTCGCGTAGCTCATGCTCGAGGCCATCGCCGCCGCGTAGGACCGTTGTCCCGTCCCACTGCGGATCGACGAGGCTGCGGGAGACGACGTACTTCTCGACGCGATTGAGGTGGTTGGTCACGCCGGTCTTATCGTCGTCCTGGCGAGGCCAAAACCCTCGCATCTCCTCGAAAGTGACGCGTCCCACGAGGAAACCGTCCGATGCTGCGGCATGCTCCTGGGTGACCTGCGCGAGTTCTCGCCCTTGCTCGGAGTCGTCGGTCGGGTCGAACCACGTGCCATCGTTCTCGACCACTCCGTCCAGGGTGATGTTCTCGGTGATGACGATGTGTCGGGTCATTTCGTTGCTCCTCCTCTAGTGCTCTTCTGGTCGGCAATCCTGGATCTGAAGGCGCGGGCTTTGGCTCTATTGCCGCAGCGGGACATGGAGCACCACGTGCGCTTGCCGGCGCGCGACAGGTCGAGGAAGACCATCGGGCAGTCCAGGCCGTTGCAATTGCGTAGCCGGTCAGAGTGGTCGCGCAGATGGATGACTGCGTCGCGCGCGATGGTCGACAGCGCATGATCCGTCTTCGAATCACCCTCCGGCAGGTGGCCCGGGAATACCGGCGGGACGTCAGGGCGGGACGCGACCCGCGAGACGAACGAAACATCGCCGTCGTCGGCCTGATCGCCAATCCCCGCGGCGGCCTTGACGAGCCGGGTGAGGCACTCGCGCAGCGCGAGAGCCTGCTCGAGCTCATGCGGGGTCGCAGGTTTGAGGTCGCGCGCGACGTGCTCTGCGAGCCACGCATCGAGCTCCTGGGCGGTGAAGACCATTCCTTCGCGCCAAGGGCCGACTTCAAAGTCGCCGGTGTAGACGAAGTCCAGGAACAGGGCACCTGGATCAAACCGCCACTCCTGTCCATCCCATGTCCGGATCTGCTGCACCATGCCCCGACCCTTCGCCGTAACCTGTTTGACCAGTTAGTAGTAACTGGCATGTCAGGTTACGGCATCAGGGTAGGATGTCAAGGCTTTGTCTCTCGGGTGCCGAACGTCTGTCTCACGTCGGGGACGGGTCGACGTTCGGTTCACCGGAAGCCTCAGTCAGGTGGGCGATCAGTGCTTCGACCGGTCGGGGCGGCGTTCTGCTGCTGGTGAGGAGCACGATGTGTCTGTGCATCGCGGGAGCCAGGGTTCGGTAGCTGATCCCGGGCTTCCGCAGTCGTCACCGGTTCGGAAACGGATCCGTCGCCCTGTCCAACGGCGTTCTCGCGAAGGTCCGTTGAGCCCGAAGGGTTGGGTGGTTCCAGTGGGCGACGGTAGTGCAGCAAGTCCATGCTTTCGCCGGCTGGTGTGGTGCCTGGTGCCGATCCACTCCTCAGGTAGCCCGAGCGGTCGAGTGTCCGTTGGGATGCGGAGTTCTTCGGGGCCGTTCGGGCAGTCACGGTGGTGAACCCGCTGCGTCGAGCGAAGTCATGGGCGAGTGCGAGGGCGTCCGCGGACAGCCCCCGACCTCGATAGTCGGGATGCACCCAGAAGCCCACCTCGATGGAGGTGCCGGTGGGTCCGAAGAGTACGAGGCTGCCGGCGAACTCGTCGGTTGACGGGACCGTCATGGTCAGTACGGCGAGGTCACCGCTGGCAAGGCCTTCCTTGATGGGTCCCTCGATGAGGGCGAGGACGGACTCTTCGGTGTACTCCGGCTCGGGTAGGTGCGCGTACTCGCGTACGGAGGGATCACTGGTGCCGGCAGCGTACGCGCCGGCATCTTCGCGGCGCATGGCTCGGAGCACGACCCGGTCGCTCCGGAGTGGCAGCAGGGAAGCCTTCAACATGTTCCCTAACCTAACACTGTTCGGATAAGGTGAGATTGTGAGCTATTGGTCCCATCAGAAGTCCGCGCAACGCGCGCGTGCAGTCGACGTGGCGCAGGTCGGGGAGGTCGCTGCCGAGCTTCTCGATGAAGGTGGCCCAAATGCCCTGACTGTCCGGGCGGTTGCGCAACGCCTCGACGTCGCAGCGGCAAGTCTCTACTCCCGGCTTTCGTCGAGCGACGACCTCTTTGACCTGGCGCTTGACCATGCACTCGGGTCCGACGCCGACTTGCAGGCGGCAACGCGTGACGCGACGCTCGATGAACTGATGCTTGCGTACTTCCGGCATCTGGTCCGCCACCCGTGGGCTTGTCAGGTCATCGCGCTGCGTGCACCGAGGGGACCGAACTACCTGCAACTGTCTGAGCGCATCTGTGTCCTCTTCATCGAGCTCGGTTCGTCGGATCCCCTCGGTGACGCGTACGCGGTGTCGAACTTTGTCATCGGGAGCGCAACGACTGCGTCGGTCGCCGGACACGAGCACGAGGCCGCGGTGGATGCTCGGCAGGCGCCGGAGTACGCCGCGCTGCACGGGGCGTACCACGGGGACCCAGAAGTAGTTCTGGTCGCCGGGCTCAAGGCGCTGCTGTCCTGAGCATGGGCAAGTCGCTGAGTGGTTTGCGCATCGGCGATGTGTGCGAGGATCGCCTCGATGACTGACTTCGTGAGACGAGCTCAGTCGTTCGTACGGGCCAACTATCCGCAGGCGTTGGCGGCCTTTCTTGGAGGCAGTTCGGCATCCGGCGAAGCAACGGAGTCGTCGGACTTGGACGTCCTGGTTTTGCTCCCGGACGACTGGTCGGCGACGTCGTTCGTGGAGACAACCCTCTACGAAGGACAGCTCGTCGAAGCGTTCGTGTATGGGCGTAACGCGCTTGAATCGTGGCTGGACAAGGGGCGCAGGGAACGCCGTCCTGTGCTCGATCGGCTCATCGGACAAGGGCTGCCCCTGGTCCCGGGTCTGCTTGGTGAACAGCTTGCTGCGAACTCGCGGAGCCTGCTCGAAGCTGGTCCGGCACCCCTTGATCCGGATCAGCTGAGACTGCGTCGGTACAGCCTCTCGGCAGTGCTGGACGATATCGGGGATACCTCTGACACCGGTGTCCGTGCCGTGGCGATGGCTGCGGCGTGGAAAGAGGCGGCTGAACTGGCGCTACTGTCGAGCAACTGTTGGGTCGGGACGGGGAAGTGGCTGTTGCGCGAGTTGCGCGCGCACGATGACGAGTTCGACCTTGTCGCATGGGTCGACGGCGGAGGTCACGATGACCACGCTCTGCTGGAGAGCTGTCGGGCAGTGCTCGACTCCGTCGGCGGATTTCTGCAGGCCGGATTGGTACGAGGCGAGAAGCCGAGCGATCTGTGATGGTCGTCGCGTGCAGGTTCGAGCACGCAGTGCGCTCACGACAACGTTCGTGAGCGCACTGTGTCGCCTGCCGATCAGCCTTCGCGAATGGTCATCTTGGCGATCTTGTCGCCGTCCAGGTCGAAGTTGAAACTGGAGAGTCCGTTGGCGTGATTGGACTTCCAATCGCCGACCACGGTGACCGATCCCGGTTTCGTCGAGACGTCGGTGACGGTCAGCGTGGGGGAGGAGCCGATGAACTCAACGTCGCTCCACGCGGTGACCTGGTCGGTGCCGGTGAACGTACGGCCCCAGTCGTCGACGACGGGTTCGGCGACGAAGGCGTCCTTGAACGCGTTCTTGTCATGGGCGTTGACAGCGGCCAGGAACGAGGCGACCGGTTCGGGGATGTCGTGAGTCATGGCTGTGATCTCCCTGATCTGGTTGTGGTCAGCGGGTGGTGTAGCTGGCGTTGGGAAGACAGTTTGCCGGTTCATCCGTCTTCTTGCGGGGTGTACTCGACGCTCATCACTGTCACCGTAACCTCGTGGTCGTCGTCACCGAACACGATGCGGATATCGGGCGGGAATCGGTCGAACTGGATGCGCTTTGCGAAGCCGCGGCCGCTGAAGTCCCATGCGATGGTCTGCTCACCGGCATCCAGATGGTCCTCGCCGGAACCGATCACGAGCCCCTCATCGGTCAGCGTGTCAACGACGTGCAGCTCCGCTCGTAGCTCACCGGTCGCCGCGCCGTCGAGCGCGACCTGTGCCTCTACGCGGGCCTTGTCCTCCCCATCGTCTCCGGCCTCGGTGATGGTCTCGAGCTCGTCGACGACGATGTCCGTGCCCGCGAGCGTGAAGCGCTCGTCGCGCTGGCAGGTGACGGGTTCCTCGTGTTGCTCGCAGCCGGTGACGCCGTCGCCGAGAATGCCGCAACCGGCGAGCAGCGGGAGGACCAGCGGCCCGAGGAGAAGCGCCCGCCTCCTTGTGCTGCTGCGGATCCTGTCGTCGGCAGTCATGTACTCCATCCTCCCAGCCCGGCCTGCGCCGTCGCCCGGTCAGTAGGCTGGCGGCTCCGTCGCTGGAACTGCGGGCAGGTTGCCTTTTCGGAGGTGCGATTCGTCGCGCACCGTGTACCCTGAAGCCGGTGGTTCACGCCACCCGAAGGCACTTCCACGTGACGATCACGTGAATCATCGCGGAGAGGCCCGCGCAGTTCGGGACATGTCCGGATGGGGTGCGGTGCACAGATGCACCGACTTCATGCTGCCGATTCTTGACATCGGCCGACGAGAGGACATGACATGTCGTCCAAGGACGAAAAGAACCTCAGCCAGGTGATCGACAAGATCGAGAAGATGGCCGAACCCCGGCGGTCGATCATGCGCCGTGCGCACGAGATCATCGTCGCTACGGCCCCCACCTTGAAGCCGCGGATCTGGTACGGAATGCCGGCCTACGCCATGTCGGCGAGCACACCGGCGCTGGTGACGCTGCGCAACGATGAACGCATGAATCTAGCGATCACAGAAAAGGCCGACTTCCGTGCCGCAGGTGGAGTCGACGGTGCCCTGATGCCGGCCGCGTGGTACTTCGAGGACTTAGACGAAACGACTGAGAAGCGCATCGCCGAGATCGTCCGTCCTGTGGTCTCCTGAGCGAGTTCAGACTTCGTCGTGAGCCCGTTGCGCAACTTCGCCCAGCGGGTGCGACGATGATCGGCATGCCGCTGCCGACTCCGACGTTGGAGACCGAACGCCTGCGACTGCGTCCGTTCGCGGACTCCGACGGCGACGGTCTCTTTGCGCTGCAGAGCAACGCGTACGTGCTGCGCTACTGGGACTCTCCGCCGTGGACGGAGCGGTCGTCCGTCGCTCGTTTCCTTGCCGGATGCCGCCGGATGTCCGAAGAGGGCAGCGGCGCGCGTACGGCCATCGAACGCTGCTCCGATCGTGCGTTCGTCGGCTGGTGCACGTTCAACAGTTGGAATCCCGAGTTTCGCAGCGCCTCCCTCGGCTACTGCCTCGCCGAGTCCGCGTGGGGCCACGGCTACGCGACGGAGGCCGCGGGTGCCCTGCTCGGGTGGGCCTTCGACACGGTCGACCTCAATCGGGTCCAAGCCGAGACCGACACCCGCAACCTCGCATCGGCCCGTGTTCTCGAGAAGCTCGGGTTCGTACGCGAGGGGACTCTGCGCGAAGACTGCATCGTCAATGGCGACGTCTCCGACTCGTGGGTGTACGGCTTGCTACGGCGCGACTGGGCTAGGTGTTCTTCCCCGTGAACGATGTGCCGTCGCCGCTGTTGACGATCGACCAGGTCGTGCACCTGTTGGAGGGAGCGCTCGGCGACATCGGTGCCTGGGGCGGTGGTGTCGGCGGCGCCCTCGGCGGTGGTCTGGCCGGCAGAGCAGGCGGGACGTCGGGCGGCCGCATCGGTGCGCGATTCGGTACGCGCCACCTGACCAAACTCGACGGCGAGCAGCGAACACTCCAAGTGCCGCGAACTGAGCAGAACGTTCGCGTCGTACGGGACAAATTCTTCGAAGGCCGAGCCCAGGAGCGTACGGGAAATCCAGCCGGGGGAGAGCCCGGGCCGATCGAGATGGTGGGTGTCGTCGGTTCCGGGACTGCGCGCATGAACCCGTGCGTCATCCAGCTCGTCTGGTTCGACCAGCAGGTCCATGTCACTGCGCATGCGAGAGAGGGCCTGATCAAGCAGCGCACCTGCTCCAAGGCTCTCCGGGCGCTGACCGAATCGCTCGAATCGGCGAGGTGACTGCGGGCGAGGACGGGGTGGGCCGGCGCTTACCTAGACTGCGGGCCATGAATTCGATGACCGTTCGTCACAGCAAGCCCTTGGCCATCGCCGCACTCGTGGTCGGCGTGCTGCTGCTGGCGACCTCACTGATCGGTCCGCAGTGGTTCGGCGTGTTCGCCGGCGCGGTGTTGACCCTGCTCGGCGCGCTCCAGCTGATCAACCCGATGCTGCGGATCGAGCCCGGCGAAGTACGCATGTGTAACGCGCTCGGCATGACCGTCAAGCGGTTCCCGGTGTCCTCGCCGGCCGATCTGGCGCTCGACGGGAAGCTACTGCGGCACGTACCCAGCGGCAAGCGGATCGCGTCGCTCGGGTTCGGCGCCGAGAAGTCCGATGCCGCCGCGCTCGTTGCCCAGCTGCAGGCGCCGATGCACCCGGGCGCGTAGGTACGGCCACGGCCCTGCTGGCCGACAAAATCGGTTGCGAGCGAGCGATCGGCAACGCACGCTTACGCGGTGACTGATCCCGCCGCGCTGTTGAAGGCGTACGACGAGCAACTGCGGACCGACGCCGAGACGCCGAGCGCGCTGGAGGTCGTCCGTGAGGGGCCGCTGCGCCTCATCACGTTTCCGGGAGGGCGCGGGTTCGTCACCTACCGCGATCTCGGCGGGGCGGACGAGGCCGAGATCCGCGCTCTCGTTCCTTCGGTGCTCGATCGCTATCGCAACGACCCCGAGATCACCCGAGTCGAGTGGAAGACCCGCGCCCATGACCATGCGCCGGGTCTGTACGACGCGCTCCTTGCGGCCGGGTTCGTTGCCGAGGATCCCGAGTCGATCATGATCGGGGATGCGCGGGCGCTCGCGGTCGACGTGGCGCTGCCCGCGGGTGTGACCCTGCGTACGGTCACCGATGAGACCGACGTACGCGCGATGGCCGCGATGCAGGACGAGGTCTTCAACGACTCGCTGGCAGACGAGATCGCCACGATGACCCTGGCGCAGTTGGCGCGTGGCGACGAGCTGGAGCTCTGGGTCGCAGAGGTCGACGGCCGGATCGTCAGCGCCGGCCGGCTGGAGCCCGTGCCCGGCACCGACTTCGCGGGAATCTGGGGCGGAGCGACGCTGCCCGAGTGGCGAGGGCGCGGCATCTACCGCGCGCTGACGTCGGCGCGCGCCAGGTCGGCGTTGGCCGCGGGCAAGACGCTGATCAACAGCGACTCCACGGAGTTCTCCCGACCGATCCTCGAGCGCTCCGGTCTGGTCAAGGCCTCGACGACGACGCCGTACCTCTGGCGACGCTGAGCGCCCGTCCGACGAGGACGCCGGCGCGGCGGCAGCGAACTGAGACCGAACTGACAGCGAGCCTCGAGACGCTTGGTCCACCCGAGGCATGGAGGGACCATGAAGGCCGGCCGAATCGCCACTCTGCTCGTACTCGTCGTCGCCGCACTCACGATGCCGAGCGCGAGTGCCACCACAACGACCGTGACGCAACGTACGAATGCCGAATGGGTGTGCGTGAGCTCCACCCAGTCACCGCGCTGGGAAGTCACCATGCGGTTGCCGAGCGCCGCCGTCGACCGGCTGGTCGAGCACACGCCGGCGTATCGGGGACCGTGTGCGGAGTACGGCGAGCATGCCGAGCTCGGCGACGGGAAGATCACGGCGTACAGCCAGGTGGTCGGCTCGAAGCCGGTTGCGGTGGGCATGATCATGTCCGATGACGCACTCGACGGGTTGCCCCACGATCCGCCGACCGACGGCAAATGGTGCTTCGACAAGGACGGTGACGGCACCGTCGACCCGATGACGGAGTGCGCCGGCGGGTACGAGAACCAGCTCGATCTCAACCCACGTTTCGTCGACAAGGTCGACACTCCCTACACGTACGTGCTGAACAACTGGAACGTGCACGGGCACACTCCGCCCGGCGTGTACGACCTGCCGCACTTCGACGTGCACTTCTACCTGAACGACGACGCCGAGCGCACCGCGATCCGTCCGGGTCCGTGCCCTCAGCTGGTCAACTGCGACGACTACAAGCTGGGCAAGCGGCTGCCGGCGGATCGGTACCTGGCCCCCGACTACGCCGATATGGATGCCGTCGAGCCGGCGATGGGCAACCACCTCGTCGACCCGACCGCACCGGAGTTCAACGGCGAGCGGTTCACCCATACCTGGATCTACGGTGTCTGGAACGGCGAGGTCACGTTCCACGAGGCGATGGTCACGCACGAGACTCTCGACGGACTGCGGTCCGGAGGCGATGACGTCTGCCGTGAGTTCAAACAGCCGAAGGGCTGGCAGAAGTCCGGCTGGTACCCCACGTCGTACTGCCTGCGCCATCGCGACAACCGCGACGAGCTGACGGTGTCACTCGAGGACTTCGTCTACCGGCAGGCTTCCTGACGCCGCAGCTGGCTCGCGTCGACGCCGATGACCCAGCGTCGGCCGGGCCACTCGGAGACCGTCCAGAGCCGGTCCGTCGAGGGCCAGTAAGTGAGGTCCTCGGGGCCCATCGGGAGGGCGCGCTGATACTCGACGAGGTCATCGGGATCCCCGGCGCAGATGCTCCCGCGACCCCACGGGCCACGTGATCGGGTGACGTACCAGGTGCCGTCGGCGACGACCGCACCCTGCATGTTCCGTACGCCGTTGTCGTACAGGCGTGGGTGAGCTGCTCCGTCGGCGTCGGTGACCAACTCGCCGCTGTTCGGATCGACCGCGAACGTCGCGAGTCGTCTGGTCATGGTGCCCCGGCCGTACTCGCCCGCCACGAGCAGCGGCTCGGTCGGGCTCCGGGTGAGCGACACGAAGGAGAACCGGAACGGTTCGACGTCGTCGTCTGACTCGGCGAGGTATCTGGAGCAGACCGGGAGCACATAGCGGTAACCGGCGGTCGCAACTTGGTCGCCGTCGATGCCGAGGTCGTCGCGGTCGCGTACGCGGCGACGGTCGGGAACCCGCAGCAGGCGGTCGAGGCAGGCCGTGTAGAGACCTTGTCTGGTTGCGGCGATGTGCATCCGGTTCGCGTGCCACACGATGCCGCCCGCATGGACGTGTAGGGGATCCAGTCGGAGTCGACCGGTTTGATCGAGCGACGGCACGACCAGCAACACATGGCGGTAAGCACGTGAGTCGAGGTCGAGAAAGGTGATCCGGCTCCCTTTGCGTACGCCGCGTCGCGGCTTCGCGTACCAGCTCACGGCGAGCAGGCGCCGTCCGGCGATGCTCTCATGGTCGTACGCGTCCGCGGTCGACGTCACACCTTGCGGCCACCAGCGGCGGTCGAACGAGTCGTGCAAGTTCCAGCGCAGACTCGCGCCGACAGCCGCGCCCGGTGCGGGAAGCCGTCGCGCTCGCCGGTTCAGATCATCGAGCAGCGGCTCGATGCCGGCGACCTGCTCCAGCCGGTCTGCGAGTGCGTCGACCGCCTCGGTTCGCTCGGCGCCGTACCGCAGCCGTACGCCCGGAGGATCGACGCTCATGTGTCCACGGTATGCCCGTGAGACCCCGAGGTGCTGACTGATCAGGTCGGACCGTTGGCCCATTCATCTTGGATATGAGCGAGATGGCGGTCCATGAGCCCTTCGACCCTGGCTGCGTCGTGCTCGGAAAGCGCCTCCAGGATCGCGTGGTGCTCGGCCGCGGACGGGTCGAGCTGACCCTCGTCGGCCAAGGCCCGAAGTCCGTAGAGCCGAGTCTGGTCGCGCAGCTTGGCGACCGTGTCGACCAGCCGCCGATTGCCGGTCAGCGACAGGAGTGCGAGGTGGAACTCTCGGTCGGCGGCGAGGAATGCCTGCACATCGCCGCGCGCAGCCGTGCGCTCGATCTGGGTGGCCAGCTCGCGAAGGTTCGGCAGGTCGGCGGAGAGATCGCGTTCGGCGAGCCCGGCGACGGCGGGCACCTCGAGCATCCGGCGCAGGGCGACGATTTCTGCGAGGTCGTCGTCGTCGATCGGGGTGATGCGGAAGCCGCGATTGCGTACCGGCTCCATGATGCCGTCGTTGACGAGGGTCAGCATCGCCTCGCGTACCGGGCTCGCCGAGATGCCGAGCTGTCGGGCGAGCTCGGCGACCGAGTACAGCTCGCCGTCGCGTACCTCGCCGGACACCACGGCATTACGCAGGATGCGAAGGGCGCCGTCGCGCAGGCTCTCCGACCGCGGCAATCGCTCGGCTGCGAGGCTGGCGCGCGCTGCGCCGGTCGTCGGCTTTGTCGGTGCTTCGTCGCTCATTGAACCCCCTCGGTGACCTTGACACCGTGCCCTGGTCTCGGCATTCTCTGGACGGTAGTCGATTACCGAGTACTAGTCGAGGTCCCGATGGCACCCAATGGGGTGGAGCGCGTGCGTGGCTTCTGCACGCTGTGCCGGTCCCGCTGCGGCGCCGTCTACTCCGTGCAGGGCGATCGGCTGGTCGGTGTCGAACCCGACCCGGACCACCCCACTGGTGGTGCTTTGTGCTCGAAGGGTCGCGCGGCGCCCGAGTTGGTGCACAGCCCGCGGCGGCTCACGACGCCGTTGAAGCGCACGAACCCGAAGTCTGACGTCGACCCCGGATGGGTCGAGATCGGGTGGGACGAGGCGATGGCAACGGTTGCTGGGCGCATCGGCGCCGTACGCGAGGAGCACGGGCCGGAAGGCGTTGCGTTCGCCGTCACCTCGCCGAGCGGCACCCCGATGTCCGATTCGATCGACTGGGTCGAACGCTTTGCCCGGCTCTTCGGCTGCCCGAACATCGCGTACGCCACCGAGATCTGCAACTGGCACAAGGACCACGCCCATGCGTTCACGTACGGGCGCGGGATCGCCAACCCGGACTACGCGAATGCCGATCTGATTCTGCTCTGGGGCCACAACCCGGCCCGTACGTGGCTCGCCCAGTCGACGGTCATCGCCGACGCGCAGTCGCGGGGAGCGCGGGTCGCAGTCGTCGACCCGCGGCGCGCAGGCAGCGCACAGACAGCCGACCTTTGGTTGCGGGTACGCCCCGGATCCGACGCGGCGCTCGCGCTCGGGCTCGCGCGGCAGCTGATGTCGTCGCACCGCTACGACGCCGGTTTCGTTCGCCGCTGGACGAACGGTCCGCTGCTCGTCCGACGGGACACCGGGCACTTCCTGCGCGGTCGTGACATCGCAGACTCGCAAACCGATGCGTACGTCGCGTATGACGGTGAGGACATGTGCGTCTACGACACGACGCAAGCACCGCCTGCCGATGTCGACGACTTCGCATTGCACGGTGAGGTCGTGGTCGAGGTCGACGGCGTCGAGGTGACGTGCGAACCCGCGTTCGCCCTGTATGCGAAGGAATGTGCCCAGTGGACCCCCGAGCGGGTCGAGGCGGCCACGTGGGTGCCGGAGTCCGACGTACTCGCGCTAGCCGACGCAATCGCTGACGCCGGGTCGACCGCGTACTACACCTGGACCGGCGTCGGCCAGCACACGAACGCGACCCAAACCGACCGCGCGATCGCCTGCCTGTACGCACTCACCGGAAGCGCCGAGCAGCGCGGCGGCAACCTCGTCCCGTCGGCCCCGCCGACAAACCCGATCACGGCATTCGACCAGCTCGCCGACGAGCAGCGCGCGAAGACACTCGGGCTCACCGACCGGCCGCTCGGCCCGCCGTCGCAGGGTTGGGTGACGGCCCACGACCTCTATGACGCGATGCTCGACGACCAGCCGTACGCCGTACGCGCACTGATCGGGTTCGGCGCCAACTCCCTTGTATCGCAGGCGGATACGCGACGTGGGCGAGAGGCATTGCAGAGTCTCGACTTTCACGTGCACTGCAACCAGTTCATGACTCCGACGGCCGAGCTCGCCGATATCGTGCTCCCCGTCAACACGCCGTGGGAGCGTGAAGCGCTACGCCTCGGGTTCGAGATCGACACGGCTGCGCAGGAGCTCGTCCAGCTGCGTCGACGCATGGTGCCGCCGGTCGGCCGCAGCCGGTCCGATCTGGAGATCGTGTTCGACCTGGCAGTGCGGCTCGGCCTCGGCGACGAGTTCTTCGGCGGCGACCTCGACGCTGCCTGGGAGTGGGTTCTCGACCCGCTGCCCTTCGGGCTGGCAGACCTGCGCGCACACCCAGAAGGGCTCAGAGTGCCGCTACAGCAGCGATACGCGACGTACGCGGAGAAGACCGACGGTGGCGTACGAGGGTTTTCGACTCCGACTCGCCGGGTCGAGTTGTACTCGGAGCGACTCCTCCGGCACGGGTACGAGCCGGTGCCGTCGCACATCGAACCGGCGGCCGGCCCCGCTGGCGACTCCGGCCTCGGGTACGTACTCACGTCCACGAAGTCGGCGCGGTACTGCCACAGCCAGCAGCGCGGAATCACCAGCCTGCGTACGCGTGCGCGGGAGCCGTCGGTCGACATCAGCCCCGAGCTCGCGTACGAGAAGGGCATTGCGAACGGAGACTGGGTCCACCTGCGCACCCGCCACGGCCGGATCCGGATGCGAGCGCGCTATGACGAGTCGCTGCATCCGCGCGTGCTCGTCAGCGAGTACGGCTGGTGGGAGTCGGCGCCCGATCTCGGGTTGCCCGGGTACGACCCGTTCGACGACTCCGGCAGCAACTACAACCGGATCATCGACGGGGTCAACGTCGATCCGATCAGCGGCTCGGTGCCGATGCGGGCGACCATGTGCGACATCGAACGCGCCGAACAAGCGTCGTGGGCAGGGCCGAAGCCGTTTCGGGTCGCTAGCGTCGAGCGTGCGGCCGCCGACGCCGTCACGTTGCAGCTCTCGCCGGCCGACGGCGCACCGTTGGCCGTCTGCGCGCCGGGTGAGCACGTCGAGGTCACGGTGCGGCAGCTGACGGCAGAGCACGAGAGCGGTACGCGTTCGTACTCACTGTCCGGCGAGGTCGGCACGGCGGCTGCGGGAATGCTCCCCATCACTGTCAAACGTGAGGGGGTGGTCTCGCGTCACCTCGTCGACGAGACCAGGGTCGACGATGTCGTCGACGTGACGTCGCCGGCCGGTCGGTTCCGCCTTCCCACCGAGCCCGACCTTCCGGTCGTGCTGGTCGCGGGTGGGGTGGGAATCACCCCGTTCGTCGGCTACCTCGAGCACCTGGCACGGCGTAGACCGCACGCCGAGATCCGGCTGCTGTACTCGTCGCGCGACGGTGCGCATCACCTGTTCGGCGACCGCCTGCGAGAGCTGTCCGAGACGATGTCCGGGTTGCGCATGCGTACGTACTTCACGCGGCCGTCGACCGACGACCGCAACGGGATCGACTTCGACGAGCACGGTCGAGTCACGGCGGCGGCGGTCGATGCCGATCTGATCGAGCGTCGCGCGCGCTTCTACGTATGCGGCCCCGAAGCGATGATCGCCGACGTACGCGCCGGACTCATCACGCGAGGTGTGCCCGCGTACGACATCTTCAGCGAGCGATTCACCACTCCGACGCCGACCTGGCAGCCCGACCCGTCGGCGCGGCATCGGGTCCGGTTCGCGCGCTCCGATCGTACGGCCGAATGGCAGGCGTCGTCCGGCACGCTGCTCGACCTCGCCGAGCGGGAGGGCGTGCAGATCAGCGCCGGCTGTCGGTCCGGGGAGTGCGAGACCTGCATGGTGCCCGTAGCCGCCGGCTCCGTCGGCTACCTGGTGCCCGACGCCGACCCCGATGACGAGCGATCCTGCCTGACCTGCCAAGCGGTGCCCGTCACCGACCTCACTCTCGACGCGTGACCCACGCGTACCCCAACTCCGAATCAGGATGGTGAAGACCATGTCCGACAGTGCTGCGACCAAGGAGACGCTTCCACAGCGGGTCGCCGACGGCTTGTCACGGTGGAGCTTGAGATGGGTGCCCGATGCTTGGGTCATCGTCGTCCTGCTCACGTTCGTCGTCTTCGTCCTGGCGTTCTTCCTCTCGCCGGGCGACTACTCGATCGGCAAGGCAGAGGACCTCGTACGCGGCTGGGGCGACGGGTTCTGGGCTCTGCTCGAGTTCGGCATGCAGATGGCGCTGATCATCCTGACCGGCTACGTCGTCGCGACCTCGCCGCCGTTCCGGCGCTTCCTGACCTGGGTGGCCGACAAGCCCAAGGGGCCGAAGAGTGCCGTTGCCGTCATGGCGGCGACCAGCATGCTGCTCGTGCTGATCAACTGGGGTCTCGGGCTGGTCGGTTCGGCGGTGCTCGTGCGCTACATGGCAGCACGCCAGCCGAAGGTCGACTACCGGCTGCTGGTCGCGTGCGCGTACCTCGGTATGGCAGGCACCTGGCATGCCGGCCTCTCGGCCAGCTCGCCGCTCTTGGTCGCGACGCCGGGCCACTTCGCAGAGGAGTACTTCGGCGTCATCCCGGTCACGCAGACGATCTTCTCGGCGTTCAACCTGCTGATGGTGCTGATCGCGATCCTGCTCTGGGTCGCCATGGCTCCGCTGCTCCACCCGCGCGCCGACAAGGTGGTGCCCCCTCCGCGCGAGGTGCTCGAGGCCGACGAGTCGGTCGACGCAGACGGTGCGAGCTCGGATGGTCCCGGAGCGATGGCAGCGGCCGGTGCGAAACCGACGCCTGCCGAGCGCATCGAGATGTCGCGCTGGCCGAACATGATCATCGGCATCGGCGGGCTCATCTACCTCGTGCTGTACTTCAGCTCGCTCGATGACGGCGTGCTGTCGGGCATCACCCTGAACGCCGTCAACTTCATCTTCTTGTTCCTCGGGATCCTGCTACACGGCACGCCCCGCTCACTCCTGCGCGCCGCCGAACGCGGTGGCAACTTCATGTGGGGCGTGGTCATCCAGTTCCCCTTCTACGCCGGCATTCTGGGGATGATCACGGCAACCGGCTTCAGCGAGCGCATCGCCGACTGGTTCACCTCGATCGCGAATGAGCAGACCTTCCCGGTGCTCGTCTACTGGTACTCAGGAATCCTCAACTTCTTCGTACCCTCGGGCGGTTCGAAGTTCGCGATCGAGGCGTCCTACCTCGCGGAGGCGGCAGATAAGCTCGGCGTACCCCTCGACCTGACCGTGCTCGCGTACGCATGGGGCGATATGGCCACCGATGCGATCCAGCCGTTCTGGGCACTGCCGCTGCTCGCTATCGCGCGGCTCGGGTTCCGCGACGTGATGGGGTTCCTGCTCGCGTTCTTCGTCGTGTACGCGGCGATTACGAGCATCGGCTTCCTGGTGGCGCCGCTGTTCTTCTGAGTCAGGAGTCGGTACCCAGCGCGTCCGTGCAGGCGGCGAGCAGCCGCTTGAGCTGCGTGCGCTCGCGAACGGTCAGGGCGTCGTACATTCGTTGTTCGATTCGTACGGCCGTCTGGTCGGCGGCGGCGAGGAGACGGCGCCCAGCGTCGGTAAGCGCGGATTCCCGGACGTTGAGGTTCCACTCGTTGCGCGAGCGTGCAATGAGGCCACGTGACTCAAGTGTTTTGAGGACCGCGGCAGCCGCCTGCGGAGTGACCAGGCAGGCCCGGGCCAAGCCGGCGCCGGAGATCCCAGGGTTCTCCGCGAGCGCGTAGAGCGCTGCGTACTGCGCGACGGTCAGGCCGTGTGCTCGCAGTGCGCTCGTCTTGGCCGCCATCAGGGTCTGCTCGGCCCGCTTGATGTCGAGTCCGAGTCGCTCGTCGGGTGCCAGGCTCATGCCGCGATCCTATCTCGACCGACATCTGGCTCTTGATTTCTATCAAGGTCTTGATAATAATCAAGCCATGGATAGAACAGCTTTGATCACCGGAGCGACGTCGGGCCTGGGGCGCGCGCTCGCCCGCCACCTCGCCGTCGCCGGATTCAACCTCGTGGTGCACGGGCGGGACAGCGAGCGATTACGAGCGCTCACTGCCGAGCTCGACGCCTTCGGCAGCAGCGTACGTACGGTTCGAGCTGACCTCACCGAGCCGCACGATGTCGCCGCCATGGCGAGCGACGTCACCGCCATGGTCGAGTCGCTCGAGATTCTGGTGAACAACGCTGCAGTCGGCGGTGGCACCGACCCAACCGTACGAGAGACGAACTCGGGTGGGCACGAGCTGCGAATGGTGGGCAACTATCTCGGCCCGTACCAACTCAACCGGGCCCTTGCGCCACTGCTCGAAGCAGCGCCACAGGGGCGGATCATCAACATCGCGTCGATCGGACAGGCACCTGTCGATCTCGCCGACATCGGCTTCGTCAACGGGTACGAGGGTGTCGAGGCGTACTGCCGCAGCAAGCTGGCGCTGATCATGGACACCATCGAGCTCGGAGCCGAGCTCGCGCCGCGTGGCGTCACAGTGAATGCCGTGCATCCGGCGCATCTGATGGCGACAAGGATGGTCCGCGACAGCGGCTTCGAGCCCGCGACGAGCGTCGAGGACGGTGTACTTCCGGTACTCCGTCTCGCGCTCGACTCGGCGCTCGCGATGACGACGGGTTGCTACTTCGACCGCTTCGAGGTCGCCGAGCCCCACCCGCAGGCGCGCGACGCAGGCGTACGCGCGGGCCTCACTCGGCTGGCGAAGGCGGCGTTGCGCGAGTCCGTACCGAGCGGTGCCTGATACGCGGCGGGAGGCTCAGTCGTGGTCGGCGCCCGGGTACGGGATCTTCTCGGTCCAGATCCTGCCCCAGAAGTACGGATGCGCCTCGCTCACCGGCACCCATCGGGCCCGCGTCGCGTCGCCGTCATCAGGAACGGCGACGCGTACGTCGGGACCGTGGCTGATCAGGCGTTCGAGGCACACGCCACACGGGCTCAACACCAGGAACGTCTCTGCAGCGACCCTGCCAACGCACACGCTGGCCGTGACCGTCAGATTGCGTTTGAATGCCTCGAGAAGCGAGCCCGTCTCCTGGCAGACGTCGACCATCTTGTTGAAGTAGTCCGGCGTCGTGCTCGTGACGACGGACCCGTCCTCGAGCAGCATCGCAGCCGCCCCGACGTCGGGCTCATCGGCGGCGAATCGCTGCCGGGTGAGGTCGATCGCGGCGTCGAGGAGGCTCGCGAGCTGGTCGTCTGTCACTGGCTCCGGCATCAGGCGAGCGAAGCGAGGATGTCGTTGAGCGTCGCCGACGGCCGCATCACTGTCGAAGCCTTGGCATCGTCCGGGCGGAAGTAGCCGCCGAGATCGACCGGGGACCCCTGCGCTTCGATCAGCTCACGCGAGATCTGGTCTTCGTTCGTACGCAGCCGCTCGGCGACCGGCCCGAACTTCGCGGCGAGCTCCGCGTCAGAGCCCTGCTCTGCAAGGGCTTCGGCCCAGTACAGCGCGATGTAGAAGTGGCTGCCGCGGTTGTCGATCTCGCCGACCTTGCGGCTGGGCGACTTGTTCTCGTCGAGCAGCCGTTCGGTGGCCCGGTCGAGTGCGCCGGCGAGTACCCGTGCGCGAACGTTGTCGGTCGCGTTCGCGAGGTGCTCGAAGCTGACCGCGAGAGCGAGGAACTCACCGAGGCTGTCCCAGCGCAGGTGGTTCTCCTTCTGCAGCTGCTGAACGTGCTTCGGCGCCGAGCCGCCCGCGCCGGTCTCGAACAGCCCGCCGCCGTTGATCAGCGGGACGATCGAGAGCATCTTCGCGCTCGTGCCGAGCTCGAGGATCGGGAACAGGTCGGTGAGGTAGTCGCGGAGCACGTTGCCGGTGACGGAGATGGTGTCTTCGCCCTTGCGGATGCGCTCCAGCGAGTACGCGGTCGCCTCGACCGGAGACATGATCTCGAGCTGCAGGCCGTCGGTGTCGTGCTCGGGGAGGTACTTGCGCACCTTGGCGATGAGGTTCGCGTCATGCGCGCGCTGCTCATCGAGCCAGAACACCGCCGGGGTGTCGGAGGCACGGGCACGGTTGACCGCGAGCTTCACCCAGTCGCGTACGGGGACGTCCTTGGTCTGGCATGCGCGCCAGATGTCGCCGGGGGAGACCTCGTGCTCGAGCAGCACCGTGCCGGACCCGTCGACGACCTGGACCGTGCCGGCGCGGTCGATCTCGAAGGTCTTGTCGTGGCTGCCGTACTCCTCGGCTGCCTGCGCCATCAGCCCGACGTTGGGCACCGAGCCCATCGTGGTCGGATCGAAGGTGCCGTTGGCCCGGCAGTCGTCGATCACCGTCTGGTACACATCGGCGTAGCTGCCGTCGGGGATGACCGCGAGGGCGTCGGCCTGACCGCCGTCGGGGCCCCACATCTTGCCCGACGTACGGATCATCGCCGGCATCGAAGCGTCGACGATGACGTCGCTCGGCACGTGCAGGTTGGTGATGCCGTTGTCGGAGTCGACCATCGCGAGCGCAGGGCCGTCTTGGATCGCCTGGTCGATGGCGGCCTTGACGCCGTCGCGTACGTCTGCGGGCAAAGAGTCGACGCCGCGCAGGATCGACGCGAGACCGTCGTTGGCGCTCAGGCCGGCTGCGGCGAGCTGATCGCCGTACTTCTCGAAGACTTCGGGGAAGAACGCCTTCACGACGTGGCCGAAGATGATCGGGTCGGAGACCTTCATCATGGTGGCCTTGAGGTGTACCGAGAAGAGCACACCTTCGGACTTCGCTCGGGCGACCTGCTCGGCGAGGAACGCGTCGAGGGCTGCCGCGCGCAGGACGGTGGCGTCGACGATCTCCCCGGCGAGGACGGGTACGGACGCCTTGAGCACCGTGGTGCTGCCGTCGTCTCCGACCAGCCGGATCGTCAGCGTGTCGTCGTTGTCGAGGACCACCGACTTCTCGTTCGACCGGAAGTCGTCGGCCGGCATATGTGCGACGTTGGTCTTCGAGTCGGCACTCCACGCACCCATCGAGTGCGGGTACTTGCGGGCGAAGTTCTTCACCGGCGCCGGCGCGCGTCGATCGGAGTTGCCCTGGCGCAGCACCGGGTTGACCGCGCTGCCCTTGACCTTGTCGTAGCGCGCGCGAACGTCGCGCTGCTCGTCGGTCGACGGATCGTCGGGGTAGTCGGGGACGTCGTATCCCTGGCCCTGCAGCTCAGTGATCGCAGCCTTGAGCTGTGGCACGGACGCGCTGATGTTCGGCAGCTTGATGATGTTGGCCTCGGCCGTGTTGGCGAGCTCGCCGAGCTCGGCGAGCGCGTCGCCCATGCGCTGGTCCTCGCGCAGTCGCTCGGGGAACAACGCGATGATCCGCCCCGCCAGCGAGATGTCACGGGTCTCCACCTCGACACCGGCCGTCGCGGCGTACGCCTCGATGATCGGCAGGAACGAGTACGTCGCCAGCAGAGGCGCTTCGTCGGTGTGGGTGTAGATGACCTTGGCCATGTTCGGGGTCTCTCCTCGAGGTTGCAGCAGAGGGCAGCGGCAAACGAGCGCCGCTCCCGGGTCTTCACGCGGGTTTCAGCCTAATCCGCTGCCTCAGTGCGCCGACGGGCGCATCCGGGGTCGCTGCTTCGATGAGTGGTCAGGAGACCTTGACCGTGTACGCTCCGCGGCTGCCGTAGGTGGAGTACCCGGTGTCGAGCGGGTTCGCGAAGCCGGTGCCTTCGACGCGCAGGTAGTACGTACCGTCCTCGAGCGTCTCGGTGGCGGTCGCGTCGAGCCCCTTCGCCGTCGCGTCGTCGACCTGCTCCGCGGCCGGGTCGTACGTGCCGATGACCTCGCCCGCGGCATCGAGCAGCGTCAGTTTGATGTCGAGGTTCGCGCCGACCGCGGCGGGAGACGCCGAAATGGTGTGCTCACCCGCGGTGGCGGTGAACTCGAAGTAGTCGGCATCGCCTTCGGCCGCTGACACGCCGGCGACCGGAGTACCGGGCTCGAGGGTCGTCGCCGCGTCCTCGGAGTCGCCGTGGTCGTCGTCGAGCAGAGCGGTGCCGTTCTCACCCATGACGGCATAGTCGTCCTGCTGTTCGTTGGCGTCGGCGTACTCGCCCTTGCTCCACTGGGTGATCGCCTTGCTGTAACCGACGCCCATGATCGGGGCCCACGGCCCGTGACCGGAGTAGTAGCCCTCCGCCGACGTCCCGTCGTGGCTCAGCCCGAGGTTGTGGCCAACCTCATGTGACGCGGCCTCTGCGATGTTCTTGGCCCCGGTGCCGACGCCGTCGGTGAAGACCAAGGCGGGCTGATACTTGCCTTCATCGGCGTTGTCGAAGACTCCGACGTACGCGACGCCGCCGCAGCCACACTCCGACTGGTACCAGTCGGTGGGGTCGACGAGCAGCCGAGTGCCGTAGTCGAGGTCGTTCTGGTCGGAGCGGTTGATCGCGGCGTCGCCTGGATCTTCGGTTGTGACGTCGACGTCGAGCGTCGAGTAGTCCTCCGCAATGCGTTGCCACACCTCGTACACAACGGCTTGTTCGTCGGCGCCGAACGTCGCCGGGTCGCCGTCGGTGTCGTACGGCGTGACCTCTACCGGATCAGTGCCCTTCGACTCGTTCCAGGCCGTGCCGGTGATCGTGTGGCCGTTGAAGTCGAGATAGATGACGCGATGCGAGTCGGGCCTGCTGTGCAGGGCGAATACGTCCTCGGGTACGTCTGCGGGGGTGACACTGGACTCGGCCTTCGTCGTACGCGCACGACGCGGCGCCGTCGGCTCCACATAGAACAGTCGTGCGTCCGAGTCGATCCGGCTGGTGGAGTCGTCGGTGAGGATCTGCCGCAGCTGGTCGGTCTCGAGCCCGTTGCGCCGGGCCAGGTCGTCGACGCGTCCGGCGTACGTATCGAGCGCACGTTCACCGCGTACGGTCTGCGTGCTCAGCTGCGTCAGCGGCTCGTCGTCGCTCGCCGGGGTGGCGAATGCCCCGGCTGTGATCGCAGCGGATGCCAGTGTGGCCGCTGCGATGATGCTGACTCGACGTCGGACTCCGTACACGCGCTACCTCCGGGGTATTCGCGGGCGAGGAGTTCGCGCCGCAGCGAGTACCTTCCCATGCGGGCGAATCTCAAACTCGCGACCTCGTGCCATAACCGTGGTGCGATGACTTCCACGCACTTGCTTCGTCTGATTTGTACGAAGCTGCCGCGGTGCGACGCGGCGCAAAGGAGGGAACGCCCATGCCAAGCATCACGAACTGCCTATGGTTCGACGGCGAGCACGGGAAGGACGCCGCAGAGTTCTATACGAGCGTCTTCCCGAACTCGGAGGTCACCGAGGTGACGTACTACGGATCGGCCGGACCGTTACCCGAAGGGACTGTGATGACCGTGTCGTTCGTACTCGACGGGCGGCCGTTCATGGTTCTCAACGGCGGGCAGGCGGGGTTCAAGTTCGACGAGTCGATCTCGTTCGTCGTCGACTGCGCCGATCAGCGCGAGGTCGATCACTACTGGGAGGCTCTCGGCTCTGGTGGCCAGCACGGCCCATGCGGCTGGCTCAAGGACAGGTATGGCGTCTCGTGGCAGATCACGCCGACCCGGCTGAATGAGCTGGTCGCGGACCCCGACCGGCAGAAGGCGCAGCGGGCAATGGCGGCGATGTTGCAGATGGGCAAGATCGACCTCGCCGAGATCGAGCGAGCGGCCGCTACTGATAGCTGACGAAGTCGGGCCGCGGGCGCACCTGGTACGTCTGCTTCGGCGTCAGCATCGGGTGGTCCTCGTCGATGAAGTTCTTCCAGCCCCAGCGCACATCCTTTGGCGCGCCCTGGTGGAGTGTCCGCCAGGTTCCGCGTTTGGCGGCCTGCGCGCCCTGACCGTCGGCGTGGATCAGCACCTCGACTTCGTCGCGGTCGGTACGGACGCGCTTTCGGTCGACGATCATCGACGTACGGAACTGATGGAGTACGACAAGCTTCTGCGGCAGCTTCTCCTGGCGGGTGAGGTCGGCCAGCCAGTCGATGGTGGCGTTGACCTCGTCACCGTGCACCGAGCCGATCTGCTCGAGGTGACGCTGGTTCGGCCCGAGCCGCCATTCCGGGTCCAGCGCGAGCCCGACATGGGGGTACTTGAGCAGCGGCGCGTACCGCTTGGCCTGGCGCTCGAATCCGTTGCGTCCGGGCTGCAGATCGAGTACGACGTAGACACCTTCCTCAGCGGCCCGCTCCACCCAGGGGCGAAGGCTCGACAGCGACAACTCGGACGAGAAGTCTCCGTCGCCGCCGGCGCTCGTCGACGCGACGCTCGCGATGATCTCGAAGGTCGGCACGACCTCGTCGTCGGTGAACTTCTCGTACTGCTCGGCGAGCTTTTTGACCCGGGTGATGGAGGCGTCGAGCGGTTGTTCGCCGAGTGCACCGAGGGAAGGCGTTCCGGGCACCCCGTACAACGCGACCATCCGTCGACCGTCGAGTACGCCCTCGTCACCCGCCGGGAGGTTGGGTGCGATCCGGGTACGCGACGGGCCCGCGTCGGGGCGTTCGGCCGGTGGTTCGTCGTCCGATTCGGCGGTCGGCTCCGGATCCTCCGGCTCGTCAGAGGGAGCGGGCTCCTCGGCGGCGTCGTCCTCGGGATCTGCCGTGCGCGATTCAGGTCTCGAGGCGGCCTTCTCGCTCTTGTGGCCGCTGTCGGGCGTCAGCGTGCGCGACTCGGGACGATCGGCCGGTGCATCGGCCCCGGTGTCGTCGTCGGACGAGCATGAAACGAGCAGTGAGGCGGCAACGAGGGCAGCGACGGACAACGCGATGCGGGAGGGGAAGGAGGTCATCGCGCAAGACCTTAGCGTGCGCATAGCCCGAACCGGTTAGGGCGCGGCTGTGAGAATAGGCACCGTGCACATCGCCGTCACCATGGTCGTCATCGTCACCTGCGTCGTCGCGGTCAGCGCGCTCGCTCGCCGCACCGGGATCCCCGCGCCGCTGGTGTTGGTCGTCGCCGGGTTCGTCGGGTCGTACGTACCGTTCATCCCCGACGTCGCCCTGACGCCCGATCTGGTTCTGCTCGGCCTGCTGCCACCGCTGCTGTACGCGGCGGCGATCCGTACGTCGCTGATCGACTTCCGGCGGAACAAGCGCCCGATCGCGCTGCTGTCGGTCGGATTGGTCGTGTTCACGACGCTCGGGATCGGGTTGCTCATCTGGTGGCTGCTGCCGGTCCCACTCGCCGCGGCGCTCGCACTGGGCGCCGTCGTGGCGCCGCCGGACGCGGTCGCAGCCACCTCGATCGCGCGGCGGGTCGGGATGCCGCGCCGCATCGTCACGATTCTCGAGGGCGAGAGCCTGGTCAACGACGCGACCGCCTTGGTCACCCTGCGCACTGCGATCGCGGCGATGGGCGCCGGTGGTGTGACGGTGTGGGCCGTTGGCGCCGACCTCGTGGTCTCGTCGCTGGGTGCCATCGCGATCGGAGTGGTCGTCGCCGTGGTGGTCGGCTGGGTACGCCGGCGGGTCACGGACACGCTGACGGACGTGTCGATTTCGATCCTCACGCCTTGGATCGCTTACATCCCGGCAGAGGAGATCCATGCGTCCGGTGTGCTCGCCGTCGTCGTCGCGGGCCTGCTGCTCGGGCACAAGGCTCCGGTGATCCAGTCGGCTTCGTCGCGTGTGTTCGAGCGGACGATCTGGGCGACGATCGGGTTTTTGCTCGAGAACACCGTGTTCTTGCTGATCGGGTTGCAGGTACGTTCGGTCCTCTCCGATCTGGGCGACAGCGACCTCGCGACGTCGACGATCGTGTGGACCTGCGTCGCCACGTTGGTTGCGACGATCGTCCTGCGGTTCTGCTGGGTGTTCCCGGCGACGTACGTACCGCGAATGATCCCGGCGGTCCGACGGGTCGATCCGAGCCCACCGTGGCAGTTCACGACCGTCGTGTCCTGGGCGGGAATGCGCGGCGTCGTGACACTCGCCGCGGTATTCCTGTTGCCCGAGGACACCCCGTACCGCGAGGTGTTCGTCGCGGTCGCGTTCTTCGTCACTGCCGGAACCCTGCTCATCCAGGGCCTCACCCTGCCGCCGCTCGTACGCCGGCTGGATCTGCGTCCTCCCGACCCGCACGAGGATCATCTGCAGGAGGCGACGGTCTACCAGCGTGCGGCTCGCGCCGGCCTGAAACGCCTCGACAACGAGCTCACCGGGGATGAACCCGATGAGGTGGTCCGGCGGCTGCAGCAGCGTTCACTCGATCGGGCGAACGCCGTATGGGAGCGGCTGGGCGGTTCCAGTGAACCGCCTTCGGCGCAGTACGCGAGGCTGCGCGATGCGATGCTGGAGTCGGAGCGCGAGGAGGTACTGCGGATCCGCCGCAACGGACTCGTCGACCAGACCGTGCTCCGGCAGGTGCTCGATGCGCTCGATGTGGAGGAGACGATCCTCGATCGCTCAGCAGACGGCACGACGACCTCGCAGAGAGAGGTGGACCTGGTGCCATCAGGAAACCGAGGCAAGTGTGCGGACCTACGTACGTACGTCGACGTGCCGCGCCCGCGTACGCCCGAGGGCTGTGAGCAGTGTCTGGAGGAGGGGGCAACCTGGGTGCATCTGCGCGAGTGCATGGTGTGCGGATACATCGGGTGCTGTGACTCCTCGCCGGGTCGGCACGCGTCAGCGCATTGGAAGAGCAGCGACCATGCCGTGATGCGCAGCTTCGAGCCGGGCGAGGCCTGGCGCTGGTGCTTCGTGCACCACGTGACCGGCTAGTCCGCGGCCGATCTCACGGATGGTCGGGACGCAGCGTCTGCGAGGTATGACAACGAGAACCCGACCTTTCACGATCAGTCCGATCGATGCCGCCGAGCTCGACGACGTGCGTACGTCGTTCGTCGACTACGCAGGCACGCCTGCCGTTGACCTGTGCGCGGTCGGCGGCGAGCCGTTGCGCTGCTGCCTGCGCGATGCACGGTTCGGTGAGGCCATCATGCTGTTCGGCTACCGCCCGCCGATGCCGCGCAGCCCGTACAGCGAGACCGGAGCCGTCTACGTCCATCGCCACACATGTGCCGGTCCCGCCGATGGGGCTTACCCGAGTGATTGGCGCGGCCGTCCGCAGGTGCTGCGGGCGTACGACGAGCTCGGTTGGATCCACGACGCGTCGCGTACGCATGACGGCACGGACCCGGAGCGCGAACTGGAAGAAGTACTCGCTGCACCGGGGGTTGTTCAGGTGCACAGCCGCAACATATTGCACGGCTGCTTCATGTTCGTTGCCGTCAGCCGTCGATGAGGGTGTCGATCTGGGCGGCCATCTCGACGTCTTTCGCGGTGATGCCACCCTCGGAGTGAGTCGTCAGCGCAAACGTCACGGTGGTCCAGCGGATGTCGATATCGGGATGATGCTGAGCGGCCTCGGCGCGTTCTGCGACCGCGTCGACCAGCCGAATGCCCTCGGGGAAGGTAGACGCCTGCACCGAGCGCACGAGCATGCCCTCGCGAACCTCCCAGTGGGGGTGTTCTGCCATTGCCGCGTGGAGCTGTTCGTTGCTCAGGATCTCGCTCATATGTCGACCGTACCGACTGGGCGGTGACACGTCGACGGGCCCGGACGCCCAGAGGATCTAAGACGTGCCCCGGTGCAGGTCGAGGTGAGCGTAGAGGTGTTGTTCGCCGGGTGATCGTTGGTCTGGTGTGAGTGGGGTGAGCCAGCCGGTGTCGATCCGTGGCCTGGGTGGTGGCTCCGGTGCTGTCGGTCTTGGTTCGGTGTTGTCGCCGGTTTCGGCGGTGTGGCGGATTGTGGCGATGAGGTCGCGGACGCGTTGTTTGGTGATGCGGGCGTGGTCGTCGATGATCGTGCCGGTGGAGCGGTGGAACGTGAAGCCGCCGTGCCCGTCGGCTCGGATGATGAGCTTGTTTTGGTGGACGAGGTGGTGGCAGCCGCCGCAGATTCCGACCAAATTGGACAGGTCGGTACGCCCGCCGTCGCGGTTCCACCAGTTGACGTGGTGGAACTCCAGGAACGTGGATCCGCAGCCGGGGTTCGCGCAGATGCCGTCTTGTCGGGCGGTGATCGCTTTGCGTTGCGCTGTCGTGGCGAGGCGGCTGGTACGCCCGACGTTGAGGACGTCGGCCTGCGGGACCGTGCCGCCAGTGACCCCGTGGGTGAGGACACCTGATGTATCGGCTCCGCAGGTGAGGTAGCCGAGGAGTTGCGGGCCGATGGGTCCGAACCCGACGAGGGTGGCCGGACGGGCGCCGGGGAGGCGCAGGAGGGTTTCGAGGTCGGCGAGGACGAGCAGGGTGGTGTCGGCACGCCGGCGCGGCCTCGACGGCTCCTGCCCGGGCTGCTGCTCTTCCTGCTCACCGGGCTGCTCGTCTGAGGTCTGCTGCTGGTTGTCTTCTGGTGGTGGTGGGGTGTTTTGGTCGTCGAGCATCCGTCCGAGTCCGTCGACGCGGCGGTCGGAGGGTGGGCGGTCGTCGCCGTCGTATTCGGGCATTGACACGGTTTTGAGCCATTGGGAGAACTTTGCTCCGGTGACGGGGTCGAGCATCCCGGAGACGTAGTAGCCGTCACCGCATTTGTCGACCCGGATGTCGCGTTTGTTCATGCCCCGCTGGTACGCCTTATCGCGTTCTTCGCAGTTCACGATGTCGTTGAGTTCGTTGATCGCCACCCGCAGATCCCGGGGCTCACACTCGCGGGCGATCGGCAGCAGTACGTCTTGCAGGTTCGTCATGATGTCGACGCCGACCTTGGTGACGCCGACGGTGAACTCGTCGACATGCGCACCCCGAATCGTCCCGGCATCCAGAGCGGCGGCAACCTTCGGCAACGTCTTGAGGGTCTGGCCGGCTTTGGTGTGACGGCGTGACTCGCCGAGCCCCATCCGCAACTCTTGGCGGGCCCACCCGGCGACCGTGGAGGCGCCGTCGGACTTGTGGGCCTCAGACTCCTTCAACTGCGCGAACAGGGAGGCGCGTACCCCGTCGAGCAGATCCAGTGCCGACTGCAGATCCCGAAGTGCGCCACAAAGCTGCTCATCAGTCGCAAGACCAACGGCATCGGAAGCGTTCGCAGCCCGACCCGCGAGGTCGCGGAGGCGGGTGTAGGTCTGCGGCTCGAACATGGAACCTATTGTATCGCAAAAGTGTTCGATGGGCAAGAGAAGAGGGCGCCGAATCGCCTTGTTTTAAAGGGAAATCGGCGAACGACGGAGAACCGTGAAAGCGCCAACTGGTGAAGCGGGATGGTCGCGGGGAAGGCGGCAACCGGCGCGTACCCGGCGTCGTCGCCGCCAAGAAGAGAACCGAAGTGCGCGGAAACCGTGAGGGAGAGAACCGCAGCGGCGGGAAACGACGAAGGACAGGAACCGACGAAGCGAGAAGGACAAAGGAACGCCGCCGCGACCGCTACCCAACCCCCAAGCTCCGCTTGATGAACTCCACCTGCAGCACTTGCAGGTTCTCGGCGACCTTCTCCTGCGGGGTCATATGCGTGACACCGGTGAGCGGGAGCACCTCATGCGGCTTCCCGGCCGCGAGTAGCGCCGACGAGAGCCGCAGCGAATGTGCGACGACGACGTTGTCGTCGACCAGGCCGTGGATGATCATCAACGGCCGCTCGAGGCCGCCGGCGAGTTCGCTGAGGGAGTTGCGGTCGTACACGTCGGGTTGGTCGTCTGGGTGTCCGAGGTAGCGCTCGGTGTAGAAGGTGTCGTAGAGGCGCCAGTCGGTGACGGGTGCGCCGGCGACGCCGGCATGGAAGACGTCCGGTCGGCGAAGCACGGCGAGGGCAGACAGATAGCCGCCGTACGACCAGCCGGTCATCGCAACTCGGCTCGTGTCGAGGTCGTCGGGGTACGCGTGTGCCACTCCGGCGAGCACGTCGACTTGATCGTCGAGCGTTGCGCCGACGAAGTCGTCACGGATTGCGCGATCCCAGGCTGGGCCGCGACCTGGTGTGCCGCGACCGTCGGAGACGATCACGCAGAAGCCTTGGTCTGCGAGCCATTGCGGCAGGAGGAAGGCGCGCGCAGATTTCACGTTGCGCAGCGCGTGCGGGCCGCCATAGGGGTCCATCAGCACCGGGAGCCGACGGGAGCCCGGGCGGTGGTCGCGAGGGAACAGCACGGCCGCGTGTAGGTTCCGCTCGCCGACCGTCACGGATTCGACCCGCGCACGGAATCCCGGATCCTCTGCCAGGTTGGAGATCTGGCCGATCTCGCCGCCGTCTCGATACACCGTCACGGTGCTGGCATCGAGGTCCAGAGCCGAGCGTACGACGACCATCGTGGACTCTGCTGCCGAGCCACCGTGCACGCCTCCGCCGGCAGTCAGTCGGTTGACCGACCCGTCGAGTCCGATGCGTACGAGGTGCAGCTCGGTCGGGTCGTCGTTCGCGGCGACCAGAATGCCGCGGTCGTCGATGCTGAGGATCGTGCGTACCTGCAGGCCGACCGGGCTGATCGGTTCGCCGTCGAGCGCTACCCGGTTCGTGTCTGAATCGGGTTCGACGGTGACGAGTCGACCGTCGGGTGCGTACGCGGGCGCGCCGATGAACAGATCGAGCCAGGTGTCGTCGTGCAGCTCGCGTACGAGCGTCGTTGAGCCCGACTCGATGTCGATGTCGCAGATCTGCGCGGTGCGCTGGTCGCGCGACATCACCTGGAGTAGCGGCGAGCCGGTCGGCCCCCAGCTGACCCGCGTGAGGTACGGGTACGCATCGGAATCCCAGTCGATTCGCCGACGCGTACCGTCGAGGCCGATGTGCCATAGGCTGACGTCGGCGTTGGCCGAACCGGCAGCAGGGTAGCGGTGGGCGACCGGTTCGGTATCGGGATTGGCCGGGTCAGCCACGTACCAAACAGGTACCGCGCTGTTGTCGTAGCGCTCGACGAGCAGGGATCGACCGTCGGGCGCCCACCAGAATCCGCGGTAGCGCTCCATCTCCTCAGCTGCCACGAACTCCGCCTGACCCCAGACGACGTCGTCGTTGTCGGGCTCGACGAGTGCACGGTCGTTCGCGCCGTCCGCATCGATCACCCGCAGCGAACTGCCGCTCGCATAGGCGATCGTGCGGCCCGTCGGATCGATGTGCGGATCGATCACTGCGCCGGTCGACGGGAGCTCTCTGGCGCCCTCGCCGGAAAGGTCTGCGATCCAGGCAGATCCGGAGAGTGCGAATACCGCGACGGTCGCCGCGGCGTCGATCGTGTAGCCGACGATGCCGCTCGCGGTTTCCCGGCTGCGCTCCCGTCGGGCGCGCTCCTCTGCCGAGAGCTGCTCGCCGAGTTCACCGAGGAGAACATCGGGGTCGGCGACGAGCCGCTCGCTCGCATCGGCCACGTCGTACGACCAGAGGGCGCCCGTACGAGACGTTCCGGACGGGGTACGAACGAACAGGACTCGCTCACCGTCCGGCGTCACGCGCAGGTTGCGCGGAGTGCCGAGCGTGAAGCGGAGCGTGCGGGCGTACAACCGAGGAAACGAGACGGCGTCAGTCATGGTGGAACCCTAAGCGGAGCCGCCGTCGCAACCCTGGTCTGGCCCGAACCACAGGTCGTGTCGGCGCAACGCACTAGTCTTGACGCCATGACAGATCGCCGCCTCCTGCTCGTACATGCCCACCCCGACGACGAGACCATCGGCAACGGCGCCACGATGGCCAAATACGCGGCAGAGGGCGCTCAGGTCACGTTGGTGACCTGCACTCTCGGTGAGCTCGGCGAGGTGCTCGTACCCGAGCTGGCGCATCTGGCCGCCGATCAGGACGACGGACTCGGGGAGCACCGCATCGGTGAGCTGACCAAGGCGATGGAGATCCTCGGCGTGAACGACCATCGCTTCCTCGGCGGCGCAGGGCGTTACCGCGACTCGGGCATGATCCACACCGACGACGGCGCCGCGGCGGTTCCGCCCGATGTCAGCGACGACTCGTTCTGGCGTGCCGATCTGCTCGAGGCTGCCTTGCATCTGGTGGAGGTCATCCGCGAGGTACGCCCGCAGGTCCTGCTCACGTACGACGAGTTCGGCGCGTACGGGCATCCCGACCATGTGCAGGCTCACCGGGTCGCCCACTATGCGGCGAGCCTGGCCGCAGTCCCGTCGTATCGACGCGACCTCGGCGAAGCGTGGGACATCCCGAAGATCTACTGGAATGCGATGTCTGCCTCGCGCATGCGCGAAGGCCTTCGCGCGATCCGCGCAACCGGCGACACCACGACGTTCGAGGGCATGGACCCCGATGGTCAGTTGCCGCCGATGGTCTCCGAAGACATCGACCTCGATGCCGAGATCGACGGCACGGCGTACGTTGAGGCGAAGCTGGACGCGATGCGCGCTCATGCGACTCAGATCACCGACGACAGCCCGTTCTTCGCGTTCTCGAACGACATCGGCAACCAGGTCTGGGGTGTGGAGCACTACCGGCTCGCCAAGGGCGCGAGCTCCGCGCCTGACGGCGAACTGGAGTCCGACCTGTTCGGCGGCGTGGCGTAGCGCCCCGTGCCCGCTCGACAGCTGTTGGTACGCGCGGCGTTCGGCGTTGCCGGCGCGGTCGTCTGTCTTGCGGCGCTCATCGCACACCGCCACGTCTGGTCTCCGTTCGGCGTCGAGCTGCCGTGGGGTCTGGCGCTGTCGCTGACCGCGTCGTATCTCGTGGTCCGCGCGGCAGCTCTGCTCGACGACCGGCCGATCGGTGCGATCTGCGCCGCGGTCGGTTGGGCGGTCATGTTCATGTATCTGTTCAGCGGCCGCCCTGAGGGCGACTACCTCTTCGCCTCCGACTGGATCGGTTACACCATGCTGATCGGCGGTCTCGTCGTCGTCGGCGCTGCCGTTGTCGTTTCGATGACCGGTCCCCGGCCGACCTCCGGAAAGACAGCGCCTACGATTTAGGTGTGCCTCAACCCGTTGACCAGTCTGCGTTCCGGGGCGCGCTCGGGAGGTTCGCGAGCGGCGTCACGGTCGTCACTACCCGGATCGACGGCAAGGATCACGCTCTCACCGCGAGCGCATTCACCTCCGTCGCCCTCGATCCACCGCTCGTACTCGTCTGCATCGACCACAAGAACCGGTTCCATGCTGCGGTCGACAAGTCGCGCACGTGGGCGGTTTCCATCCTTTCCGAGGACAACCAGGCCGCGGCAACCTGGTTCGCCACCCGCGGCCGTCCGCTCGACAACCAGCTGCACCGGGTAGAGCACCGCCCGGCGAAGACGATCGACGCGGTGCTCATCGACGGTGCGCTCGCTTGGTTGGAATGCGAGACCTGGCAGACCTACGACGGGGTCGACCACACGATCGTCGTCGGAAAGGTCCTGCACGCCGAGGTCGGCGACGGCGATGACCCGCTGCTCTACTACCGCTCCCACTACGCGAGCCTCGTACGCTCCGAGGAGAGCGAGAAGACCTCCGGCGACTCTTCGGCCGACTGACCCGGCCGAGGCGGCGAGCAGGGCTGCTTCGGTAGACTCCGCGCTGGCCGACGCCCGGTCTGCGGGCACCCAGGAGCGACCGAAGTGACATCGAAGGCACCCCGATCCGAGCTGAAGAAGCGCGAGCGTCGTGGCACGTGGTTCGCGATCGCCGGACTCGTGATCCTGCTCGGCGGGATGTACGTCGCGGGGCATTTCCTGCTCGGCAACCGGCTGCCGACGGGTACCAGGATCGGTGGAGTCGGGGTCGGCGGGCTGACGCCCGAACAGGCAGAGGAGCGGCTCAACGCCGATCTCGCGCCACACACCCGGCAGACGCTCACGTTCTACCACGAGAACGACGAGTACAAGATCAAACCGGGCGACGTCGGCCTCGAACTCCACATCGAGCAGAGCGTCGCGTCGGCGGGCGGCGGCCGGACGTGGAACCCGGTCGACATGCTGACCAACCTGGTCGGCAACGATCGGCTCGACCCGGTCGTCACCGTCGACCAGCGCAAGCTCGACGCGAAGATCGACGACATCGCGTCTGGGATCGACCAGGCTCCGGTCGAGCCGCGGGTTCGCTTCGACGGTGACGGGCTCGACGTACGCCGTGGTGAGCAGGGACGCAAGGTGCATCGAGCCGACCTCGAGGAGTTGATACGTACCCAGTTCGTCGAGGAGCACGAGGACGAAGCCATTCCGGTCGTCACTGCGAAGCCCACCGTGTCGTCCGCCGAGCTGAATGCTGCGCTGAGTGGTCCGGTCAAGACTGCCGTCGGCTCGCCGCTGCGCCTACGGGTGGCGGACAAGACGTTCAAGCTCTCGCCGGCTGAGGTGCGGTCGATGGTGCACTTCGGTCCGGTCGACGGCCGGCTGGCGGCGAAGGTCGACAACGACCGGTTCCGTGAGCTGGTGATGTCGAAGACGAAAGACGTCCGCAGGACGCCCAAGCCCGCGACCGTCGTGATCCGTGGCGACCGGCCGAAGATCGTCAGTGACGTGGCCGGCCGCGGCGTACGCACGGGTGGCACGGCCCGGCAGGTGGCGAAGGCCCTGGAGCGGAAGGCTGCGGCGAAGCGCGTCGTGCGTCTCGAAACGGTGAAACGCCGCGCAGGCTTTCGTACCGCGGATGCCAAGAACCTCGCCATCCAACGCAAGGTAGCGAGTTACACCACCCGCTTCCGGCGCGGTCGGGGAGTCGACGTGGGCGAGATCGCTGGCAGGATCGACGACTCGCTCATTCGCGCAGGTCATCCGTTTTCCTTCAACGCCGCCGTGCGGGAGCCGCGACGGTCGGGCGGGAACGGCGAGGGCGCCTCGCAGGTGGCGACGACGCTGTTCAACGCCGGGCTGAAAGCAGGCCTGGTCGTACCGGAGCGACATGCACACCGTACGTACGTCGAGCGGCTGCCGATCGGACGTGATGCGGCTGTGGCGTACGGCGGCCGCAATCTGCGCCTGGCGACGGTCGCCGACCACCCGGTTGTGATCGTCGCGTACGCCGACGCGGGCAAGAAGCGAACGTCGGTGCACGTCGAGGTATGGGGGTCGCGGCGGGCCGACGTCGAGCTGGATCGCGGTTCCCGGCAGAACGTCCGCAAGCCCGTGCGAGTACGCAAGGGGAGGGCCTGCAGCCCGCGGTCTGGCGTTGCGGGGTTCGCGGTGAAGGTGCGGCGTACGGTGAAGATCGCCGACTCGAAGGCGCGGAGCGACTCGTTCTCGTCGTCCTACGCTCCGGTGGCGCGCATCAAGTGTCGCGGTCGTCGCTGAGCCCGGTCGACGACACCGCACGGTCGGCCGCCTGCCGGGCACGGTCGGCAGCCGCGCGTACCGACTCGACTCCGCCCTCGTTCGCGGCAACCAGGGCGCTTGCGACCTCTGCAGTCGCGGCGGCAAAAGAAGCTGCGCCCGAGGCGTCGAAGCGCAGGTTCGGGTTGCCCTCCGCGGTCAGGTGAGCGGCGAGGTCGGCGATGTCGGCGCACACGTACGCGATCGTCTCGGGCCAGGAGGCGGCTTCTTTCCAGGTGGGTTTGGTGTCCACACCGTCGCGACGTGCGGCGAGTACGGCGGCGTACGCCTCCGCGTCGAGGGTGACGAGCGGCTCGAGTCGCGATCGCAGTCGGTCGGCACGCTCGGCGAGCTCGTCGGCGTCGGACAGTCGTTTTCGAGATCGGCGGGCCACCTTCGCGGTGAGTGCCGCCGCGAGTGCGCCGGTCGCTGCCGCGGTCGATCCGGCGGCGGGCACCGGATCCGATCCGCCGACGTCGGCCATCAGCTCACGCAGCGGACGCCCGAGGTAGTCGCCGTCCGCCCAGCCCAATTGCGTGCCTCCACCTACGACAGCCCGACGATGTTGCCCTCCTCGTCGATGTCGATCCGCTCTGCTGCGGGCGCCGAGGAGAGGCCGGGCATCGTCTGCATCGTCCCACAGATCGGGTAGATGAACCCGGCACCGACGGATGCGCGCACTTCGCGTACGGGCAGTCGCCAGCCGGTCGGTGCCCCCTTGCGACTCGGATCGTCGGTGAGGGAGAGATGCGTCTTCGCGATGCACACCGGAAGGTTGCCGAAGCCGTTCTGTTCGTACGACTGCAGCTGGCGTGCGGCGACCGGTGACACGTCGATGCCGTCGGCGCCGTACATCTCGCGGGCGATCGTGTCGATCTTGTCGGTCAACGACATGTCGTCGGGGTAGAGGCGCTCGTACGACGACGGCGCGTCGCATGCGGCCGCAACGGCCTGGGCGAGGTCGATTGCGCCCTTGCCGCCCCGGGTGAAGTGGTGGCTCACCGCCGCGTACGCGCCTTCCTCTGCGGCGATGTCGAGGATCGCCTGTTGTTCGCTTTCGTAGTCACTCGGGAAGGCGTTCACGGCGACGACCGGGTTGACGCCGTGCCGGCGAATGTTCGCAAGCTGGCGCCGCAGGTTCGATGCTCCGGCGTGCACGTCGTCGGGATTCTCGACCAGCATCTGCTCGGGCAGCGGCTTACCGGCGGTCACTTTGTACTTGCCGGAGTGCGTCTTCAGATCGCGTACGCCGGCGACCACGACGGCAGCGTCCGGGGTGAGTCCGGATGCTCGGCACTTGATGTTGAAGAACTTCTCGGCCCCGATGTCGGCGCCGAACCCGGCTTCGGTGACGAGGTAGTCGCCGCCGTGGATCGCGATCAGGTCGGCGACGACGGACGAGTTGCCGGTGGCGATGTTGCCGAACGGCCCGCAGTGGATGAGGACCGGCGTCTGCTCGACGGTCTGCATCAGGTTCGGCTGGAGCGCATCGCGCAGGAGTACGCACATCGACCCCGCCGCCTTGAGCATCTCGGCGGTGACGGGTTCGCCGTCCACGTCGTACGCGACGACGATGCGGCCGAGGCGTTCGCGTAGATCTCGTAGTGAGGTGGACAGCGCGAGCAGTGCCATCACCTCGCTCGCGGCCGTGATGTCGAAGCCCGTCTCGGCCGGGGTGCCGTTCGTACGCCCGCCGAGGCCGCTGACGATTTGGCGTAGGTCGCGATCGTTGACGTCGAGTACGCGCCGCCAGGTGATGCGGTGCGGGTCGATGCGTAGTGCATTGCCCTTGTGCAGGTGGTTGGCCAGCATCGCCGACAGTAGGTTGTGCGCCGCGGTGACCGCGTGCATATCGCCGGTGAGGTGCAGGTTCAGCGCCTCCATCGGGATCACCTGGGAGTAGCCGCCTCCGGCAGCGCCTCCCTTGATGCCGAACGTCGGCCCCATCGAGGGCTGTCGCAGTGCCGCGATGCCCAGCTTGCCGATGTGTTTGAAGCCTTGGGCGAGGCCGACCGAAGTCGTTGTCTTGCCGGTGCCGAGCGGGGTCGGCGTCATCGCGCTGACGACGACGTACTTCGCACGCGGTCGATCGCGGAGCTCATCGATCGCGTCGAGGGAGATCTTCGCGGCGGCGTGTCCGTAGGGTTCGAGTAGGTGTGCGCCGATGCCCATCTCGGCAGCGACCTCGGTGAGCGGACGCGGGACGGCAGCCCGCGAGATCGCCAGGTCGGACGGGATGGAGGTCGCGGGCTCTGTCATCAGTGCCTCCTAGGTGTTGCATATTGCGCAACCATGATTGGATAGCGCAACACTGATACGTCGATTCTGACCCCGCGCACGCCTCGGCGGCAAGAGATTCTGCGAATGCGGTTCGGCGGGGTCGTACCTGTGGGTGTCGTGTCGGCCCGCATCCCCGCTCTGCCCGTTCGACTACCCGACTGCCTGATTCCGGCTCGCGGTCGGCTTTCCCTGTTGCTTCGGCTCGACCACACGTCTGCCTGCGTCCGCTCGCGGTCGGCATTCCCGGCCCTTTGGCCGGCAAAAAGACGCGGCGACGCGCGGAGGCGTCATTTCGGTTCGGTTGGTTGGCGGCTTCCTCGCCACCTTAATATGGGATCGGGGTAACGTTCGGTTACGACGTCACATCCGTACCGGTAGTCGCTGGCGTACCAATGGGCTCGGCAGCGTCCCACTTTGCACGGTGCCCATGCCGTGCTAAGTGGAGTTTCACCATGTTTACTTGGTAAACGACCACCCACCGACCCCGCCAAGGCCGACCGGTCCGGGGTAGCCGGCAAGCAACCCGAGGTCGTAGCTGCGGCTCCCGCGTCGCCGCGTCCTTTGCCGAGCCAGAACGCGACGGGATGCCGACAGCGAGGCGGAAATCAGGCAGACGGGTGGTCGCGCCGAAGGAGCGGGAATGCCGACCGAAGCGAGAAGCGAAGCGGTGAGTAGTCGTATCGAAGAAACGGGAGAGCCGACAGCGAAACCGAGCCGAGGCGGCGGTAATCGAACCGAAGCGGGCTACCCACCCGGGGTCAGATACCGATACGTGTGATGGTCGGCGAATCCGTACCGCGCGTACAGGGCGAGCGCCGCATCATTGTGGGCCATCGTCTGCAGGTACGCCTTGTCGGCGCCGTGTTCGGTGGCCCAACGCAGCGATGCGTCGACGACGCGCCGGCCGAGGCCATGTCGTTGCTGTGCCGGTGCGACTTCGACGCAGCTCATGCCGGCCCATTCACCGGTGACGACGACGCGGCCGATCGCGATGAGCGGGTCGCCGATGCGTACGAATCCGACCGTCGGCGGACCTTCGAGGACGGCGCGGGCAGCTGCAGGTGCGCTGGTCGCGGCACGCCCGTATAACCCGAGCCAGTCGTCGTCCGCGCGGTCGGTGACGCTGACGTCATGGTCTTCGCGAGGTACGTGCGTCACGGCATCACGAAGGTCCGCGACCTGCACGATCGCGTGGTCGTGCGTGCCGCCGATACCCACCCAGCCGGCCTCCGCGAACCTGGACTCCCACACCGAACCGTCGATCACCTGCGCCTTTGCCGGCAGGTCGCGCTCTGCGTAGAAGTGCGTGATCCGCGTGAGGGCGTCGGACAACGGTAGACCCGGGTCTCCGTGCACTGCCGCGGAGTTTGCCCTGCCGGTGAAGCCATCCGCCGCTCGCAGCTGCCATTCGCCGAGGGGCTCGGTCTCGATCGGCGGCCAGCCACGGGTACAGATCCGGGCGAGCTCGTCGGCGGTGAAGTCGAGCGCGGGGCGGGTACGAACCCGCCGACGTCCGTCGGGCACCTGCCGCGCCACGACTACGTCCTCGATTCGGATGTCGACGAGCTCGCCGTCGCGCCGCTCGATCGTCGCATGGCCGGCGTCGACTGCGAGTACGCGTCCGATCACATCGGTCATCGCCGGACCGCCGGTCGGGCCGACCTCACCGGGTACGAGCGTGCGTACGCTCATCCGCAGACCCACCATCGACTCGTTCAACGACATGCGTACTCCCGTCCGTCAGATGGACCTCATTGCGAGGCGTCTCCGGGCACGCGTGATACTAGATCCTGACGGACGAAATCGGTCCGTCACCGCGACTCAAGGAGGAATCCGTGACGTACGTCATCGCGCAGCCGTGTGTGGACGTTAAGGACCGCGGATGCGTTGACGAGTGCCCTGTCGACTGCATCTACGAGGGCAAGCGGATGCTCTACATCCATCCCGACGAATGCGTCGACTGCGGCGCGTGTGAGCCGGTGTGCCCGGTCGAGGCGATCTTCTACGAGGACGACACGCCCGAGGAGTGGAAGGACTACTACGCGGCGAACGTCGACTTCTTCGACGACCTCGGCTCGCCCGGAGGCGCCGCCAAGATGGGTGAGATCGACAAGGACCACCCGATGATCGCCGCGCTTCCGCCGCAGAACCAGGACTGACGAGCTCGCCGGAGCGCCGCTGCACCCCGATCGAGCGGGGCGGTGTGCGATTCGCAGAGGGTGCTGATGATGGACACCAAGTTGCTGCGCGACGCCGTATCGCGTCGCCTGCCGGGCTTTCCCTGGGACACCCTCGTCGATGCGAAAGCGCGTGCCGCTCGGCATCCGGACGGTATCGTCGACCTGTCGATCGGCACACCGGTCGACCCCACTCCGGAGCTGGTCCAGCGCGCTCTCGCCGACGCCGCCGATTCGCCGGGTTATCCCAAGACGATCGGCACCCCCGAACTCCGCGCCTCGGTCGGCGGTTGGCTTGCGCGCCGATTCGGCATCGAGGGCGTCGGAGCTGACTGCGTTCTTCCCGCGGTCGGCTCGAAGGAGCTGATCGCAGGGCTGGCCGTGCACCTTGGCGTCGGCCCCGGCGACACGGTTGTCATCCCGGAGCTTGCCTACCCGACGTACGAGGTCGGAGCGCGGTTCGCCGGCGCCGACGTCGTCGTGAGTGATTCGACGTCCGCGCTCGGACCGCAGGCTCCGGCGATCGTATGGCTCAACTCGCCGTCGAACCCGACCGGCCGCATCCTGCCGGTCGCCCACCTGCGCAAGGTGGTCGAGTGGGCCCGCGAGCGGGGCACTCTCGTCGTGAGTGACGAGTGTTATCTCGAATGCGCCTGGGAGGGTGAACGCCCTGTTTCGGTGCTCGACTCGGAGGTCTGCGGCGGGTCCTTCGAAGGCGTACTCGCCGTGCACTCGTTGTCCAAGCGGTCGAACGTCGCCGGCTATCGCGGCGGGTTCGCGATCGGCGACCCGAAGGTCGTGGCCGAGCTACTTGCCGTACGACAGAACCTCGGCCTGTTGATGCCCGGCCCGCAGCAGTCTGCCCTCGTCGCGGCGTTCGACGACGACGCGCATGTCGACGAGCAGCGTGCGCGCTACGCCGACCGGCGCAAGCAGTTGCTCGGCGCCTTCGAGTCTGCGGGGTTCCGCATCGACTACTCGCAGGGTGCGCTCTACCTGTGGGCGACCCGCGACGAGCCCTGTCTTGACACGGCGGCGTGGCTGGCTGACCGAGGCATCCTGGTCGCACCCGGCAACTTCTACGGCCGGGCTGGTGAGCGCCACGTACGTATCGCCTTCACGGCGACCGATGAGCGGGTGGCAACCGCCTGCGATCGACTCAGATCAGTCTGATCCCTTGCCAGTCTCCCTTCTCTGCAAGGGATCTGGTCACTTCGACGATGCCGCGCCGGACCGCATCGACGGCCGCGCGCGGCTCGTAGAACTCGGCGGCGGCGCAGACAGCGACATAGCGTTCGAGGACGGGTTCGACGATGCGGCGGACCTCTGCCGTCCCGGCGAACCTGTGCCCGAGGCTCGACAACGGGAGTACGGCACACGCGTCACCGCTTTCGGCGATCCGGATCATGGCGCCGAGCGACTCGACGTCGGCAACGATGCGCGGCGTCATCCCATGGGCCGAGAAGGCGCGGTCGATCAGTGCACGTAGGTTGCTGCGGTCTCCCGGAGCGACGATCGAGACCTCTTGGAGATCGCGCACCGCAATCTCCGAAGCAGCGGCAAGGCGCGACCCCGGATCGCCGAACAGGTAGAGCTCCTCGGCGTACAGAGGGGTCTGCGTCGGCCGCGCGGAGGCGTCGTCACTGTAGAGGACCGCGAGGTCCATCCGCCCCCGCTGCAGAAGCTCTTGGATGTACCCGCTCATCGACTCGAACAACTGCAGATGTACTCCCGGATGGTGTCGCTTGGTCCAGGAGTAGAGGGCAGGCGCCAGGTGGACGGCGACAGTCGACGGGAGCCCGACCGCGACCGGGCCGCGGATGCCGCCCGGGGCTCGTACTCCCGTGCCGAGCCGGTCGAACTGGCGTACGACCTGCTGCGCGTCGCGGTAGAGCTCGCGCCCGGCCGGGGTCGCCTCGATGCCGCGCGGGCCGCGCTCGAGCAGGCGTACGCCCAGCTCACTTTCCAACTGAGCCATGCGCTGACTGATTGCCGGCTGGGAGACGTGCAGGGAAGCGGCGGCCTTGGTGAGGCTGCCGGAGTCGAGCACGGCGATGAAGTCGCGCAACTGACCGATGTCCACAGACCGACGATAGGCGGTCTCGCGACGTCTGCCCTTCAGACCACCCCGGCCGTGATCAGTCGGTCGATCTCATCGTCGGACCGACCGAGCTCGGCAAGGATGGAACGGGTGTGTTCACCGAGCGCAGGCACTGCGTCCATCCGTGGGTCGTCGGCGTCGAACCCAGGTGGCGTGAGCGCGGGCACCGAACCGTTGGGAGTTGTCAGCTGATGCCACCGTCCCCGCGCCGCCAGCTGGCGATGCGACCACACATCGCGCATCTCGTTGACCCGTGCGTACGCGACGGGGATCGAGGCGAGGATGCTCGTCGCCTCGTCGGCCGTGAGCTCGGCGAACCGATTCGCGATGATCGCGCCGAGCGTCTCGCGGTTGTGGTTGCGTTCCGCGTTCGAGACGTACGACGGGTGGGTGGCGATCTGCCGGTCGCCGAGGAAGTCGGTGCAGAAGGCCAGCCATTCACGTTCGTTCTGGATCGCCATCATGACGACCAGGCCATCGCCGGTCGTGAACGGCCCGTACGGGTAGATGGTCGCGTGTGCGGCTCCCGCGCGTGCGGGCGGCTCGGCACCGTCGTACGCGTAGTACATCGGAAAACCCATCCACTCGACGGTGGCTTCCAGCATGGACACATCGAGATGTGCGCCCTTGCCCGTGCGGCCGCGTTCGATCAGCGCTGCGAGGATCGAGCTGTACGCGTACATGCCGGCGGCGATATCGGAGACGGAGATGCCGACCTTCGACACGTCATCGGGGGTGCCGGTCACCGAAAGCAGCCCGGCCTCGCTCTGCACCATCAGGTCGTACGCCTTCATCGTCTCGTACGGACCGGGGCTCCCGTAGCCGGAGATATCGCAGACGATCAGTCCTGGGTTCGTCGCCTGGAGGGCCTCCGCTCCGAGCCCTGCCCTCGTAGTTGCGCCGGGTGCGAGGTTCTGGATGAACACATCTGCCTCGGCGATCAGCTGCTCGACGATCGACAGGCCGTCCGGGGCCTTGATGTCGAGGGTGAGCGACTCCTTGTTGCGGTTCGTCCAGACGAAATGTGAGCTCATACCGTCGACGCGCGAGTCGTACGCCCGGGCGAAGTCGCCGACTCCGGGTCGCTCGATCTTGATCACCCGGGCGCCGAGGTCGGCGAGCTGCCGACTCGCGTACGGCGCTGCGATGGCTTGTTCGAGTGACACCACCGTCACTCCCGAGAGCGGTTGGATCAACGGTCTACACCACCAAGCTGAGCAGGATGATCATCGGCAGCGACACCACCGACGCGAGCGCGGTCACGAACGTCAGCGCCTTCAGCGCGCCCCGCGTCGAGACGCCGAGCAGGGTCTGGAACATCCAGAAGAAGTTGCTGTTCACCTGCAGTGCGAACAGCGCGCCGGCTCCGATCGCCAGCCCGATGATGGCCGCAGGTACGTCGAGGTCGCCCATGACCGGGGCGAGGATCCCGGCGGCGACGATCGCGGCGACCGAGATCGACCCGATCGCGAGGTGCAGGAGGGCGGCCACGAACCAGGCGAGGAGGATGCTGACAACCACCGACGTACCCGATTCGGCGGAGAACAGGTCGCGCAGCACATCCTCCAGCCCGGTCGCTGCGATCACGGCACCGAGCGACCCGCCGACGCCGGTGATGAGCAGGATCTGGCCGGTGGTGTTCAGCCCCTTGGTGATCGCCTCGTCCGTGCGCTCGTTGCCGATCGAGAGCTTGGCGAGGACGTACGCGCCGAGTAGACCGACGAACAGCGCCAGCACCGGGTTGCCGACGAATCGCAGGATCTCGGACTCGACGCCGGCGGCGTCGGCGATGGCTGCGGTCGCGATCATCACCAGCGACACGAGGATCGGCAGCAGTGCGACCGCCAGCGGCAGCCGCCGGGTGTCGGGTTCCGCGCTGTCGACGTTGGCGCGCTCGGCCGCCAGCGCCTCCTCCTCGAGCAGCGCCTCCGACGGACGCTCGTCCTTGTCGGGGTTCCAGAACCCGAGTCGGAGGATTCGCCCGTAGATGAAGGTGGTGAGGACAGCGGTGATCAGGCCGATCGGAATGCCGTAGAGGAGCATCGTGCCGAGAGGTACGCCGAGGAGACCGGCGATGGAAACAGTGCCGAGTCCCGGCACCACGAACACGTAGCCGACGAGGATGCCCGACGAGAGTGCGCCGCCCATCATGCCGAGCCCGTTACGGCCGAGGTCGGGCGCGGCCGAGCGGGCCAGCGGTGCTGCGAGAACGAGCTGCACGTCGACATAGATCGACGGGAAGAGCGTGGTCATCACCGCGCTCATCGCGTACGGGAGCCTGTGGGCGCCGAGGACACGGAGAAGTAGCTCGACCAGTCGTTGTAACGCTCCCGTCGCGAACATCAACGAGCCCATCAACACGCCGAAGCCGATCAACAAGCCGACCTCGGCCATGATGTCGCCGAAGCCCGTCGCGATCGTGCTGACCGTGTCCTCGAACCCGAGCCCGGCGGCAAGTCCCAGATAGATGGACCCGAGGACCAGCGAGATGACCGGGTCGACCTTCAAGACGATGATCAAGGCGATGATGCCGATGATCGCGATCGCGGTGTGCAGCGCTTCCACGGTGAGTCCTTCCGTCGGTCGGTCCCGTCGACGCGCGTCGCGCCGGACCGATCCGATCACATCGGAGCGCAGCCGAGTAGAGGGAGATTCGCGAGGGAGGTATAAGCGCGGCTTAGAGGTCGCGCATCCTCACGCGACGTCGACGTGTACGTGGTCGAGGTGGCGAAGGGTCGCTTGGTTCGCTCCCGACGGCGCGTCGTAGTCGCGCCAGCCCGATGAGGACCGCCAGGCCGTCCAGATCTTGTCGTCGTAGATGACGGTTTTGATGTCGAGACGGTCGGCATTGGCGACCGCGTAGTGGGCAAGGGACCAGCCCGCGAGCTTGGACCCCGAGTTGACGGGTTTGAAGAAGAAGTCGACCGCCCGTCCGTCGTAGTGCGCAGAACCCTCCGAATGTCCACTGTCGACACCGCCGGGAGCGAAGCCGCCGACCTGGAGGTCACCGAAAGCCGTACGGACGTCGCGCAGCATGGCTCGTGCGTTATCGGTCAGTCCGTTGCGCCGCTCCGCCTGGTCGCTGTCATCGGGCGAGTCGATGGTGCAGGAGAAGGTCGCCGGGCTGTTGCCGGTCAGGGCCGATGCGATGGATCGTGCCGGGAGCTCGTGCTGCTCGTACGCGCTCCCGTCGGCCGAGCGCTGCACGGCCTGGGCGGCGTCGTGCAGGTCCATCGAACGGTAGCCGTCGATCGTCTCGAGCTCGTCGTAGAACGCGCCGATCGCGTACGCAGGGCGCATGATCTGGCGAGCTTTGCCCCATCCCTGCGACGGCCGCTGCTGAAACAGCCCGACGGAGTCGCGGTCGCCGTGATCGACGTTGTGGATCTTCGACTCCTGGTATGCCGTCGCGATCGCGATCGACACTGCGCGGGCAGGAAGGCCGCGCTGTTGTGCGATCGCCGCCATCAGCGACGCGTTCTCGGCCTGTTCGGTGTCCAGCTCGATGTCGGTGCCGTCGTCGAAGACAACCGTGCACACGTCGGTACGCGCGAGCGGGTTGATGCCGCTACGCCAGGCGACGACGCCGGCACCGACCACAAGTACGAGGACGAGGGTGAGCGGGATGAGAAGTCGACGGCGAGGACGCGTCGGCGCCGGCGAGACTGCGGACATGGCGGTGTTGTCAGTTCGCGTGCAGTGCTGCGTTGAGCTCGATGCGCTGACCTGAACGCGGACGTGCTTCGATCGCACCGGTCTGGCTGTTGGTCCAGAACTGCAGGCCGTCGGAGCCCGACAGCTCGGCGGCCTTGACGACGTTGCCGTCGGGAAGGGTGACCTTCGTACCGGCCGTCACGTAGCAACCGGCGGCAACGACGCAGTCGTCGCCGAGTGAGATGCCGAGACCGGAGTTCGCCCCGAGTAGGCAGTTCTTGCCGATGCTGATGACCTGCTTGCCGCCACCGGAGAGCGTGCCCATGATCGATGCTCCGCCGCCGACGTCGGACCCGTCGTCGACGACGACACCGGCGGAGACCCGCCCCTCGATCATCGAGTGGCCGAGCGTACCGGCGTTGTAGTTGACGAACCCCTCATGCATGACGGTCGTGCCGTCGGCGAGATGCGCGCCGAGTCGAACGCGGTCGGCGTCACCGATACGTACGCCCGACGGGATCACATAGTCGGTCATGCGGGGGAACTTGTCGATGCTGGACACCGAGACGTGCTGGCCGGCCGCACGCGCGCGCATGCGGGTCTCCTCGAACCCGTCTACCGCGCACGGGCCGATCGAGGTCCACACGACGTTCGTGAGTACGCCGAAGATGCCGTCGAGGTTCTGGCCGTGCGGGCGTACGAGCCGGTGCGACAGCAGATGCAGGCGCAGGTACGCGTCGTACGCGTCCTGCGGCGGCGCCGTCAGGTCGTCGATGACGGTGCGTACGACCACCCGGCGTACCTGGCGAACGTCGTCGTCGCCTTCGGCAGCGGTGAGACCGGCCGGCTCACTGACCTCTTCGGGAGCGCCGAGAAGCGGCGTCGGGTACCACACGTCGAGCACGGATCCGTCGGCCGTCACGGTCGCGATGCCGAAGGCCCAGGCACACTCGGCTGCTGTGGAGGTTTGGGTCATGCGTCCAACGCTACCCAGGTGACTCCAGCGGCCCGCGCATCGGCTGTCGAGAAGGTACGTTGAGGTGATGCCGATCGCAACGTTCAAAGACCTGGTCATCGACGTTTCCGACGCGGAGCGGATGAGTGGCTTCTGGGCGTCGGCTCTCGGGCTCGACGTGTATCGATACGACACCGACGACATCGTGCTACGCGGCCCGACACCGCAGCACGGCGTCTGGATCAACCAGGTGCCCGAGCCTCGAACGGTCAAGCAGCGTGTGCACATCGACGTACACGCGGCCTCTGTCGCCGAGTACGAAGGCTTCGGAGCGACGGTGCTGCCGGAGTGGTCCGGGCAGCCGTGGACGGTCATGGGTGACCCGGAAGGCGGCGAGATGTGCGTCTTCGTACGCGAGCAGGTTCCCGCGTACCGGCTGTACGAGATCGGCGTCGACAGTCGCGACCCGGTACGAATCGCGACGTGGTGGGCCGATGTCCTCGGCGCGCGGATGGGACGCGAAGACGAAGAGGACTTCGCGTACGTCGACGAGATCCCGGGAGCGCCCTTCGACTCGATCGACTTCGCGGCCGTTCCGGAGCCGAAGACGGTGAAGAACCGCATCCACTGGGACGTCACGGTCGACAGCGCCGACGCCCTCGAGGATCTCAAGGGCGCCGGCGCAACCGTGCTACGTGCCCGCGACCCCGAGATCGGCTGGACGGTCATGGCCGACCCCGAGGGCAACGAGTTCTGCGTCTTCACCGACTGACGCTGACGTTTTGTAGCTATCACGCATAGCTCCAATAGGTTTGTAGCTGTGCGCGAGGGATACAAACGGAAAACGCGCCAATCACGCCACATCGCGCCGCTTGGCGACGACCACCGAAACCGCGGCACCGACGGCAACGTACAGCGCGATGGTCAGCAGGCCGCGATCGACGGAGACCACCGACTCGACTCCAGGCGGGGCCTCGCCCATGCCCGCGTCGAGCCACTGTGACACGACCGAGCCGGCGTTCACTCCAGGCAGCATCTCTCGTGCCGACTCGAGGACGGACAACGTTGACGCCATCGACGAGATGAGCAGCTCCACGCCGAGCACCCACACGACTCCGAGCCCGATGGGCAGGGCAATGCTGCGCATCGTGGTACCGAGCACCATGCCGAGCACCGCCCACATCGTCATGATGAGTACGCCGGCCGCGTAACCGGCGATCACCGACTGCACACTCGGCCACGGCAGGTCCACGCCTTCGACCATGCCGACTCCGATCGCGCTGGCGAACCCGAGTACGTACAGCACCGCGACGCCGGCCGCGACCGCGACGATGACTGCCCCGAGCTGCCCGGCGATGGTCGTGAACCGACCAGGTCGCTGTGTGAGCAGGGTTTTGACGGTTCCGAACCCGTACTCGCCGCCCGCAACCAATGCGCCGAGCACGAGGGCCAACGCGCCGGCGAACACAGGGAACGCGCCCAACGTGTTGGAGTTGATCTGGTCGGGCATCATCCCGGCGAGCACGGCCGAGCTGGGTATGTCGCCGATGAAGCCGTTCTCCTCCCCGGATGAGTACGACATGTACGGCACGACGTACCCGAAGATCTGGTTCAAGACGATGGCGGCGGCGAGCAGGGTCCACACGGCCGGTCGTTTGCGCAGCTTGAACAGCTCCGCACGCATGACGTCATACATGGCTGGGCTCCTTGGTCGAGTTGTTGCTGGTCAGTTCGAAGAAGACGTCCTCGAGCTCGCGCTCTTCGCGGCGGAGCTCGAGCACGTCGATACCGGCGCCTACGAGGGCGCGGTTGACAGCTGCTGTGTACGACTCGTCGACGGACAGGCGCAGCGTGGTGCCGTCGACTGCGACACCGTCGACCTCGCGCATCGACCGCACGAGCTGAGCTGCGCGTACCGGCTCGTCGGTGGTGATCCGCAGCTCAGCGGCACCCCGAAGCTCGGCGACCGTGCTCTCGGTCAGCACCTTGCCCTGGTTGATGACACCCACCCGATCGCAGACCTGCTGCACCTCGCGCAGGAGATGGCTGGAGAGTACGACGGTTCGCCCCTCGTCGCCGAGCGACCGGATGAGCCCACGCATATCGCGCATCCCTGCCGGGTCGAGCCCGTTCGTCGGCTCGTCGAGGATGACGAGGTCCGGATCCTTCAGGAGCGCGGCTGCGACGCCGAGCCGCTGCTTCATGCCGAGCGAGTACCCGTTGAAGCGATCGTGGGCGCGTGCGCTCAGGTCGACGACCTCGAGCACCTCGTCGATCCGATTTCGGTCGACACCAGCGTACCGGGCGAGTACGCGCAGGTTGTCGCGCCCCGACAGGAACGGGTAGAAGCCGGGACCCTCGATCAGTGCGCCGATACGCGCCAGTGCTTCGGGATCACCCGGTGCGCGGCCGAGTACCGAGACCGTCCCGCTGGTCGGTTTGATCAGCCCCAGCAGCATCCTCGCGGTCGTGGTCTTGCCGGCGCCGTTCGGGCCGAGGAAGCCGTACACCTCGCCGCGCTCGACGGTCAGGCTGATCGAGTCGACGGCGCGAACGCCGTTCGGGTAGTGCTTGGACAGGCCGCGTACCTCGACGGCCGGTGTTGTCGACATGGTGACTCCCGTTGGTGGTGGCGAACGATCGTCTCGATCGTCGCGTCCGACGGGGGTGCGCGTCGTCGCTCGTGGGGAGGCTCCGCACGTACGCCGATCGGGGTACGTACGGGCTGCCGCCATTCGCCCGCTGTGGTGTTCGGTCGGGCGACAGCTCGCCGCTTACGTACCAGCGGGCATGGCAGCCTCTCACTTTGCACGGCGTATCTGCCATGCAAGGTGGAGTTTCACCATGTTTACTTGGTAATCGACCACTGAACCGAAGGGGCGCTAGGCCGTCCAGCCGGGTTTGACGAGTCCGCTCTCGTACGCGACGACCACGAGCTGGGCGCGGTCGCGTACACCGAGTTTGATCATCGAGCGGCTGACATGGGTCTTGGCGGTTGCGGGGCTCACCACGAGCTGCTCGGCGATCTCGTCGTTGGACAGCCCTTGACCTACGAGGGCGACGATCTCGCGCTCGCGTTCGGTGAGTAGGTCGACCTCGGCGGAGACAGCCGACTCTCGGCTGCGTTGTGCGAACTCCGCGATCAGCCGGCGAGTGACCCGCGGCGACAGCAGCGCCTCTCCGCCGGCGACCGCTCGTACGCCGGCGAGCAACTCCATTGGCTCTGTGTCCTTGACCAGGAACCCGCTCGCGCCGAGGCGGATGGCCTCGAAGACGTACTCGTCGAGGTCGAAGGTCGTCAGGATCACGATGCGGGTGCCCTCGAGCTCGTCGTCGGCGGTGATGGCGCCGGTCGCTTGCAAGCCGTCGGTGCCTGGCATCCGGATGTCCATCAGCACCACATCGGGGTGTTCGGCGCGCACGAGTGCGACGGCTTCCTCGCCGTCCGAGGCCTCGCCTACGACCTCGATATCGGGCTCGGCGTCGAGCAGCGCGCGCAGACCGGCACGTACGAGCAGCTGGTCATCGGCCAGCGCGACGCGGATCATCGAGCGTCCGTCCGCAGCGCCACCGAGATCCGAATGCCTCCGGCCGGTGCCTTGGTGACGTCGAGCGTGCCGCCGAGCGATGATGCGCGCTCCTGCATGCCGCGTAAGCCGTTGCCCCAGGTCAATTGGTCGGGGTCGACATGACCGTTGTCATCGATGCGCACCGTCAGCATGTCAGCACCGTAGTCGAGACTGACCGATGCGCGGTCGGCATCGGCATGTCGGACGACGTTCGTTATCGCCTCTTGGATGATGCGGTGCGCGGCCGTCTCCACCGCCGCGGGCAGTGGGCGCTCCGTACCGGACACGTGCTCGCTCACGGTCAGACCGGCGTGTGCGCTGCGGTCGATCAGTGTGTCCAGCGACCGGAACCTCGCGAGCGGTTGGCGCGGAGCCGCCTCTTCGTGCTCGCGCAGGACGTCGATCAACGAGCGCAAGTCACCGAGTGCCTCCTTGCTCGACGCCTTGATCGTCTCGAGTGCGGGTGCGATGCGCTCGGGCTCACGGTCGATCAGGTGCAGCGCTACGCCCGCTTGGACGTTGATCAGCGACATATGGTGTGCAACCACGTCATGCAGTTCGCGGGCGATTCGTAGGCGTTCCTCATTGGCTCGGCGGCGCTCGGTCTCGGCGCGGGCGTGCCGTGACGCAGCACTTCGCTCGAGCCGCACCCGGATGAACTCGCCGATGACGAGCAGCAGCAGTACCCAGGCCGCGACGCCAAAGGCCGCTGGCCACGACCAGTCCTCGTCACCCAACACATGTGCCGTGATGACCAGCACGGCGTACAAGACGGCCCCGCCGACCCAGCCGACGATGCGGTTGCCGCGGACCACGTTGCCGATCAGCGTGATGCCGGCGCTCACCAGGATCGGGCCGTACGGGTAGTCGAGTGCCAGGTACACGCCCGAGAGAGCCAGCACGAGACCGAGCACGGCCGTCGGATAGCGGGGGAGGAGAAGCAGGCTGAGTGGACAGGCCAATGCGATCACGACGGCGAGTGCGTCGACATCGCGACTGTGGGGCTGGCCGGCACCGGAGTGAATCGTGCCCATCAAGGTGACGAACGTGAGCACGGCAACTGCGGCGTACGGCCAGTACTTACGCACGGCGCTGCGCTCGGTCGCGGTCTGGCTCACGCGTGGACTCCTCGCTCGGACCGGTCGTCTACCCGTCGACGACCGGTTTCGCTGTCACGGTATTTCAGCTGTGCGGCAGTTTCATCGGCCTGGAGGTGCACTATCGCGTACGCCGCGCGGAGTACGTCGCCCCAGATGATGAAATGTGCCATGGCCTCGATCGACCTGCACACCGACGTCGTCTCGCTCACCGCTGCCCTGGTGGACATCGAGTCGGTGAGTCGTAACGAGGCGGAGATCGCCGATGCGGTCGAGCAAGCGCTGACGCCGTTGCCGCATCTGTCTCTTGTACGCGACGGGCACACGATGGTGGCCCGCACCGACCTCGGCCGCGACGAACGCGTGGTGATCGCCGGACACCTCGACACGGTGCCGGTCAACGACAATCTGCCGTCGCAGCTCGACGGTGGGTTCCTGCATGGTCTCGGCGCTTGCGATATGAAGGGCGGCGTCGCGATCGCGCTGCGGATGGCGGCCACGGTGCCGGAGCCGGTGCGCGATGTGACCTACGTCTTCTACGAGGCCGAGGAGATCGAGGCGAAGTACAACGGGCTCGGCCGTCTGGCGCGGGAGCACCCCGACTGGCTGTCGGGCGATTTCGCGATCCTGATGGAGGCGTCGAACGCCGTCGTCGAGGCAGGCTGCCAGGGCACGTTGCGCGTCGAGGTCATCACCCGCGGCGTACGCGCCCACAGTGCGCGTTCGTGGATGGGCTCGAACGCGATCCACGCCGCGAGTCCGATCCTCGCCAGACTGGTCGACTACGAGCCGCGTACGCCCGTCATCGACGGCCTCACGTACCGCGAAGGGCTCAACGCGGTGGGAGTACGCGGGGGCGTCGCGGGCAATGTGGTGCCGGACGAAGCCCGGGTGACGGTCAACTACCGCTTCGCACCCGACCGTTCGGCCGACGAAGCGCTCGCCCATGTACGCGAGGTGTTCGACGGTTTCGAGCTCGAGGTGACCGATCTTGCGCCAGGTGCCCTGCCCGGCCTGGACCGCCCGGCGGCCGCGGCGTTCGTCGAGGCAGTCGGGGGAGAGGCGAACCCGAAGTTCGGCTGGACCGACGTCGCGCAGTTCACCGCACTCGGCATCCCGGCAGTCAACTACGGCCCGGGTGACCCCGTCTTCGCGCACAAGCAGGATGAACGCGTACCCGTCGAGCACCTGCGTCGGGTCGAGTCGCGACTCCGTGACTGGCTCAGCTGAGAACGCGCGCCGGTTGGTGGCGAGTTCGTGCGGGATGCTCGGTTAGCCTGCGGTCATGACAGACCACGACCCGGGACCGAAGCGGCCGCGTGAGCATCAGCGCGGGCCGGTGCGGCTGCGCCGTGCGCAGGTCGAACCGGGTACGACCGACCAGCGGCTGCTCGACTCGCGCGGACCGACCGACTGGGTGCACACGGACCCGTGGCGAGTACTCCGTATCCAGTCGGAGTTCATCGAAGGCTTCGGCATGTTGGCCGAGCTCGGCCCGGCCGTATCGGTGTTCGGGTCGGCGAGGACGAAACGCGACGATCCGACGTACGCACTCGGCGAGGCGGTAGGTCGCGGGCTCGTCGAGGCCGGGTACGCCGTGATCACCGGGGGTGGTCCGGGCGCGATGGAGGCGGCGAACAAAGGTGCGTCCGAGGCAGGCGGAGTCTCGGTCGGACTCGGTATCGAGCTGCCGTTCGAGCAGGGGCTGAACGACTGGGTCGATGTCGGCATCACGTTCCGCTACTTCTTCGCCCGCAAGACGATGTTCGTGAAGTACGCGCAGGGCTACATCGTGATGCCGGGAGGGCTCGGCACGCTCGACGAGCTGTTCGAGGCGATCACGCTCGCGCAGACCCAGAAGGTGACGTCGTTCCCGGTCGTACTCCTCGGCACCGCGTACTGGTCGGGCCTCATCGACTGGCTACGAGACACCGTCCTCGCCGACGGCAAGATCGCCCCGGCCGACCTCGATCGGTTCCACCTCACCGACGACGTCGACGATGCCCTGAGCCACTTCACCACGTCAGCGGTGTAGGGCGTACGGGCGGGACGTGGATTACCACGGGCCCGTAGCAATTCGTCGCCGCTCGGTAGCAAACTTGCTACGTAGCGGCGGGGTTTCCTATGGGCCCGTGGTATTTCGCGGAGCTCAGGCGAGGGCGCGGCGGGCGACCGCGGGCGGCCGGTCGCCCGCGATCGACGCGACCATGTCGAGCGCCTGCCGGGTCTCGCGTACGTCGTGCGCACGGAACACTCTGGCGCCCGCCAGGGCGGATACGACCGTTGCGGCGATGGTGCCCGCGAGCCGACCGTCGCGAGGAGCATCGAGGGTCTCGCCGATGAAGTCCTTGTTCGACAGCGCGACGAGGACCGGCCAGTCGGTCGCCACGAGCTCACCGAGACGGCGGGTGAGTTCGAGGCTGTGTCTGGTGTTCTTGCCGAAGTCATGGGTCGGGTCGACCAGGATGCGCTCGGGATCGACGCCGAGCTCGGTCGCGCGTTCGGCGAGTGCGGTCGTCGTGTGTACGACGTCGGCAACAACGTCGTCGTACGCAACGCGGTGCGGGTCTGTACGAGGCGGGAGCCCGCCGGTGTGGCTGCAGACGAGTCCCGCGTCGTTCTCCGCGGCGACGGCGGCTATCTCGAGATCGTGGCCCGCCCAGGTGTCGTTGACCAGGTCGGCGCCGAGCCCGCACAGGACGTGCGCGACGTCGCCACGCCAGGTGTCGACGCTGATCGGCAGGTCCGGATGCCGCGAACGCACGGCTTCGACGAAGCCGGCCGTACGACGAAGCTCCTCGGTTGGGTCGACCTCGTCGCCGTAGCCGGCCTTGACGCCGCCGATGTCGATGATGTCGGCGCCCTGCTCGACCACTTCGTCGACGCGCTCCAACGCGGCGTCGAATGCGTACGTAGCGCCCGCGTCGTAGAACGAGTCCGGGGTCCGGTTGATGATCGCCATCACCGCGTACTCGCCTGGGCGTACGACGAGACTCCCTACGCGCAGGTCCATCCGTTCTCCTGAGTGTCATGGCACCATCGGTGCGTGACGTGGTTCCTGTGCATCATCATCGCCGCCGTGCTCGCGGCGACGTTCGTCGTCGCCTCCCGCGGCGGGCTGACGATGGCGCAGACGTACGACGATCGCCGTGATGTCACGCTACCCGCCGACCGGGCACTACGCGCCGACGACTTGCGTGACGTCGAGTTCACGATCGGCTTCAGGGGCTATCGCCGCGAGGAGGTCGACGCGCTGCTGGCCCGACTCGGAGCGGAGCTGTCCGTACGTGAGCTGTCCGGCGACGCGCCGGCAGAGCACGACCCGGACGACCCGACGGCGACCGGGCGCACTCATCCAGAAACCTGATGACCGGGAGGTTCCGATGATTCGGCGAATGGCAACGGCGACAGCGGTGATGGCACTGGCTGCTACGGCGCTGAGCGCTCCGGCGCCGGCAGACGAAGGGACTCGCGGTCCGGTTCACCCCGCGGTGGTCAAAGTCAAGGTGATCGGCAAGAGCGTCAACGGCAAGCCCATCCGTGCCTGGCAGCTCGGCAATCCCAAGGCCAAGCGGACCGTCGTGGCCATGGCGGCGATGCACGGCAATGAGCTGGCGCCACGGCGCATCCTCTGGAGTCTGCGCAACGGTCGCAAGATCCGTGGCGTCAACCTCTGGGTCGTTCCCACCTACAATCCGGACGGCGCCCGGCGACACCACCGCAAGAACGCGCACGGCGTCGACCTGAACCGCAACTATCCGGTGCGGTGGAAGGATCTCGACGGAGCCTACGAATCCGGACCGCGACCCAAGTCCGAACGCGAGACTCGCGTCATGATGCGTTTCCTGCGCCGTACGAAACCTCGCTATGTCGTGTCGTTCCACCAGCCGCTGCACGGTGTCGACTCATCGGGTCCGAAGACCTCGAAGCTCGCCCGGCGGTTGTCGAGGTACCTGCACTTACCGCGCAAGTCGTTCAGCTGCGGCGGCAAATGCCACGGCACGATGACGCAATGGTTCAACAAGCGTCGAAGCGGTGCGGCGGTCACCGTCGAGCTCGGTAGGTCGCCGAAGAAGCGCTACCTCACCAAGGTCGCCCCGCGCGGTCTGCTGCGCGCGGTCGGCGGCCGTCGCCGCTGATCCGGCGCGTCAGCGGCCCTCGAAGTTCGGCGTCTCCTTGGCGAGGAACGCCGCGACGGCGGCACGATGGTCGTTCGAGGCGCCGGTCAGCGCCATCTTCTGACCTTCGTACTCGAGTGCGTCGACCAGGCTGTTCGTCGCCGCGTACGCAAGCGCGCGCCTGATCGAGGCGTACGCGAGCGTCGGACCCGCGGCCAGCTTGAGCGCGAGCTCCCGTACGTGTGCGTCGAGCTCGTCGACCGGAACGACCGTAGTGGCGAGGCCGAGGGAGAGCGCCTCGGCGGAGCCGACGGTACGCGGCATCAACAGCAGCTCCGTCGCCTTGGCGTGGCCGACCAGCCGGGGCAGTGTCCAGGAAGCGCCGGTGTCGCACGACAGCGCGATGTTGGCGAATGCGAGGTTGAAACTGGCCGGCTCGGCGAGTATCCGGAAGTCGGCGGCGAACGCGAGCGATGCCCCGGCGCCGGCCGCGACGCCATTGATCGCAGCGATCACCGGCTTTGGCATGGTTGCGATAGCCGTGGCCATGGGTGCGTAGTCGGCCGCGACGACCGACCACACCTCCTCGATCGGCTTATCGCGCAGCTGGGCGACGTGCTCGTTGAGGTCTTGCCCGACGCAGAACGCTCGACCCGAGCCCGTGAGCACCACGGCACGCGCTTCGGAGTCAGCCGAGGCCCGGTGCAGCGCGTCCTTGAGCTCTGCCCTTGACTGCTCCGTGAGGCTGTTCATCGAATCGGGACGATTCAGCGTGATCGTGGCGACGTGACTGCTCACGTCATAGGTGACTGCGTCGGCGACTTCGCTCATCTGCGCTCCTTGGCATGACATCCGGGGCTCTGTCGAAGAGTCTGCCGCATGCAGGCGACTCCAACTGTCCTGGCAGTGTTTCCCGCCGAAAGCGGCATAGGGAATAATGGTGTGAGGCATTTCGCACATCTCCCGCCGCTGTCGCCGGGAGCCGCGTGTCACTACGGAAGGGGTAACCGCATGGCGGCCATGAAGCCACGGACCGGAGACGGCCCGATGGAGGTCACCAAGGAAGGACGCGGAATCGTCATGCGCGTCCCGCTCGAAGGGGGTGGCCGGTTGGTCGTCGAGCTGAACGCTGACGAGGCCGGTGAGCTCGGGACACTGTTGCAGGGCATCGGCTGACGCCGTGCACGGTCTGAATGTTCGGTGGTCGCTTGCCGATGCGCCCGACGACACGCTCGACCGTCTGCGCGCCTACGTACGCGACACGTCGCACGAGCGCTTCAGCGGCATGGACGGTTTACGGTTCAAGACCTGGCGGGCGCGAGAGGGCGAGTGGTTCGAGGGCTGCTACGTCTTCGAGTCCGACGCCGCCCGCGCAGCGTTCCAGAAGTCATTCTCGGAGACGGCCGCCGAGTCGCCGGGCTCGGTGATCGTCGGAACATCGCCGATCTCCATCGAGGAGTGCACGATCGTCGCCGTCGCCGAGGGCGGCGATGGATTTGCGCCCTCGGCGACGTACGAGGCCTGAGCCGGCCGGTTCAGGCGAGTGCCGAGTAGCCCTTCGGCGGGATGAGCGTCGCCATCTGATGAAAGTCCAGCCAGTACGTACCCTGGCTGAACTGCGCTGAGTCCGCGACGTACACCTGGCTGGTGTCCGGGTTGTAGCCGACGATCGAGACGTAGTGGTAGATCGTCTCGTTCGGGTAGCCCGGAGGGTGGTTACCCGCGGGCGCGACGATGTTGGCGACGACGGCGCGGTCCTGGTCGACGGTTCGCACGATGTCGTCCCAGAGCTTCTGCTCCTGCTCGGCCGTCGGCGGGTCATTCGGCATCTCGGTCGTCACGTAGTTGCCGGCGCCGTGGTTGTTGAGCACATTGGTGACCTGGCTGATGTGGTCGGTGCCACCCTCGTCGGTCGGCAGTTCGCCGGCGAGGTCAGCCTGCGACGGGTACTGGCCGACGGCGGTCAACGCCACCCGGGTCGCGGCGGGACCGCACCAGTAGCCCGTCTCCTGCCACTGGTGTTCGAACGGGATGACGTGCCACGCCGCGGCGGCCTCGACGGCCGTGATGACCGGGGCAGGCGAGTCGGCCTGCGCTGCGGGCGCGGCGGTGGACAGCCCTGCTGTCATGACCAGCGCGGCCGCGAATGCGGTTGTACGTCTCATGTCGCTCTCCTTGTCGCGGTCGATCGGTTCCGGTGCAGGAGTTACCCGTTCGTACTCCGGTCGAACCGTCGCTGTCGCAGGGTGCGGCGTCGCGCGTACGCTGGATGTGCCGACGATGTGGGGTGGAAACCATGAGCGACCCGGGTATGAACGCCGTCGAACGACAGATCCAAGCCGCGCAGAATCGGGGCGCGTTCGACGATCTGCCGGGCGCCGGCAAGCCGCTGAACCTCACCAGCACCGAAGACCCCGACTGGTGGGTCAAGGGACTGATCGAACGCGAACGGCTCGACATGTCGGCCGTTCTCCCGAGCGCCGTGCAGTTGCGCAAAGAGGCCGAAGGGTTCCCGGCGTCGCTCGCCGACATCCCCCGCGAGCACACGGTGCGCGAGGTGCTCGACGACTTCAACCGGAGGGTCAAACAGGACCGTCTGCGGCCCGCCCCCTCGGGCATCCCGCAGGTCATCGCACCGCTCGTCGACGTCGACGACATGGTCGCCAGGTGGGCGGAGTTACGTCGCGCCCGCGAGCTCGGCCGCGACGAGCCGGCCGAAGCCGCGCCGCCGAAGCGCCGCTGGTGGCGTCGCCGCTAGAGCGAACCGCGTCGAGGCGGGTGACCGGCCGTCAGTGGGCCTTCTGCGCGACCAGCAGGCCGTCGCTGACCGGGAGGAGCACCGAGACGAACCGCTCGTCATCGCGGACGGTACGGCCGAGCTCTCGAATCGTGGTCGTAGCGGCGTCACGTTGTGCCGTATCGGCGACCCGACCGCCCCACAGGGCGTTGTCGAACGCCACGACGCCCCCCGGACGCAGGAGGCGGGAGGCCTCGTCGAGGTAGCCGACGTACTCGGCCTTGGCGGCATCGACGAAGATCAGGTCGTAGTGGCCGTCGGTGAGCCGCGGGAGGACCTCGAGCGCGGAGCCCGAGATGAGGCGGTACCGCTGGGACGGTATGCCCGCGTCGGTGAACGCCTCTCGGGCCAGCCGTTGGTGCTCGGCCTCGATGTCGACGGAGGTGAGTACGCCGTCGGCGCGCATTCCGCGCAGCAGCCAAAGCCCCGACACGCCGGTGCCGGTGCCGATCTCGACGACGGACTGCGCGCCGGTGAGCGAGGCGAGGAAGGTGAGGACCGAGCCGCCGCCCGACCCGATCGGGCTCACGCCGACCTCGGCGGCACGGATGCGCGCGGCCGCGATGTGTTCGTCCTCATCGAGGTACGTCTCGGCGTACGCCCAACTCTGGGGTGTCATCTCGGTAGCGATGGTCGGCTCCTTCGTGTGATCCTCTGGGTCAGCCTAGTGCCTCGCGCCGGGCCGCTGCCGGAGGTGGCCGTTGCGACGACGCCGACGATCCGGCGATTTCCGCTCCCTGTGCCCTCTTGGGGAACGGTCATCCATTTCTGGGCGTTCTCTCAGGTGAGACAGACACGATGGTGATCCGGTAACTCAGGGGTTAAGGAGCACCGTCATGACGAGCACCGAGCAGACTGTCGCCGAGGAGTCGACCGTGGCCGAATGGGCAGAGATCGTCGAGCAGCACTCGACACGTGTCTACCGGCTCGCGTACCGCCTCACCGGCAACAAGCACGATGCCGAGGACCTCACGCAGGAGGTTTTCATCCGGGTGTTCCGCTCGCTCGACAGCTTCGTTCCGGGGTCGTTCGAGGGCTGGCTCCACCGCATCACCACCAACTTGTTCCTCGACCGTGTTCGCCGGCGTCAGAAGTTCCGTTTCGACGGCTTCGCCGACGGTGCGGAGGAGCGGTTCGCCGGCTCTGACCCGTCGCCTGAGTATGCCGTCTACGACGCCAACCTCGACCCCGATGTGGAAGAGGCGCTGGCGTCGCTCTCGGAGGACTTCCGGGTAGCGGTCGTGCTGTGTGACATGGAGGGACTGTCATATGAGGAGATCGCCGATACGCTCGGCGTGAAGCTCGGCACGGTCCGCTCCCGGATCCATCGTGGCCGCCAGCAGCTGCGGCGCGCGCTTGCGCACCGCGCACCAGGCGTCGGCCGCACGCGGTTCGCCGGGCCGTTGGACGCGGTGCCAACAGGAGCCCAATGACACATCTGGGTGATCGCATCGCGGCGTTTGTCGACGGCCAGCTGCCGGACGACGAGCGTCGCATTGCTGAGGCCCACGTCGCACAATGTGACGAATGCCGGCGAAACGTACGCGAGCAGCGGCTCCTGAAGTCGCGGATGACCACGCTCGGTGAGGTACGCGCCCCTGACCACCTACTCGCCTCGCTTTCCGACGTACAACGACTCGCGGCCGTCCCGGAACCCCGATCCTCGGGCTGGCTGGACCGCTGCCTGAGGTCCAGCGCCTTTCTCGCCCTCGTCGCGGTCTCGGGTGCGACGGTGACGGTGACCGCACTCGCGTACATCATCGGCGCTCCTGCCGATCCGGGTCAGGGTGCCGTGCGCCCGCCGGTCGAACGCTTCGCGGCCGACTTCAACGAATCGGCGCCCAAGCTGCGCTCAGGCGGCGACCGAGTGGCCGCTCCTGCGGCGGTCGACACCGTCGAGGTGGCATCGTCGTCGCTGCTGGCCGACCGGCGCTCGAGAGTTGCCGCCGATGACGAGGACGCCGTCGAGCTGTTGCGTGATGCCTCGGGAGACTCGAGTTACCTCGACCAGCTGATCCGCAACTACCGCATCACGACCGGTACGTCCGGCCGGATCGACGGGCGGCAGGCGGTTGAGGTGCGCGCGTCCCGTGGCGGTCGGGTCGCAGCCGTCTTCTGGCTGGACGCTTCGACCGGACAGCTGCTGCGCCGATTGCTGTACGGCGATGACGGCGCGGTGGTCGACAGCCGCGACTTCGATACGCGAACCGCCGCCTCCCTCGGAGACGACGATGCGACTGTCACTCCGATCAGCGCGCGAACGATGGATACGCTCACGAAGTCCGGTTGGGCGTGTCACGATCTGCTCGCGCGCGATATGGGGCGAATCCGCGGACACTGGGTCGACCTCGGCGCCGACAATGTCGTACGACTCACCTACAGCGACGGGCTCAGTCGGCTCGCCGTGTACGAGCAGCGGGGCACGCTCGACCAGTCCGGCCTCGCCGGGTTCGAGCGGCGCAAGCTCGGCGGCGCCGCGGTCTGGGTACGTACGGGCGATCCGAACATCGCCGTCTGGTCGGCCGGCGGCGTCGTCTACACGGTCGTCACCGATGCCGACCCGCGCAGGCTTCGCGCCGCCTTCGAGGAGCTCCCGCACGAGCGGATCGAGAACGGCGCCGTCGACCGGGTCGAGAGCGGTCTGCGGCAGATGGGGTCCTGGGTCGCACCGTAGTGACCGCCCCCGGGGATGAAGTTCGGTGCGAATTGCACCGTGCTTCGCGGCGTACGTGGTGCAATTCGCACCGAACTTCGGGGGCGGGTCTACGTGGCCTCGGAGTCGTACGGCGGGCGCTCACCGATGCCGAGTGGCCGATGACCACGGCGTTTGCGCGGTGCCTCGGGCCCGGGATCGGGATCGTCGTCGTCTGAGTCCATCGCCTCGATCACGTTGCGGCGGACGATCTCGCGCGGATCGAGCTCGCGCAGGTTGAGATCCTTGAGGCCGTCGAAGTCGTCGCCCATCTCGGCGGCCAGATCGGATTTGGCGTCGTCCATCATGCGTCTCGCCGTACGCAGGAACCGGCCCGCCTGCCGTGCGAACTGCGGCAGTTTGTCCGGGCCGAACACCACGATGGCGACGATGGCGACGACCAGGATCTCCGCAGGTCCGATATCGAACATCGTCGCCGTCCCGTCAGATCAGAGGCTGCTGGCCGGAGAGAGGCCCAGTTGCATTCCGGCGAGCCCGCGGGAACGCCCGCTGAGACCCTTCGCGACGTCGGTGAGTTCGCGAGCGGCGGTCGAATCGGGCTCGGTGAGTACGATCGGCTTCCCGTTGTCGCCGCCCTCGCGAAGTCGGGGGTCGAGGGGCACATGTGCGAGCACCGGAACGTCGTAGCCGAAACGCTCACTGAGCGTCGACGCGACGGTCTCTGCGCCGCCGCTGCCGAACACGTCGATGCGCTCGCCGGGGTTGCTCGGGTGCTCGAGGTACGACATGTTCTCGACGACGCCGACGACACGCTGATGCATCATCGATGCCATCGTGCCTGCGCGTTCGGCGACCGAAGCCGCGGCCTGCTGCGGGGTGGTGACGACGATGACCTCGGCGTTCGCGAGGTGCTGGCCGAGGCTGATCGCCACGTCACCGGTGCCCGGGGGCAGGTCGAGCAGCAGGGCATCGAGGTCGCCCCAGTACACATCGCTCAGCATCTGTACGAGTGCGCGGTCGAGCATCGGGCCGCGCCAAGCGACGACCTGATCCTTACGCGGTTTGAGCATGCCGATGCTGATGACCTTCAGGCCGTGCACGGGCACGGGCATGATCATGTCTTCGACCTGCGTCGGACGCTGGTCACCGACACCGAGCATGTCGGGGACGGAATGGCCGTAGATGTCGGCGTCGACGATGCCGACCTTGAGACCCTGTTCGGCCATCGCGAGTGCGAGGTTGACGGTCACCGAGGACTTGCCGACACCGCCCTTACCGGATGCGATCGCATAGATCTTGGTGAGGGAGTCGGGACGCGCGAACGGGATCTCGCGCTCGGACTTGCCGCCGCGCAGCGTCTCCTGGAGTCCCTTGCGCTGCTCCTCCGACATCACCCCGAGGTCGACTTGTACGTCGTCGACGCCGTCGAGCCGAGTCAGGGCCTCGGTCACGTCGTTGGTGATCGTCGCCTTCATCGGACATCCCGCCACGGTGAGCAGCACACGTACGGTCACGGTGCCGCCGTCGACGTTCACCTCGTCGACCATGCCGAGCTCGGTGATCGGTCGCTTGATCTCGGGATCGTTGACGGACGCGAGTGTCTCGCGTACCGCAGCCTCGGTGATTGCTGCCATGTCTCGATGCTACGGGCGCGGTGCTCGTCACCCCCGCTCCGGGTCGGATACGCCGTCGGTACGCCCGGTGTTTCGATCGGAGCGCGCATCGAGCTCGCCGGCCAGGGCCCGTAGCTCCGAACGCAGGAAATCGCGGGTCGCCACCTCGCCGAGGCCCTGGCGCAGGCTCGCGACCTCGCGCGCGAGGAACTCCATATCGGCGTGCGCGCGGGTGTTCGCCGTGCGGTCCTGCTCTTGGGTGACCCGGTCTCGACCTTCCTGCCGGTTCTGGGCGAGCAGGATGAGCGGTGCGGCGTACGAGGCCTGTAGCGAGAGCATCAAGGTCAAGAAGATGAACGGGTACTCGTCCCACCGTGGCCGGTCAGGGCCCCACGGAACGTTCCAGACGATCCAGACGGCGATGAACACCGTCATGTAGCCGATGAACCGGGCCGTGCCCATGAAGCGCGCGAAGGTCTCGGCGAACCGACCGAAGGTCTCGGGATCGTAGTCCGGCCGGCGTACGCGCCGAGTGTCGACCGGCTGGTCAAGGCGCAGCCGCCGCTCGCTAGATGCCATCGGCCTCGAACCTCTCCGCGGCAGGTGCCGCACCGTCACCGGTACGCCGGTCTCGCCACCCCTTGGGCAGGAGATGGTCGAGTAGGTCGTCGACCGTGACGACGCCGAGCAGATGGGACGCGTCATCGACCACCGGGCACGCGATCATGTTGTACGCGGCCAGTAGCCGGGCGACGTCCTCGAGGGAAGACTCGGGTCGCGGCCATTCGATGTCGTTGTCGGCGATCGCGCTCACCAACGTCGACGGTGGGTCACGTAACAGCGCCTGGATGTGCGCCACGCCGAGGAACTTGCCGGTCGGTGTCTCGAGCGGCGCCCGGCACACGTAAACCATCGCCGCGAGCGAGGGGCTCAGCTCCGGCTCACGTACGCGCGCGAGTGCCTCGGCGAGAGTCGCATCCGTCGACACGATCACCGGCTCGGTGGTCATCATCGCGCCGGCGGTCCGCTCCTCGTACGTCAGCAACCGACGTACGTCCTCGGCGTCACCGGGCTCCATCAGGGTGAGGAGTCGCTCGGCGATCTGGTCCGGCAGCTCCGCGACGAGGTCCGCGGCGTCATCCGGCGACATCTCCTCGAGTACGTCCGCCGCGCGTTCGGGGTCGAGCGCGCCGAGGATCTCGACCTGGTCTGCCTCGGGCAACTCCTCCAGGACATCGGCCAGCCGCTCGTCGCCAAGCTCGGTAGCGATCTCGGAGCGCCGCTTGGACGTCAGGTCGTGCAACGCGTTGGCGAGGTCGGCCGGACGCATCGAGTCCATCGTCTCGAGCAGATGCGTCGCTCCCTGCGGCGCCCGCTCTGCGGTCAGGCCGACGACGTCGTCCCAGTCGGCCACCTGGCTGGAACCGCGCCGACCGAACCGCCGGCCCCGCTCGCGTACCGCCACCTGGCTCAGGAACCAGTCGCCTCCGCGAAGCTGCTCCATCGCGAGGTCGTAGACCGTTCCGGTGATCTCGGTCGACTTGATCGTGACGGTGCGGTCGAAGAGTTCGCCGACGACCAGACGTTCACTGGCGCGCTGCTCGAACCGGCGTACGTTCAGTACTCCGGTCGAGATGACCTGCCCGCCGTCGAGTGACGTCACCCGGGTCATTGGCAGGAAGATCCGTCGGCGCCCGAGAACCTCGACCACGAGCCCGAGCACCCGGGGATTCGTCGGCCGGATGGTCACGACGACATCGCGCACCTTGCCGACCTGGTCGCCGGATGGGTCGTACACCGCCTGGCCGACGAGCCTGGCGAGGAAGATCCGGGTCGTCGCGGTGGTCCCGGTTGGCGTCGTCACAGCTACCGAGCGTACTCGGGCGGACCGGTTTCGGACGGTGATGCCGCGCGCAACGTCGTCACCTGGTTTCGGCGACCACCCGCCGCTGCGCTTCTCGTCGCTGTCGGCTCCCTCGCCTACTTCGGTTGATGCAAAGACGCGGCGGCGCGCGAAGGCGCCACTTCGGCTCGGTTGCTTGGCGGCCGTCCTGCCACTTCGGGGCGGCCGCGGGGTAAGGTGAGTTGCTTCCCAAGGACGGTTGTCACTGTCCACGGGGAGTGTTCCTTGGGACGGTGACCGCTTGCCTTGGTACCAAGGCAAACCGCACGACGATCGGCGCGAGTGAGCAGACTTCTGCCACGTCAGCCACGTACGTACCACCGGGAACGGCAACCTTCCGCTTTGCACGGCGCATCTGTCACGCAGAGCGGAGTTTCACCATGTTTACTTGGTAAACGACGGCCCGAGCGACTCCGCGAAATCGAGGCGGACCGGCAAAGGCCGCTCCGCCGCCGTGCCGATGCCGCGACGTCACGCCTGGTCAGCGACACTTACGCAGTGAACGTTGTGCTCGCGCTGATCGGCCTCTGCGGAGTCTCGGCGTCCGGTCCGCTGATGGCCGGTGCGAATGCGCCCGCACTTGCGATCTCGTTCTGGCGCAATGCGATGGCGTCGGCCCTGCTCCTTCCCGTCGCTGCAACGGTACGCAGGCGCGAGCTGCGAGAGCTCACGTCGAGCGACCTCCGCGCGATCGTCTTCGCCGGAGCGATGCTCGCCGGTCACTTCGCCACCTGGGTGACCTCGCTCAAGATGACGTCGGTGGCATCGGCGACGGCGTTGGTGTGTCTGCAGGTCGGCTGGATCGTCTTCTTCGAGCGTCTTCGCGGTACGCCGGCCGACGGGGGTGTTGTCGTTGGCCTGCTGCTCGCGGTGGGCGGTGTCGTGGTCGTATCGGGCGTCGACCTGAGCCTGTCCACGCGGGCGCTCGTCGGCGACCTGCTCGCCCTCTTGGGCGGTGCGTTCGCGGCGCTGTACACGATGACGGGCGCGGCCGTGCGTCGGCGCGTGAGCACCATCTCGTACACGGCGCTCTGCTACACCACCTGCGCAGCGGTCCTGTTGGTCTTCGCGACGGCGAGCGGGCAGGAGCTGATCGGGTTCGATGCGCGTACGTGGGCGGCGATCGTCGGCGTGATGGTCGCGGCGCAGCTGCTCGGGCACTCCTTGTTCAACCATCTGCTCGCCGTGATGAGCCCGACCCTCGTATCGCTGATCCTGCTGCTCGAGGTGCCCGGGGCGGCGTTGCTCGCCGGGGTGTTCCTCGGGCAAGCACCCGGTTTCGGGGTGTACGTGGGCCTCTGCCTGATTCTCGCCGGGCTTGCGGTGGTCGTGACCCGCCGGCCGCCCGATGCCGACTCGGTGCCCGTCGGACCCGCCGACTGACCAGTCGCCTGTGCCCATCGTCACCCCCGAGAGGTCTCCCGCGCGTGCTACTGACGAGTTACAGTCCGGTGGCAACCCACCTGGAGGTTCTGCATGTCTGAGTCATCGCCCCTGCGCTCGCGTCGTTCCTGCCTGGCCGTACCCGGCTCGAACCCGCGGTTCCTGGAGAAGGCCAAGGGCCTCGACACCGACCAGGTGTTCCTCGACATCGAGGACGCCGTCGCGCCGCTCGCGAAGCCGGATGCCCGCAAGAACATCGTCGCGGCGCTGAACGAAGGCGGCTGGGGCGAGAAGGTCCGCGTCGTACGAGTCAACGACTGGACGACCCAGTGGACGTACCGCGATGTGATCGAGGTCGTCGAAGGGGCCGGCGCCAACTTGGACTGCATCATGCTGCCGAAGGTGCAGAGCCCCGAGCAGGTCAAGGCGCTCGACATGCTGCTCAGCCAGATCGAGACCGAGGTCGGGCTCGAGCCGGGCAGAATCGGCATCGAGGCTCAGATCGAGAACGCACAGGGTCTGATCAACGTCGATCCGATCGCGACCGCGAGCCCGCGTGTGGAGACCATCATCTTCGGCCCGGCCGACTTCATGGCGAGCATCAACATGAAGTCGCTCGTCGTCGGTGAGCAGCCGCCCGGGTACGACGTCGGCGACGCCTACCACCACATCTTGATGAGCATCCTGATGGCGGCTCGCGCGCATGACCTGCAGGCAATCGACGGCCCGTACCTGCAGGTTCGCGACACCGAGGCGTTCCGCAAGGTCGCGGGGAGGTCGGCCGCGCTCGGCTTCGACGGCAAGTGGTGCCTGCACCCCGACCAGGTCGCGGCTGCCAACGAGATGTTCAGCCCCCGCCAGGAGGACTACGACCACGCCGAGAACATCCTCGACGCGTACGAGTGGTGCACCTCCGAAGCGGGCGGCAAGACCGGTGCCGCGATGCTCGGCGACGAGATGATCGACGAGGCGTCGCGCAAGATGGCACTTGTGATCTCCGCCAAGGGCCGTGCGGCCGGTATGGAACGTACGGACCGCTGGCAGCCGCCGGCGGAATAGGCGTCGTAGCACCTGCTGGACATCTGCCCGCCATACACTGGCAACCATCGGCGCCCCGAGTGCGTCGTCTCTTCGGACGGTGCGCCCGCGGGCGCCACCATCTGTCGTGCCACAAAAGCCGCGACGTGCAGTGTAGGGCCCGGCCCGTACGACCTGATTCGTGCGTGTCGGCATGGAGATGAGGGAACCAATGGCTGTCTTGGACGGCATTCGCGCTAGGCGCGGGTGCATACCACGATGAGCGCTGCGCCAACGAGCGCTGGATCCACGCAGGACGGCGCGCAGAGCTCACTGGTACGGGTGACTCAGATCGACGCCGACGGTATCCGGGCGAGTGGCCCGACCGAAGGCGTCTACGACGTGCTGTTCGACGGCCGCCGGATCTGGTCGTTCTGGTTCCTGCGTGACTCCGAGGCCGCCGGCGACGATCGCCTCATCCGCTGGCCGCGCAGTCTGCGCAAGTACCTCGATGGCAAGACCCGAATCGTCGTTCGCGAGCACGTCGAAGAGACGGTCGTCCACGAGGACGACATCCGGTTCGGCGACTCCGACGAGCAGATCTCGGTTACCGACGCCGACGGGCACCCGCTCGCCACCGACAAGACCGGTGAGCTGCAGCGGGTCTTCGCCGGTGGAGACCCGCGTGATCGCGAGGCGTTGCTCGACACCATCGAAGATGTGCTGGCTGGCCTGCGGGAGATCGGCATCGACGCGTTCCCGGCGTACGGCACGCTGCTCGGGGCCGTACGAAACGGCAAACTGATCGGCCACGACAGCGACGCCGACCTCGCGTACGTCAGCTCGCTGACGAATCCCGTCGACCTGATCCGCGAGTCGTACCGCATCGACCGTCATCTGCGCGAGCGCGGCTACTCGGTGCAGCGGCATTCGGCTTTCGCGATGAAGATCTACGTCGAGGAGGAAGACGGCTCCGAGCGCGGACTCGACGTTTTCGGTGCGGCGTTCGTAGACGACACGCTGTACGTCATGGGCGAGATCGCCGCCGAGTTCGACCGCGCACAGGTCTATCCGCTGGGCACGTGCACCCTCGAGGGTCGTACGTTACCGGCCCCGGCCGACGCCGATGCCTGGTTGGCGATCACGTACGGTCCGAGTTGGAAGGTCCCCGACCCGGCGTTCCACTTCGAGACGCCGGTTTCGACGCGCCGCCGGCTCGACGGCTGGTTCCGGGGTACGCGCAGGTTCCGTGACGAATGGGACCGATTCTGGTCGCGCTGGCGGACGATTCCCGAGATCGAGCCGACCGACTTCGCCCGCTGGGTCGCCGACCGCGAGCCCGATGCCGACCTCATCGTCGACCTCGGCTCCGGCAAGGGCGTCGACGTGATGTGGCATTCGAGGAGCCGGAACGCGGTCGGGCTCGACTACTCCCACAACGCCGAGCGCAACGCCAGCAAATGGGCAGCCGAGGCCGGTCTCGACGCGCAGTTCGAGCCGCTCAACCTCTGCGACATGCGGTCGGTGCTCGCGACCGGGGCGTGGATCACGCGGTTGCCCGGCAAGCGGGCTGTGACGGCGCGACTGCTGGCCTGCTCATTGGACCGTCGCGTCCGCAAGAACCTCTGGCGGCTCTGCAGCATGGTCGCCCGCGACGGCACCCGCGTGTACCTCGAGGTGGTCGATCCCGATCAGCGCGGCACGCACGACGACCTCGGCCAACGGCTCCTGCGACCGGCACCGCAGCGCGTACTCCTCGAGGAGATCGAAGCGTCAGGCGGACGAGTGCTCGACCGCGAGGTGCAAGAACCCACGACAATTGCCGAACCCCGATACACGTTGATGGTGGTGACATGGGAGCAGTACGAAAGCGACTCGGCGCAGTGAAACGCCGGATCCTCCCCGCGCAGGAGGTCGACGACGAGCTCGCCCGTCGCGTCGAGTCGATGCGTCAGCGCATCGCCGTGCTCGAACGCGAGGTACAGGAGAACCGCGAGCTCAATCGCCGGCTCGCCGAGCTCACCGACGTGGTCACCGAGCTGTTGGTCCCGCTCGCAGATCGTGACGAGGCGAAGGCACGCGAGCTGCTGGACCAGTACCGCACCCAGCTCTGACGATCGCGAAGGCCGGGCGTGTGAGCCCTGTCATGGCTCGCGGCGCGGCATACCGCCATACTCGGCGCAAACCTACCCGCCAGTATCTGTTCGTGGCTGTGCTCAGAAAGGTCCACTATGGGTCGCCTTGTGTCCACTGACGGTCTCACCGATGTCCAGGAAGAGATCCTCAAGACCGTCCGTACGTTCGTCGACAACGAGATCCTTCCGGTAGCAACCGAACTCGAGCATCGCGACGAGTACCCAACCGAGATTGTCGAGGGCCTCAAGGAGCTCGGCCTGTTCGGGCTGACCATCCCCGAGGAGTACGGCGGTCTCGGCGAGTCGCTGCTGACGTACGCGCTCGTGGTCGAGGAGATCGCGCGCGGCTGGATGAGCGTCTCGGGCGTCATCAACACCCACTTCATCGTCGCGTACATGCTGATGCAGCACGGCACACCGGAACAGAAGCAGAAGTACCTGCCCAGGATGGCCACCGGCGAGGTACGCGGCGCATTCTCGATGTCGGAGCCCGGTCTCGGCTCCGACGTCTCGGCGATCAAGACCAAGGCGACTAAAACCGATGACGGCGGGTACGAGATCACCGGCCAGAAGATGTGGCTGACCAACGGCGGCTCCGCCAACCTCGTCGCGCTGCTGGTACGCACCGACCTCGACGACGAGAACAGGTCGAAGCCGCACCAGAACATGTCCACCTTCCTGGTCGAGAAGGAGTCGGGCTTCGGCGAGACCGCGCAAGGCATCACCGTGCCCGGCAAGCTGGAGAAGATGGGCTACAAGGGCGTCGACACGACCGAGCTCATCCTCGACAAGCACCGGATCGACGCCGACCAGATCCTCGGCGGTGAGCCCGGCCGCGGCTTCTACCAGATGATGGACGGCGTCGAGGTCGGTCGCGTCAATGTCGCTGCTCGTGGCGTCGGCGTCGCCAACCGCGCGTTCGAGCTCGGCGTCGCGTACGCCCAGGAGCGGGAGACGTTCGGCAAGAAGATCGCCGAACACCAGGCCGTGCTCTTCCGCATCGCCGAGATGGGTACGAAGGTCGAGGCGGCGCATGCAATGGTCGTCGGCGCCGCACGGAAGAAGGACTCCGGCGAGCGCAACGATCTCGAGGCCGGCATGGCGAAGTACCTCGCGAGCGAGTACTGCGCCGAGGTCGTCGAGGATTCCTTCCGAATCCACGGCGGCTACGGATTCTCCAAGGAGTACGAGATCGAGCGGCTATACCGAGAGGCGCCGATGTTGCTGATCGGCGAAGGCACGGCCGACATCCAGCGGATGATCATCGGTCGCCGCCTGCTGGAGGAGTACAAGACCAGCTGAGGCTCGCTGCGCACTACACTCGAGTTACTCGATCCGACCGCTGGAGGTCCGATGGCTTCGAATGTGCAACGACCGTCCATCCAGCTCGACTACCCCTGGTCGCTCGGTACGTACGACGACTACGCCGACGCGCAGAAGGCAGTCGACTACCTGTCCGATGAGGAGTTCCCGGTCGAGAACTGCATGATCGTCGGCACCGACCTCAAGCAGGTGGAGCGCGTCACCGGGCGGTTGACGTACGGACGCGCCGCGGCGGCCGGTGCCGCGTCGGGTGCGTGGTTCGGCGTGTTCATCGGTCTGATGCTCGGGTTGTTCTCCGAAGAAGGCAGCTGGCTCGCCGTCGTACTGAGCGCCGCCCTCGTCGGCATCGTCTTCGGTGCGGTCTTCGGCATCGTCGGTTATGCGATGACCGGCGGCCGCCGCGACTTCACCTCGGTCACCCAGGTCATCGCCACCAAGTACGAAGTGCTCGTCGAGCACAAGCATCTGGCGAAGGCTCAGGAGCTGTTGCAGAAGATGCCGGGCAACAAGATCGAGTGGTAGGAGTCGGCTTGACGCGCCCGGCCGGCAGCGCGCGGATGACAGGAGACCGCGGGCGTGCTAGATCCGGTGATCTGGCCGCCGACTTCCGCTGGCAGGCCGAGGCATGCGCGAAGATCGGCTCGCCGATGTACGCCCAGTTGCTCGGTCGAATTGCCGACGACATCGAGGCGCACGGCGTCACGGCCAAGGTGCTCGCCGGTCATGAGTACGACCCCGGTCCGAGCGCGTTGGCACTTCGGTTGGCCGGTGGTCTGCACCGCCTCGTGCTCGCCGGCGAGGCCGAGGAGCTGGCGGCGTACTACCCGACGGTCGGTGGTACCTGGAACCTCACAGGCGCCTGGCCGCACGTACGCGAGCTGCTCCGCGATCGGGGCGAGGATCTCTCGACCATGCTCGACCAGCCACCGCAGACCAACGAGGTCGGGCGCTCCGCGGCATTGCTGGGTGGTTTGCTGCGCATCGCCGACCGGCTGATGCTGCCCATCCGACTCTTCGAGATCGGTGCGTCGGCCGGGTTGAACCTGCGCGCCGACCGATTCCGCTACACCTTTCCGCGATTCGACCCCAATGTCGCCGACCCCGGCACCGCGGCATGGGGTCCGGAGGGGAGCACTCTGCAGCTCGATGACGTCTGGCGCGGACCGCTGCCGCCACTCGATGCGCCGCTCGACATCGTGGAGCGGGTCGGCGCCGATATCGCACCACTCGATCCGACCACCCTCGACGGCCGGATCGCCGTCGAGTCATACGTATGGCCCGATATGCCGGAGCGGGTCGCGCGGGTACGCGGTGCTCTCGCGGTCGCCCGAGCCGTGCCCGCGACGATGCTCGAATGCGATGCGGTGACTACATTGCACAACCTCGAGCTGACACCGGGCACGACGACGGTGCTGTGGCATTCGGTGATGTGGCAGTACCTCGAGGCGGCCGATCGCGAGGCCTGTGAGGAGCGGATCGCAGAGCTCGGCGCGCAAGGCACGCCGCAGATGCCGTTCGCCCATCTGGCGTTGGAGCCTGCGCGCCGTACGCCGGACTCGCCGCACGAGTTCCTCGTCGCGCTCACCACCTGGCCGTGGGGTGAGCGCACCATCATCGGTTCGGCGGCTCCGCACGGGATACCCACGATCTGGGAGGCGACGTGACGGCGTGGCTCGTACGTCACGGTGAGACCGAGTGGTCGGCGGCAGGCCGGCACACCTCGCACACCGACCTGCCGCTCACGGCGAACGGAGAGCGCCAGGCCCTTGCTGTTCGCGATGCCGTGCACGGGGTCGACTTCGACGCCGTCCTGGCCAGCCCGCGACTACGTGCACGGCGTACCGCAGAGCTGGCCGGATACCCCGATCCCGAGGTCGACCCCGACCTGGTCGAGTGGGACTACGGCGAGTACGAAGGCGTCACAACCGCGAAGATCAGAGAGAGCGTTCCGGGCTGGACCGTGTGGACCCACCCCGTGCCGGGCGGTGAAAGCACTGCGCACCTCACCGAGCGACTCGACCGGGTCGTGGAGCGGCTGCGGTCGTACCCCGGGCGTGTCCTCGTGTTCGGGCACGGTCACGCGTTACGGGCCCTGGCCGCACGGTGGCTCGGCGAGCCGGTCGCTCTCGGCCGCTATCTGCGCCTCCACACGGCCACCGTCTCGGTGCTGAGCGACGATCGAGGCACGCCCGTCATCGACCGCTGGAACGCGTGAGGCTGCTCACCTCGACGCCCCGCGCCGCCTCGGATCGGCCATGATGTGCTGAGTCCCGACGGCGCTGGAGGAGTAGAGAATGCAGTTCGGTCGTAGCTACGAGGAGTTCGAGGTCGGCGCGACGTACAAGCACTGGCCCGGCAAGACGGTCACCGAGTACGACGATCACCTGTTCTGCCTGATCACGATGAACCACCACCCGTTGCACCTGGACGCGAACTACGCAGGCGAGACGACCCAGTTCGGCAAGAACGTCGTCGTGGGCAACTACATCTACTCGCTGCTGCTCGGCATGAGCGTTCCCGACATCTCCGGCAAGGCGATCGCGAACCTCGAGGTGGAGTCGCTGAAGCACGTCGCGCCGACGTTCCACGGCGACACCATCTACGGTGAGACCCAGGTGCTCGACAAGTGGGAGAGCAAGAGCAAGGACGACCGCGGTGTCGTGTACGTGGAGACCAAGGGCTACAACCAGGACGGCACCATGGTCTGCGTGTTCCGCCGCAAGGTGATGGTGCCGAAGCAGAACTACCTCGATGCACGCGGCGGAGAGCAACCCGGCCGTCCGGTCGTCTCTGACGCCTGACGTACGCGCGTCGAGTTGACGTCGACCCGTAGTCGGGGCAGCGTTCGGTGCATGTCGGAGCTTCTCGAGCCGTCGGTCCACCGGCTGCTCACCTGCGCGACCCAGTCGGAGCTACCCGCCTGGGTGCCCTGGCCGATGCCGGCGGGCTGGGCGGTGAGCGGCATCGGGCACGGTATCGACGGCGCGACCGTTGTCGCATGCAGCGGACCGGCTCTCGTCGATGGCGTTGCCGACATCTTCGTGATCAGCGAGGAGCCGGGCGGATCGGTCGGGCCCGCGGCCGTCGGCGCTTCGTACGCCGGTGGTGGGCTGGCGCCCGAACGTCAGGCGGCCGATGTGCATATCTCGGTCGACGATCGGCGCGCGCCGATGTGGCGGGTCGACAGCTCAGCCGACCGTGATGTCGTGCTCGGGGAGGCGGCCGGGCGTTGGCTCTGGCTGGTGATGTTCCCCGACTCCACCTCGCTGCTGTTGAGCGACGACTTTCGGCTCAAGGCGCTCTCGGATCTGCTCGGCGAGCTGGACCTGATACCGGTGACGGGGCTGACGTCGAGGCGCCCGTGGTGACGGAGCCCTTGCGAATCGACCTGCACACGCATTCGGACCGCTCGGACGGCACTGACTCGCCGGCCGAACTCGTCCGGAAGGCGCACGCCTCCGGGCTCGATGTCGTTGCACTCACCGATCACGATTCGATGGCCGGTTGGGAGGAGGCTGAGCGTGCGGCCGCCGACGTCGGCATCACGCTGGTACGCGGGCTCGAGATCTCCTGCGAGCACGAGGGCTCGAGCGTTCACCTACTCGCGTACGAGCCCGACCCGCAGTACGCCCGGCTGCTTGCCGAACTGGAACGCGTACTCGCCGGACGCAACGGCCGGCTTCCTCGTACGATCGAGCGTCTGCGCGCGCTGGGCATGACGATCTCCGTCGAGGACGTACACGCGGTCGCCGAAGACGCCGTCGCGACGGGGCGTCCGCATGTCGCCGATGCACTGGTCGCCCGCGGGTACGTCGCCAACCGGGACGAGGCGTTCGACCGGTTCCTGAAGGCGGGCCGCCCGGCGTACGTACACCGGTATGCAGCCGACCTGACGGCGATGATCGAGCTGGTGGTCGAGGCGGGTGGCGTGGCCGTGATCGCACATCCGTGGGGGAGACGCGCCGGCAGCGCACTGGATCGCGATGCGATCGCCGATCTGCAAGCTGCCGGCCTCAGCGGGGTCGAGGTCGACCACAACGACCACCCGGAGCCCGTACGCGAAGAGTTGCGTGCGATCGCACGGGACCTCGACCTGATCGTCACCGGCTCCAGTGACTATCACGGCACCGGCAAGATCGACTTCGAGCTCGGCTGCAATACGACGGCGCCGGAGGAGTACGCGCGGCTGATGAGCGCGGCCGGCGTCGGTCGCTGATCGCGGCGGGCGGGAACGACCAGTGAACCGACAAAGACCAGACCGGCGGCGCGAGCGGCGGTGACGAGCCAGATCAGAGTGATGATGCGGGAGCCCGTGCGGCCGCAACGCGCAGGCCGATGAGCAGGCGGGATCGAATCGTCATCACGGCTCCGTTCGGGTGGTCGATCGCAGGCGTAGGTAGGTCGGGGCAAGTAGCGCAAGGAGCGCTACGAGCAGAGCGCCACCGAGGATCTGCGTGGCCGTGCTCATCCTGGATGTACGGGCGGCGGCGCAGTCGGCGTTGATGCCGCGATAGACCGTCATCGAGTCAGGGTCTTCTGCAGGCAACTCAGCGGTGATGCGGTCGATGACATCTTCGCCGCGTACGATCTCGAAGCGTGGCCGGAGATGCTCGCCGGTGTCCAGCAGTGGCGCGTCGGCAAGTGCCCCGCTGCGCTCTGACGAACCGTCGTTTGTGTCATCGGTGCACGACACCAAGATGTCGTGCTCGTTCTCCACGATGTCCGATGAGTACGTGAGCTCGGGGGCGTTCCAGGTCAGCGCGACCGCGATGCACACGAGGACCGCACTCAATAGGGCGAAACAACAACGGATGATCACGGCTGCTGTGCCTCGTCATCGTCGTTCTGCTGATCGGTGACCGTCGGCGTCTGGTCGGCGTACGTCTCGGTTGGCGCAAAATCGGGGCGTTTCGACCCGTCCCGGAGCCGAACGAAACTCACCGAGGCGAGGCAGATCCCGAGGACCACCGCGAGCATGAGGATCCACACGGTGACCTCGAGTCGTTTGGTGGCAGCGCTCGCACACGCTGTGTCGATGCCGTCAGACGGATTGAACGCCTGGGCGGTGCCGCTGAAACGCTCCGCCTCCTGCTGCTCCCAGGCGTCGTACGCGCCTTCGCCGGAGGTGACCTCATAGCTGTACCCGGATGTCGACGGTCTGGACAGCCGTTGTCCGGCGAATCCCTGTCCCGTTGACCGACACTCGATCTGCACCGTTTCGCCGGTCGGTTCCAAGTCTTCGTACGTCAGCGTCGGCTCGGCTGTCGAGACGATGGCCGCGAGAACCAGTGTGGCCGCGGCCGCGCAGCCGAAGATCCACTGCCAGACGAGCAGGACCCGATCCTGGGAGTACGGTGTCTCGTCGGGCGCGGGCTGTCGGTCAGTAGTTTCGTCCATGGACATCGGACCCCTCCGGTCTTGTTGGTCACGAGCATGTCGGAACGCGCTGGCGTTCCGCTTTCAGATCGCTGACACCCGAGTCGGAGCCGGCGGCGGTCGGGCACAATGGGGCGATGACTCGCACGCTCGCGGTGGCGAACCAGAAGGGCGGCGTCGCGAAGACGACGACTGTCGCATCGCTCGGCGTCGCACTCCGCGAGCTCGGTCGGCGCGTACTTCTGGTCGACCTCGACCCGCAAGCGTGCTTGACGTTCTCGCTTGGCATCGACCCCGAAGACCTCGACACTTCCGTCCACAACGTTCTTGCCCGCGACAAGCAGCCGGCAGACGTATGCGTGTGCACCGAGGAAGGGATCGACCTACTGCCCGCGACTATCGAACTCGCGGCGGCCGAGGCGGCTTTGCTCACCCGTACCGGTCGCGAGCAGGCGGTACGCGCTGCGCTCGACGGGTTCGCCGACGACTACGACTGGGTGCTGCTCGACTGCCCGCCATCACTCGGAATCCTCACCGTCGGCGCACTATCGGCCGCCGACGAGGTGCTCATCCCCCTGCAATGCGAGACGTTATCGCATCGTGGTGTCGGCCAGCTGCTCGACACTGTCTACGACGTACGCGAGTTCACCAACCAGCGCCTTGAGGTGCTCGGCCTCTTGCCCACGATGTACGACGGGCGTACCAAGCATGCGAAGGCGGTCCTCGACACGATCAGCGAGACGTACGAACTGCCGGTCATCGGACCGCCGATCCCGAAGACGATCCGCTTCGCCGAGGCGCCTGCCCTCGGACGCTCCATCCTGGGCACGTCGAAGTCGCATCGCGGCGCAGCGGCGTACCGCGAGGTCGCTGCGACTCTCGACCGCAGCGCCTGACCTCTCATGACGGGCGCGGTTTGCCTTGGTACCAAGGCAAACCGCGCTGTCCCAAGGGAGACGTCCCGTGGACAGTGACAACCCTCCTTGGGAAGCACCAAACCTTACCCCGAAACCATCCCAAGGTGGCCGGAAAGCCGCCAAGCAACCGAACCGAAGACCCGGCTCCGCGCGTCGCCGCGTCCTTTTCCCAGCCGAGGCGCCGACGGCGGCGAGGAATCGGGCAGGCGGGTAGTCGCACCGGAGCAAGGCGAAAGCCGACCGCGAACCCGAACCGAGCGGCGGTGTCACCAAAAGACCCGGGATCCGGCCGACAAGCCGACCGAGGAGGATGACGCGGCCCACGAGATCGCTACCATGGCAAGGTGGCTAGTCATCGTCGTACGTCGTCGCGTCATCGCGACGGTGCGACGACGTGGCAGCGCAATGCCGCTCTACTGGGCCGCGGCGGTCTGCTGCTCGCCACGTTCTTGGTCACCGGCATCATCGCCGTCGTGGCGTTCGGTCCGTGGGGCGAGAATGCGAACACCTCTGCGTACGCTGACGACCCGACATTGCCGGTCATCAGCGACGGCATCGACGATCTGGCCGCGCAGCTCGCCGTCGAGCCGGGGCCCGAGCAGCAGTCGGAGCCGACGTCGAGTGCCGACGTCCCGCGCCGGTCCGGGTCGGGCCGGCGGGTGGTGTTCGACATCTCGGGCCAGCGAGTCTGGATCATCGGTGCGAACGACAAGGTGCGTTCTACGTACCGCGTATCGGGTAGTCGCTCGGAGAACCTCTCACCCGGTCGGTACCGCGTCTTCTCCCGGTCGCGGCATGCGGTCGGCTTCGGCGGCCACAGCACGATGGAGTACTTCGTACGGTTCGCCCGCGGGAAGAACTCCAACATCGGGTTCCACGACATCCCGGTAGACGGGTCGGGCAAGCGCATCCAGTCCTTCGATGCGCTCGGCACGCCGCAGTCGGCGGGCTGCATCCGGCAGCGCCGCTCGGATGCGAAGGTGATGTGGCGGTTCGCGCAGATGCATACCCGCGTCGTGGTCGTGGCCTGACGCAACGCGCTAGTGGTCGCCGGGAGCGCCCTCACCGTCGTTGGCAGGCGCGAACAGGGATATCACCCAGCCGACGAGCGGCGTCAGAAGTCCGGCCAATACGACGATGGCAAGGAACGCCTGGCCGGAGCCGCGCGAGTACGTGACGGCGGCGAGCAGCGCAGACACGGCGCCGGTCCCGACGAAGCCGGTCGCCGCGTACGGAAACGCATCGAGCCTCTGCGGGAGGCCGGCGCGGTGCGCGAGCAAGGCGATTCCGATGACGCTCCAGGCGACGGCTATGCACAGATAGGTGACCCAGTACGAATGTTCGAACACGTTGCTCCTCCGGCATGCATCGCGGCGGAGCACAGAGTAGTGCACCCCCGGATCTCCGGGGGTGCGATCGGCCTCGGGTGACCGGGGCTAGTTCCCGGTGTTCGTCTCGTTCGACGTGCCAGAAGTCGTGTCGGCACCCGACCGGCGGCGCCGACGCCTGCGGCGGGGGCGCGAACTGGCGTCGCCTGCGCCCTGCTCGGAGTTCGACGCGGAGTCGGTCTGCTGATCCGATGACGCCGCCTCGACCGGCTGCCCGCCGCGCGTACGAGTGCGCTGACGGTTACGCCGCTTGCGCGGACGATCCGACGACTTGGCGCCGGACGACTTCGCTCCGGACGACGGGCGAGACGACTCCGCGGGCGGTTTGAGGCGCCCGGTCGCGCCGGGCGGAATGCCCATGTCGTGGAAAAGCTGCTCCGACGTCGAGTAGATCTCGGCCGGCTCCTCGAACGGCAGCCCGTGTGCGTTGTTGATGGTCTTCCAACGCGCGACGTCTGCCCAGTCGACGAAAGTCACGGCGATACCCGTGGCACCCGCGCGGCCCGTACGACCGATGCGGTGCAGGTAGACCTTCTCGTCTTCTGGGCAGCTGTAGTTGATCACGTGCGAGACGTTCTCGACGTCGATGCCGCGGGCCGCGACGTCGGTGGCGACGAGGATCTCGACAGTGCCGTCACGGAACCGCTTGAGCGCCTTCTCCCGCGACACCTGCGCCATATCGCCGTGCAACGGCGACGTGGGGAAGCCGCGTTCGGCGAGGTCGTCGGCGACTCGTTGGGCCGCTCGTTTGGTGCGGGTGAAGATGATCACCCGCGAACGGTCCTCGGCCTGCAGGATCCGCGCGACGACCTCGGGCTTGTCGAGATCGTGGGTGCGATAGACGAACTGCGCGGTCGCCGGGACGGTCGCGCTGTCACTCGACGACTCCGCCCGGATGTTGACCGGATGGCGCATGTGGGTACGAGCAAGCGACACGATCGCACTCGGCATCGTGGCCGAGAACAGCATGGTCTGGCGGAGCTCGGGGGTCTCGGCGATCAGCTTCTCGACATCGGGAAGGAAGCCGAGGTCGAGCATCTCGTCGGCCTCGTCGAGGACGAGCGACTTCACATGGCTGAGGTCGAGCGCCTTGCGGTTGGCGAGGTCGAGGAGGCGACCGGGCGTACCGATCACGATGTCGACGCCTGTCTGCAGCGTCTCGAGCTGGGGTTCGTACGCGACGCCGCCGTAGACCGTGAGAATGCGCAGACCGCGCTTCTTGCTGGCAGTCGACAGATCGCCGGACACCTGGATCGCGAGCTCACGCGTCGGTGCGATCACGAGCGCCTGCGCGCGACCCGGTGCTACGAGCTCGTCGTAGTCGGGGTCGTGCGGCGCCACCGTGCGCTGGACGACGGGGATACCGAAGGCGAGGGTCTTCCCGGTGCCGGTACGGGCCTGACCGATGAGATCGGTGCCGAGCAAGGCGATCGACAGCGTCATCTCCTGAATCGGAAATGGAGTCGTGATACCTACCTCGGCGAGCGAGTCGGCGATCTCCGGAAGTACGCCTAGGTCTTTGAAGGTGGTCAGGGTCATCTCGATTTCATTGACGATGGGTCCGTAGCAGTGTATCGGTGCACCTACTCGATACGCTGCGACCATGGCAGATGACCCTCACAGCCCCGCGTCCGACCCCGCAGAGTCGCCGATGTCGGCATTCGCCGATCCGACGTACCGCACCGGGGTCGTCGACCTGCTGGGCGTGCTCGCGCTCGGCGAGATCACGGCGTTCGAGCGGTTGGCCGAAGACGCCAAGATGGCGCCGACCATGCACGACAAAGCCGAGTTGAGCTCGATGGCGACGGTGGAGTTCGGGCATTTCGTCTCGCTTCGCGACCGGCTCGTGTCGTTGGGCGCCGATCCGTACGAGGCGATGGAGCCGTTCGAGGAGTCGTTCGAGCGCTTCCACCGCAACACGGCGCCGTCGGACTGGCTGGAGAGCCTGGTGAAGGCGTACGTCGGCGACGGGCTCGCGGCCGACTTCTACCGCGAGATCGCGGCCTTCCTCGATCCGAGTACGCGCGAGCTGATCCTCACCGCGCTCGCGGAGTCAGGTCAGTCGGAGTTCGTCGTGGAGCGGGTACGCACCGCGATCGAGGCCGACCCGCGCAGCGGCGGCCGGCTCGCGCTGTGGGGGCGCCGGTTGATGGGCGAGGCGTTGAGCCAGGCTCAGGTCGTCGCCGCCGAGCACGACGGGCTGACTGCCGTGCTCGTCGGCGGAGCGGACCGGCCCGGTATGGACCTCGCCGGAATCGGCCGGATGTTCGCGCGGCTCACCGAGAACCACGCCAAGCGGATGGCCAGCCTCGGGCTGGCCAGCTGACCCGAGCCGAGTTACTCGCCGAAACCGACCCGGCGGGCATCCTCGGCGTCGAACTCGATGTACGCGATCCGGGCGATCGGAATGGCAACGGCGCGTCCGCGCTCGTCGGTCAGCTCGAGCAGCTCGTCTCCGCTCGTGGCCGCGCGTACGGTGGCGAGCACCTCGTCGCGACTCTGCGTCGCGTCGATGGTGATCTCCCGCGGGGCATGCTGTACCCCGATCCTTACCTCCACGATGTTTCTGCCTCTCTGCGTGGTTTGGTTCGTCTGTGAACGGCTCAGGCGTTCATATCGTCGGTCAGTGGGATGCCGCTGATGCCGCGCCATCCGAGCCGGCTCGCCAGGTCGACGGCCTCGTCCTTGCTCAGCGTACGTGCGTTGTCGAGCCAGTAGCGCGCACCGATCTGGGCCATGCCCACCAGGCTGACGGCGAGCAGTTCCGATGCGACGGTCGAGAGCCCGGTGTCGCCGCGAATCACTCCGGCGACCGCTCGGGCGGTCTCCGAGGTCATCCGGTCGATACGGGCGCGTACGCCCGCGTCGCTGGTCAGATCGGACTCGAAGACCAGGCGGAACGCCGCCTCGGAGTTCGAGACGTAGCTGTAGAGGACGTCGAAGGTCGCGGCGACGCGCTCCTTGTTGTCCTCGGTCGAGGCGAGTGCGTCGTTGACGCCGGCGATGATGGTGTCGACGCTGGAGTCGAGCAGCGCGAGGTACAGCTCCAGCTTGCTCGGGAAGTGTTGGTAGAGAACGGGCTTGGACACGCCGGCCTCGTCGGCGATGTCGTCCATCGACGCCGCGTGGTAGCCGCGATCGACGAACACGTCGAGGGCCGCCCCGAGCAGCTGAGCGCGTCGCGCGCTGCGTGGCAGCCTGCCCCCGCGCGGTCGGTCGCTCGTCGACGGCTCACTCATGAATGGTCCTCTCGACGGTCGCCCTCGTACTCCGCGAGCGATCCTACCGGGGGCCGTTCGGTGCGCCGCCGGTGCGGCACGCCGTGCCAGCATCTGGACGCCGGGGCGAGTCCGGCCCGCGGCTGCGACGATGGTGTCGTCCGAGGATGCGGACGCCCGGGAACAACCTCCACCCCCTTCGGTGTTGTCCGGGTGCAGCCCTTTCACGATTCAGCACCACAGAAGTCAAGAGGAGTCACCGTGGCACTACCGCCGCTCGTGGAGCCCGCGCCTGAGCTCACCATCGATGAGGTTCGCCGCTACAGCCGGCATCTGATCATCCCCGACGTGGGCATGACCGGTCAGAAGCGCCTGAAGAACGCCAAGGTGCTGATCATCGGTGCCGGTGGCCTCGGGAGCCCGGCCCTGCTCTACCTCGCGGCCGCGGGAGTGGGCACGCTCGGCATCGTCGAGTTCGACGAGGTCGATGAGTCCAACCTGCAGCGTCAGATCATCCACGGCCAGAGCGATATCGGTAAGCACAAGGGTGAGTCCGCGAAGGAGTCGGTGCGCGAGATCAACCCGTACGTCGACGTCGTCCTGCACTCCGAGCGGCTCGAGAACGACAACGCGCTCGAGATCTTCGCCGACTACGACCTCATCCTCGACGGCACCGACAACTTTGCGACGCGGTACCTGGTCAACGACGCGGCTGTGCTGCTGGGCAAGCCATACGTCTGGGGCTCGATCTACCGCTTCGAGGGCCAGGTCAGCGTGTTCTGGGAGAAGCACGGGCCGCAATACCGCGACCTCTACCCGGAGGCGCCGCCGCCAGGCATGGTCCCGTCGTGCGCCGAGGGCGGTGTTCTCGGTGTGCTGTGCTCCTCCATCGGGTCGATCATGGTGACCGAGGCGATCAAGCTCATCACCGGCATCGGCGAGCCGCTGATCGGTCGGCTGATGGTCTATGACGCACTCGAGATGTCGTACAACACGCTGAACATCCGCAAGGACCCCAACGGCGAGCCGGTCACCGAGCTCATCGACTACGAGGCGTTCTGCGGTGCGGTCAGCGACGAGGCCGCCGATGCGGCCGCGGGCTCGACGATCTCGGTGACCCAGCTCGACACCATGCTCAAGGAGCGCAGCGAGGGCACTCGCGACTTCACCCTGGTCGACGTACGCGAGCCCAACGAGTACGAGATCAACAAGATCCCCGGCTCGATCCTGATCCCGAAGGGCGAGTTCCTGAACGGCAATGCGCTCGAGCAGCTGCCGCAGGACAAACAGGTCGTGCTCCACTGCAAGTCCGGCGCGCGTTCGGCCGAGAGCCTGGCAGTGCTCAAGGGCGCCGGATTCGACGACGCCGTACACGTGGGCGGTGGCGTGGTGGCCTGGGTCAACCAGATCGACCCGTCGCAGCCTTCGTACTGAGTCGCCGATGCCGCCCGCCGAGGAGTACGTCGAGCGGGTGCTGTCGATCGTCGAGGAGATCCCGCGCGGGCGGGTGATGTCGTACGGCGCGATCGCCGACCTGATCGGCAGCGGCGGCCCTCGCCAGGTGGGTGCCGTGATGGCGATGTACGGGGGTGGCGTTCCGTGGTGGCGGGTTGTACGCGCGGACGGGACGCTGCCCGACTCGCACGGCGACCGGGCACGGCAGTGCTATCTCGAGGAGGAGACGCCGTTGCGGGGCGACCTGTTGGAGAGGCCACGGGTCGATATGCGCCACGCGTTCTGGTCTCCCGACGAACGCTGACGAAGCACTTCGACCAGATGCGTAACCCATCGAGAGGTTGCGCGTTGGTAGGTACAGCGACGCAGTTTCACAACGCTTGCGACGCTCGGGCACCCTCTCTCGGGGGCGCGGCCCGGCCTGCCGATGGACGGCGGCAGGCTGGGCCGCCCGGTGTCCCAAACCGGGCATCCGAGCCCCAGGGTCTCTTCCTCCCCGCACCGTCTTACCTGATGAACGCGGCCGTGCAGCGGTGCGACCTTTCGTAGGCTTGGCGGCGTACGCACACCAGCGAGAGGACGCATCGTGACGCATCTTGAGACCCTGGCCGTCAGCGCCGGCCAGGAGGAAGCCGATCCGGCAACGAACTCCCGCGCTGTGCCGATCTACCAGACGACGTCGTACGTGTTCAACGACACCGAGCACGCGGCGAACCTGTTCTCGCTCTCCGAGCCGGGCAATATCTACACCCGCATCATGAACCCGACCTCGTCGGTGTTCGAGGAGCGGATCGCCCAGCTCGAAGGCGGTGTCGGCGCGCTCGCTACCGCATCCGGTTCCTCGGCCACCACGTACGCGGTGCTGAACCTCACCTACAGCGGCGACAACATCGTCGCCCTCTCCACGTTGTACGGCGGCACGTACGCGTTGTTCGCCCATACGCTGCCGCAGTTCGGCATCGAGGTGCGCTTCGTGGATCCGGACAAGCCCGAGGAGCTCGCCGAGCACGTCGACGACAAGACCAGGTTGGTGTTCGCCGAGACTCTCGGTAACCCGAAGATCAACGTGGTCGACATCCGCGCCTGGGCCGATGCCGCGCACGGGCAGGGGCTCCCGTTGATCGTCGACAACACGGCGCCTACGCCGTTCCTCTGCCGACCTTTCGACCTCGGCGCAGACGTTGTCGTGCACGCGGCCACGAAGTACATCGGCGGCCACGGCACGTCGATCGGCGGCGTGATCGTCGATTCCGGCAAGTTCGACTGGAGCGCCAACTCGGAGCGGTTCCCGGGTCTTACGCAGCCCGACGGCGCGTACCACGGAGCGGTGTGGACCGAGGCGGCAGGTGAGGCGGCGTACATCATCCGAGCGCGTACGGTCTTGCTGCGCAACACCGGCGCGGCGGTAGCACCGTTGAACTCGTGGTTGTTCCTGCAAGGGCTCGAGACGCTGCACCTGCGCATGGAGCGGCACAGCGAGAACGCCCTCAAGGTCGCGGAGTACCTATCCGCGCACGACGCCGTGTCGTGGGTGGCGTATCCGGGTCTCGCGGACGACAAGTACCGCGACGTCGCCGACCGCACGTTCAGCGGGCGAGGGTACGGAGGGCTGGTCAGCTTCGGCGTGAAGTCGGGCCGAGAGGGCGGAAGCCGGTTCATCGAGTCGCTCGAGCTCTTCAGCCATCTGGCGAACATCGGTGACACCAAGTCCCTCGCGATCCACAACGCGACGACGACGCACTCCCAGCTCACTCCGGAGGAGCTCGAGGCCGCGGGTGTGCCAGAAGACATGGTGCGCCTGTCGATCGGTATCGAGCACGTCGACGACATCATCGCCGATCTCGATCGGGCACTTTCCAAGAGCGCGTGAGCGAAGAAGGCACACCCCAGCGGATCGTCCTCTACACCGAGGACGATCCGCTGGTGCTCGCCAACGGCGAGGTCCTGCCCGAGGTCGAGGTCGCGTACCGCACGTACGGCGAGCTCGACGCGGACTCGTCGAACGCGGTATTCATCTGTCACGCCCTGACCGGCGACGCCGAGGCGGCCGACTGGTGGGCGGCGATGGTCGGGCCTGGTAAGCCGGTCGATACGAACCGGTTCTTCGTCATCTGCCCGAACCTGCTGGGCGGATGCCGGGGGACCACCGGGCCGCGGTCCGTCAACCCGGTCACCGGCAAGCGGTACGACCTGGACTTCCCGCAGCTCGACATGTCGGACTTCGTCGCGGTGCATCGGCGGCTCGTGGAACGTCTCGGGATCGACCGTCTGCACGCGGCCGTCGGCGGGTCTCTCGGCGGCATGCAGATCCTGCAATGGTTGATCGAGTCTCCCGATGCGATCGAGCGAGCCGTACTGATCGGTGCAAGCAGTCGGCTGACGGCGATGAACATCGCCTTCTCGACCGTTGCGCGTCGGGCGATCATGGGCGACCCGGACTTCGAAGCCGGTGCGTACGCCGACGGTGCCGGCCCCAAGCACGGGCTGTCCGTCGCCAGGATGCTCGGACACATCACGTACCTCTCGGAGCAGGCGCTGACCGAGAAGTTCGACCGCCGGCTCCAGCATGGCGGCGAGCCGCGGCGCGACTTCGGCATCGACTTCGCCGTCGAGTCCTACCTCGACTACCAGGGCGAGTCGTTCGTCAAACGCTTCGACGCGCTCACGTACCTGTACCTGAGCCGGGTGATGGACTACTTCGACCCGTTCGCCGACCCGGACGCAGCGGCGCGGATCGCATCGGGAGCAGCTCGGTTCCTGGTGCTGTCATTCGACTCCGACTGGCGCTTCGACACGGCGCAGTCGCGGCGTATCGTCGACGCGCTCGACGCCGGCGGGGTGCCCGTCTCGTTCCGAGAGATCAGCTCGCCGTGGGGCCACGACTCGTTCCTGATGGAGCTACCCGGGTACCAGTCGGAGGTGGCCGCGTTCCTCTGTTGAGGAGGCGGCGACCGCCCGATCAGGCAGGTACGCGAGCGGCGAGCGCCGACAGCGCGGCGGGGAAGATCTCCGCGGGCGGGTTGACGAGTCCGGCGCCGACCTGGCCGACACCGGCGACTCGACCGGCCATACCGGTGTTGATCTGCGGGAGGATCCCCGTCCGGCAGACACCGGTCACGTCGATACCGGTCGGCGCGCCGCGGAAGTCGAGCACGGGGATCGTCCACCGGGGGTTCTCGGTGAGCGTGATCTCGCCCATCCGTCGCGTGGTGGCGAGCGCATCCGGGACGCTGCCGCCGACGAATCGCACGATCGCCGGCGCCGTCGCCATCGAGAACCCGCCGATGCCGGCCGTCTCGGTGATCGCCGAGTCGCCGATGTCAGGGTTGGCATCGTCTGGACCGTAGTCGCCGAGATAGAGCCCGTCTGCGACCTGCGCCGGACCGGTGAACCACTCGTCGCCCGTGCCGGCGGTCTGGATACCGAAGTCGGTGCCGTTACGGGCCATCGCGACCACCATCGTCGAACCGTCGATACCGCGCGCGGCGTCGAGCGCGAGCTTGCACGCCGGCATCGCGAGGTTGAGGAAGAAGTGGTCGTTGCCGCCGATGAACCGCAGAGCCTGGGCGATCTCATCCGACGAGGAGTTCGACTCGACCATCGCCGGCGCCAGATCGCGCATCAGCATCAGGGTGCCGGCGCGGTTACGGTTGTGCGCCTCGTCGCCCATCTGCAGCATCTGGGTGAGGATGCCGGTGACGTCGACGGGATCGCCCGCGCGTACGGCGGATGCGAGCAGCGGACCGAGCACCGCCGACATCCAACGCAGCCGGTCGAGCACCTCGGACGAGTACGCGCCGTAGCGCAGCACCTTGCCGAGGCCCTCGTTCAGCGAGCAGTACGTACGCCGGCCGGTGTTGGGATCCTCGAGTACGAACATCCACATCGACGGTGAGACGACCCCGGCCATCGGTCCGACGGCGGAGCGGTGGTGACAAGGCGACAGCGAGACCGTCTTGCCCGAGGCGAACAACGGTGCGGCGTCCTCGGGGTCGTCGACGAGACCCTCGAGCGCGGCGGCACCCATCAGGGCACCGCGCATCGGTCCCGACGCGCGATCCCAGTCCAGCGGAGGGCCGGCGTGCAGGAACTCGCCACGTTCGAGGCCGAGTACCTCCGAGGCCGGTGCAACGTCGACGAGCATGGCTTGTACGTCGAGCATCGCGCGTACGGCCTTGGCGTTGGCGTCGCGGCGCCGAGGGTCGGTGGCGACGGTCGCGAGATCGGCCTCGGTGCCGGCCATCGGCGGCTGCCAGTCGACTCGGGTCACCTCGACCGCCTGTGCGTCGAGGGCGTCGGCGAACAGGCCTGCGCCTGCCGCGGTGATGGTCTCGGTCATCGAGCGCCTCCGGTGAGTGCGACTGCCCGGCGTACCGCCTGGGCGTTGGACGTGAAGACTTCGGCACCGGCCTCGGCGAGCGCCTGCGTCTGCCGACTGAGGACCTGCGGGTCGGCTTCGGTGCCGACGCACGCGACCACGACGGGTACGCCGTCAATGCCGCCGATGGCGGGAGCCAGCGCGGCCGCCGGGTCGGATTCTGCGCCGTGGCCGAGTACGACGTCGAGCAGGATGACACCCGTCTGCGGATCGTCTGCAGTACGGGCGAGGTACTCCAGGCGCAGTGTCGGGTCGATCATCGGATGGGCTCGTCCGGCGGTCAGCGAGTCGTCGCCGAAGTCGATCATCAGATGTGCGTCCGCGGTCATCGACGCGTCGAGCGCGTACGCGGGATCGAGCGGGATGTTGCTGCGGATCGGCCCGAGCGTCTCGGCGGCGAGCAGCATTGCCTCGTCGCACATCGTGCCCCCGACGAACAGGCCGCGCAGGTAGCCGGTTGCGCGGCCCGGCTCGGAGGTGCCCCAGTGCGGCCATGCGGGCACCGGGCGCTCGAGTGCCGCGAGGACGGACTCGGCGGCGCTCGTCAGATCCGGCTGACCCGCGCCGAGCAGGGCGAACTGCACGGGCGTGTCGAGCGTTCCTGCGAACTCCCGCACGGATGCCGCCACCTCGTCAGCCGGCGGCTTGGAAACGATCACGATCAGCTCGACCGACGGATCGGCGTCGAGGCGGCGCAGTGCCTGGCGCGTCGCGAGGCCACCCACCTCGGAACCGAGGTCACGGCCGCCGACGCCGAGCGCGGCGGCGACACCCACGCCGGCCGCGTCGAGCAGGCACATCAGCTGCTGGCATCCGGTGCCCGATGCGGCGACGATGCCGACCGGGCCGGGGGAGACGGCGTTCGCGAACCCGAGGCCGATGCCGTCGACCATCGCCGTACCGCAGTCCGGACCCATCACGAGCAGGCCGCGCTCGGCTGCGATCTTCTTCAGCGCCACCTCCTCGGCGACCGGAACGTTGTCGCTGAAGACCATCACGTCGCGTCCGGTGTCGAGGGCGTCCATCGCCTCGATCGTCGCGGATGCGCCGGGTACGGAGACCAGCGCGAGCGAGGCATCGGAACGGCCGAGAGCCGATGCGGTCGTACGCGGCGCGATCTCGGCATCGGAGGAGCTGTCGGAACGCCCGCGAGAGGCTGCCGCGAGCGCAGCGTCGACTGCGGCGACCGCGGAGTCGACCGCGTCGGGCGACTCGACCCGCAGTGCGACGACCATGTCGTTCGGCGTCGTCTCGCCGATCTGGAAGCCCATCGTCGAGAGCAGGTCGAGGTTGAGCGGCGTCGCCATCGCGACCTGTGCGGCGGAGACGCCCGGCGTCGCCGCGACGTCCTTGCTCACCTGCAGCAAGGTGACGGAGTCGGCGTACGCTCCCGGGCGGATCTCCACATGCACTGAGTCATCGGATGGGGGACTGGTCATCGACCTCTCCTGTCGTGGGAATACGAGGGTGCGGGTACATCGGGTCGGGGATCGTCGCCGAGGGCCAGCGAACAGCCGAGGAGCAGACCGGCGCCGGACGTGTGGCCAACGGCGAGCAGGGCGTCGGCGGCCTCGCAGATCGCCGCGGTCGACGACGTCGGTGAACGCAGCGCGAGCAGCAGCCGGCGGAACTCCGGGATGACGTCGCCCGCGCAGGCGCGCGACAGCAGGGTCGCGGACAGCATGGTCGTCGAGGCCGCGGCGTTCGCCTCGATGGCGCGGAGCATCGGCACCGACGGAGCGGAGATGCTGTGCTGGGTGGCGACCCAGCCGCAGAGGACGTCGTCGCCGACCGGCGTGAGACCGCTGCCGCGGCCGAGCAGCGTCGGAACACAGGAAGGCTCGGCGTCACGCAGCTCCCGTAGCGCAGACGCGGGAAGCTCGGCGCGTACGGGGTCGAGGCGTCCGGCCGATGCGGTCGCCAACGCCTGAGCGGTCGTGGAGCAGATGTTGAGCCGGGGCACGGTGGCGTCGACGAGGCGACCGACGCGGACCGTCGTGCCGTTGAGCTCCATCCGGCCGTCGCCGAGGTATGCCCGGTCAGGGACGATCGGCAGCTCGCGCATGGTCGTCTGCAGGCCACACGGCACCGAGACTGCCGATCTGCTCAGCAGGCCGAGACAGCGGCCGGCGTCGTCGACATAGATCGCATCCGCGCCGGCATGTGCGACGGTGACCTCGCGTCGCTGGCCCTCCAATCGCTCGCGTACCCATGTGGGTGCCGCGGCTGCGACCTCGGTTCGCGTCACGATGTGCCTCCAGAGCCTGTGGCTCAGGACACTAATCGCGTCGGGTACTGTCTGCCGATGGTGAGTCTTGCCAATACGGTAGGGCTGGAGGTGCAACAGTTGATAACCGCGACGTACGGGGTGCCGCTCAGCGACGTGCTCGACGTTGAATGCCTTGCGGGTACGACGGTTCTCGCGGGCAGCTCGGGGCTCGGTCGGTCCGTCACCCGGGTCAACGTGATGGAGGTTCCCGATGTCGTCGATTGGGTCAAACCCCATGAGCTGTTGGTGACGACGGCGTTCTCGATCGTTTCGTCCGTGCCCGACGAGCAGGCGCGTTCGGAGGCTTTCGTACGCCTCGTCCGCGATCTGCGAGCGCGTGACGTCGCTGCGCTCGGCGTGAAGCTCGGCCGCTACCTCGACGCAGTGCCGCCGGAGGCCGTCGCAGCTGCCGAGGAGGTCGGGTTGCCGCTGTTGAGCCTGCCGGCAGATCTCGCCTACGACGATCTTCTCCAGCAGGTCCACGCTCGGCTGAACGAAGTGCAGACCGGTGTGCTCGAGCGGATCGACGCGCTGCACACGGCCCTGACCCATCTCGTCCTCGAAGGCGGCGATCTCGAGCAGATCGCCGCCGAGGTAGCGCGCGTCCTCGCCGTCGGCGTGCTGTTCTGCTCGACCGATGGGCGCGAGCGGGCGGCGGCGATGCCCGACGAGATGCGCGAGGCGTTGGCGGCTGCCGACCTGTTCGATCCGACCGGCCGGTTCCGGGTCGAACGCGCGAGCCGGCGTCCGCTCCCGGTCGGCGACGGACAGGTACGACTCCAACCCGTCGTCGCGGGCGGCAGCGACCTCGCCCGGATGGTGTGTTTCACCCCTGACCGCGAACCGACCGCGGACGACGTGTACGCGCTCGAGCGTGCCGCGACCGTCGCTGCTCTCCTGATCACGCGGCAGCAAGCCGTGACTGCGGTCGAGAGTAAGTACCGCGGCGACTTCCTGCGCGACGTCTTCGTCGGTCGCGCGGGCGATCCCGAGTACGTCGTCGAGCACGCCGCCGCGCTCGGCTGGAAGCTCGACCGACCGATGCTCGTCGTCTCCGCCGAGCTGGACCCGCCCGGTGCGGACGAGCCCGTGTCGAGCAGGGTGCGTCGGTCATGGCAGGAACGCTTCTTCGCGGCATGGCGCCAGGTCACCGAGACGTACGACAAGACGGTGCCGACCGTCGAGTTCTCGGCCGAGGTGGTCACGTTGCTGCCGGTGCCGGAGTACGCCGACGATCCCGAGCGGGCGTACGCCGACGCCCGCTCGGCACTGAGTCGCCTGGTCACCGAGGTGGCCGGGGACAAGGGCGGCGGGCGACGACCGTTCTCGGTCGGCGTGAGCCGGGTGGTCCGCTCGATCGACCGGCTCCAGGACGGATACGCGCAGGCACGACGGGCCACCGAGGTGGGGCGCCGGATGAACGGCGGCGGCTCGACGACGCATTTCGACCAGCTCGGCATCCACCGGCTCATCGCGCTCATCCCCGACGACCATGAGCTGGGGGCCTTTGCCGGAGAGGTGCTCGGCGAACTCGCCGCCGACACCGACGACGCGCGCGACCTTCGTACGACCCTGCAGATCCTGCTGGACACCAATCTCAACGTCGCCGAGGCCGCCCGGCTGCAATTCTTCCACTACAACACGATGCGCTACCGGATCAGCAAGCTCGAACGCATCCTCGGGCCGTTCAGCACCGATCCGCATCTGCGGCTGAACATCGCCGTTGCGCTGCAGGTGCTCGAGGTACGCGGCTGAGCTCGGATCCGCGGCTTTGGTGATCTCCGTTCGACTACCCGCCTGCCGATTCCGGTCCGACGCCGGCTTTCCCGCTCCTTCGGTCCTGAAAAGACGCGGCGACGCGCGGAGCCGCCGCTTCGGCCGGGTTTCTTGGCGGCTTTCCCATCACCTTGGTATGGGATCGGGGTAACGTTCGGTCCTTGGTGTCACCTTCGTAGCGATGGCCACGGGCGTACCAACGAGCATGGCAACCTGTCACTTTGCACGGCGTACCTGCCATGCCAAGTGGAGTTTCACCATGTTTACTTGGTGAACGACCATCGACCGACGCCGCAAAGCCGACTGGATCGGGAGAGCCGGCGGCGAACCGAACCCCGTAGTTGCGGCTCCCGCGTCGCCGCGTCTTTCCCCGGCCGAAGTAAGCGGGAGAGCCGGCAGCGAGCCGGAACCGGGCAGGCGGGATGTCGCCGAACGGAGGCGCAAAAGCCGACAGCGAACCCGAGTTGGGCAGGCAAGTCGTACCGCACGAAGCGGGTAGGGCTCAGATCCCCGGGAAACGCTTCAGATGCCAGACGTGCCAGCCGCCGACCTTACGTGCCTGGCGGGTGTTCTTGTACCAGCGCGGGATGCGCTTGATCTTCGTCCAGCGGCCGTGAGACCAGGCGTACCGGACGTTGTAGCCCTTGAATGCGACTCCGTCGCCGTTACGCGTGGCGATGCGTTGCGTCATCGTGATCACGCCGTTCGGGCTGACGTTGCGACGCCATCCGGCATAGGACATCAGCGACGAGTCGACGCCCCAGCGGATCGAACCGTACGGGCCGAACGCGGGACATTTCTCGACGACGAGGCGACCCTTGCGGACGGTGAGCATTGTGTAGAACGGCGTGTGCGCACCCATCTGCGAGCCGATGAGCAGTTCTGCGCCCGGACGCCCGTCGATCCATGCGGCGCCGCCCCACTTGCCGCCCTTCCACCAGTTGCGGACGTTCACCTTGCGCTGAAGGAAGCGGCCCTTGGCCGTGCGTACGCGGATCTGTACCTGCTTATCGCTGATCTGGCGCCAGCTGACCCGGTCGGCGCGGCGGTCGCCGTCGACGTCGATCGTCACCACGCGATGGCAGTTCTTGACACCGGCGCACGGCGCCTTGCCCGTCGGGGCACCCGAGGCGCCGCCCGGAACGGCGAGGAAGGCGCCGATGAGAGCGAGCGTTGCCGTGGTCGGTGCAGCAAAGGTTGCGAACTTGGTCTTCACGGTCTCCCCGAACCTCCGGAGCTGTCTTCTGTGTGCGGGTCGGTTCAGCTGCGAACCGATACGACCTAACGACGTGTGAGTGCGCTGAGACGTTGTACGCCGCAGGTATCGATTTGGTTTCCGGCCTGCTTCGTACGGCGCACTAGTCCGGATCCACCGATCGCGCAGACGAATCGTCGAACAACGTATGCCATGCGGTTCTCGGCCCGTTTGGCAATTGTCGCCCGTGCTGGCCTGTGACGCGCCACACTAAGGTCGGCCCAACGGGGCCTGTGAGCACCCATGAGGAGACAAAAGATGTCGATGTTCAGCTGGAAAGTCGTCTACGGCGGCAAGACGCCGCCGCCTGGTAAGGCAGTCGGGCCCCAGGAGCGACTGAGTTGGCCGCGTACGATCGGCCTCGGCGCCCAGCACGTCGTGGCGATGTTCGGCGCGACGTTCGTCTTCCCGATCGTGATGGGGCTCGACCCGAACCTCGCGATTCTGTTCTCGGGTCTCTGTACGATCCTGTTCCTCGTCATCGTCAACGGGCGGGTGCCGAGCTACCTCGGTACGAGCGCCTCGTTCGTCGCCGGCGTCACCGCGATCCGTGCCCAGGGCGGTGACTCGTCCGACGTGACCGGTGCCATCCTGGTCGCCGGCCTGGTCCTAGCAGCGGTCGGCGTACTCGTGCACTTCGCCGGTGCGAACCTGCTCAAGAAGGTGCTTCCTCCCGCCGTGACCGGTGGCGTCGTGATGCTGATCGGGTTCAACCTCGCGCCGGTCGTCGCGCAGACGTACTGGCCGCAGGACCAATGGATCGGCCTGCTCACCGCGGTCTTCCTGGTGTGCGCCGCCGTCCTGCTGCCCGGCTTCTGGGCCCGCATCGCCGTCTTCCTCGCGCTCGTCTTCGGGTACGCGATCTCGTGGCTGTCCGATGTGATGTTCGGGCAGATCACCTCGGTAACACCCGCGACCGCACCGGACGCCGTCGCTCACGATCGGATCAACCTCGACGGTCTCGGCGATGCCAAATGGTTCGGTCTGCCGAGCGGCGATCTCGCCGACGGAGTGTCGGCCGTCCACTCGCCGAGCTTCTCGCTGACGTTCATCCTGCTCGTCATCCCCGGCGTCATCGCGCTGATCGCCGAGAACACCGGCCACGTCCGGGCCGTCGCCGAGATGACCGACGAAGACCTCGACCCGTACATGGGCCGCGCGCTCGGCGCCGACGGTGTCGCCACCGCGTTCGCGAGTGCGTTCGGTGCCTCGCCGACAACCACGTACGCCGAGAACATCGGTGTCATGTCGGCCACCCGCATCTACTCGACCGCCGCGTACTTCGTCGCCGCGATCTGCGCGATCATCCTCGGGCTTTGTCCGAAGTTCGGCGTCGTCATCAACGCGATCCCCGGCGGCGTCCTCGGCGGTATCACGGTTGTGCTCTACGGCATGATCGGTCTCATCGGCGCGAAGATCTGGGTCGACAACAACGTCGACTTCGGAGATCCGGCCAATATGGTGCCGCTCGCGGTGGGCCTGATTGCCGGCATCGGCGGTGTCACACTTGAGATCACCGACGACTTCGAGCTGGGCGGCATCGCACTCGGCACGATCCTGACGATCGTCCTCTACCACCTGGTCAAGGGCCGCGCGCAGACCACCGACACCACCGAGGTGAAACAAGCACCGTGAAGCCAGCACCGTTCTCGTACCGGCGGCCGACGACCCTCGACGAGGCACTGCAGACCTACGCCGGCGAGCCCGACGCAAAGGTGCTCGCCGGCGGGCAGAGCCTCATCCCGCTGCTGTCGATGCGGCTGGCAGCTCCTTCGATGCTGATAGACATCAACGGCATCGCGGAGCTCGATCGACTCGAGGTCGATTCGGCCGGGGTACGGTTCGGTGCGAACGTCCGCCACGCGAGGCTTCTGGGCGATCCGGAAGCCGCGCGTGTGCAACCGCTACTGACGAAGGCGCTCGGATACGTCGCCCATCCGACGATCCGAAACCGCGGCACCACGCTCGGTTCCATCATCCATGCGGATGCGTCCGCGGAAATGCCGGTTGTGCTGGCGCTGCTGGACGGCAGTGTCACGGCGGCTTCCGCCGGCGGTACCCGCACGATTGCGGCGAGCGACCTGTTCGTCGGCCCACTCGAGAGTTCGCTGCGGGCAGGCGAGATCGCGACGGAGGCCTTCGTACCTGCGCTGCCGGCCAACACCGGAGTCGCCTTCACCGAAATCGCTCGCCGGCACGGCGACTACGCACTATGCGGCGTCGCCGCGCTGGTCTCCGCCGACGACAGCGGCGCGATCACATCGGTCCGTACGGGCTACCTGTCGGTCTGCGATACGCCAACGGTGGTTGACGTCTCGGAGGTCTTCATGGCCGGTTCGCTCACCGACCGGGCGGTCGATGATGCCGCGGAGTTGGCGCTCGCCGCCCTGGAGCCCGAGACAGATATCCACGCGACGGCCGACTACCGACGCCACCTGGCTCGGGTACTCACAATGCGAGCCGTACGCGAGGCACACGACGACTGCGTCGCACGACGCGTGGGGGTGAACCCATGACCATCGGCACCGAGGAGACCTACGACGTACGGCTGCGCGTCAACGGCACTGCGTACGACCTCAACGTTCCGGCCAGAAGGCTGCTCAGCGACGCGTTGCGGCACGACCTCGGACTCACCGGCACCCACGTCGGATGCGAGCACGGGGTGTGCGGTGCCTGCACGGTTCTCGTCGACGGTGAGCCGACGCGCGCGTGCTTGATGTTCGCCGTAGCGGCGCAGGCGTACGAGATCACCACCGTTGAGGGGTTGACCAACGACGACGGCTCCCTCGGCCCGGTGCAGCAGGCGTTCAAGGAGTGCCACGGGCTGCAGTGCGGCTTCTGCACGCCCGGGTTCCTCACCACCATCACGGCAGGGATCAAGGACAACCCCGAGCCGAGCGACGACGACGCGCGCGAGATGATCGCCGGCAATCTATGCCGCTGCACGGGCTATCAGAACATCGTCAAGGCCGTGACCCGTGCCGCCGAGATCGCCCGTGACGACGAGTCGGGGGGTCAGCGGTGACCACCAAACTGTTCGGCGAGAAGGTCGCCCGGGTCGAGGACGACCGCTTCCTGCGCGGCCAGGGTCGCTACACCGACGACCTCGTGCCCGACGCGGTGCATGCGGCGGTTCTTCGTAGCCCGCACGCGCATGCACGCATCGTCGACATCGACGTGGAGGCCGTGCTCGACGTTGACGGCGTACTCGCCGTCTACACCTACGACGACCTCACGGGTCCGCTGGCCGAGCCGCTGCCGTTGCTCATCCCGCATCCCACGTTGACACATGGGCGTACGCAGTACGCGCTCGCGAAGGACGAGGTCAACTACGTCGGCGAGGCGATCGCGTTCGTGGTCGCGGTCGACCGCTACGTCGCCGAGGACGCCGTCTCGCGGATCCACGTCGAGTACGACTTCCTGCCCCCCGTGGTGGGCGTCGAGGCGGCCCGTGCTGCCGACGTCCTCGTGCACGAGGACGTCCCCGGAAACGTCGCCGCCCACATGGAGCAGTCGGCCGGCAACGCCCAGGCGGCGATCGAGTCGGCTCCACACACGCTGAGCCTCGATCTCGAGGTTGAGCGCAGCGCGTCGATGCCGCTGGAGGGTCGCGGCACCGTCGCGCGCTGGGACACCGACAGCCAGCGCATGCAGGTGTGGACGTCGACCCAGACGTCCACGGGTGTACGCGCGGCGGTCGCTGCGAAGCTCGGGTTGGATCTCGGGCAGGTCGACGTGATGACACCCGACGTCGGTGGTGGGTTCGGCGTCAAGATCGTGCACCCGTGGCCGGAGGAGGTGCTCGTACCCCTTGCAGCAAAGGCGCTCGGGCGACCGGTCAAGTTCACCGAGGACCGCCGCGAGCACTTCATCTCGTCGGCCCACGAGCGGGGTCAGCTGCAGCACATCGACGTCGGTTTCGACGACGACGGTCGAATGCTCGGCCTTTCGGTGCGGTTCTGGCACGACAACGGCGCGTACACGCCGTACGGCCTGATCGTCCCGATCATCACCTCGACGCAGCTGCTTGGCCCGTACAAGCCGCAGAACTACTCGGTCGTCTTCGACAGCCTCTACACCAATACGGTCATCGTCACGCCCTACCGCGGCGCCGGCCGGCCGCAGGGCGTGTACGCGATGGAGCGCACGATGGATGCCATCGCCGCGCACCTCGGCAAGGACCGCGCCGAGGTGCGAGCCGCCAACTTCATCCAGCCCGACGAGTTCCCGTACGACCAGGGTCTGCTGTTCCAGGACGGTCGTCCGCTGATCTACGACTCGGGCAACTACCCGGGCTCGCTCGACAAGCTGCGCGAGCTGATCGGCTGGGACGACTTCGAGAAAGTCCGCGACGAGGCGCGTGCAGCGGGCCGCAAGGTCGGCATCGGTCTCGCTTGTTACGTCGAGGGCACCGGAGTCGGCCCGTACGAAGGCGGGCACGTGCACATCGAGACGAGCGGCAAGGTCAAGGTGTCGACCGGGCTCACCACTCAGGGCCAGGGGCACCAGACGGCTTTCGCGCAGATCGTCGCCGAGGAGCTCGGCGTCCCGTTCGAGGACATCGAGGTCGTCACCGGCGACACTCGTCGCTCGCCGTACTCCGTCGGCACCTTCGCATCTCGCGCCGCGGTGATGAGCGGGTCGGCGATCGCGCTGGCCGCGCGCAACGTACGCGAGAAGGCACTGCGCATCGCATCGGAGGCCCTGGAGGCCGATGTCGACGATCTCGAGATCACCGACGGCGTCGTACACGTGAAGGGCGCGCCCGACAGCAAGATCGCGCTCGGCACCATCGCGGTGCTCTCCAACCCGCTGCGGTACGCCTTCGACGAGGCGTCGAAGGCGGCGACGCAGTTCGTGGTCGGCGACCCGGACAAGCCGCCGGTCGATGAGGACGACGAGCCTGGTCTCGAAGGCAAGGACTTCTACTCGCCCCCGCGTTCGACCTTCGCCAGCGGAATGCACGCGGTGATCGTCGAGACGGATCCCGAAACCGCCGAGATCAAGATCCTGCGGTATGCCGTCGTCCATGACTGCGGCAACCTGATCAACCCGATGATCGTCGAGGGTCAGATCCACGGCGGCGTCGCCCAAGGCGTCGGCGGTGCGCTGTACGAGCGGATGGCCTACGACGAGCACGGGCAGCTGCAGAACGCCTCGTTCATGGACTTCCTGATGCCGTACGTCACCGAGGTGCCCGAGACGATCGAGATCGACCATCTGGAGACACCGTCGCCGTTGAACCCGCTCGGGCTCAAAGGTGCGGGCGAGGCCGGTGTCATCCCGTCCGCGGCGGTCTTCGCCTCGGCGATCGAGGACGCCGAGGGCTTCCCGATCACGTCGATGCCCATTTCCCCCTCGGAGCTGTACGAGCTCCGGCTCCGTCACGAGAGCGAACATCCCGAGAGAAGAGAGCGTCCATGAAGGTTGCAGGTGAGGCCGTCCTCAACGCCCCCGTCGAGAAGGTCTGGAACGCCCTGCTCGACCCGCAGGTGCTCGTTCGTACGATCCCCGGATGCGAGCGGCTCGAGACGACGGGCGAGAACGCATACGCGATGACGATCACGGCGGGTGTCGCGTCGATCAAGGGCACGTACGCCGGCACGTGCGAGCTCAGTGATCTCAAACTGCATGAGTCGCTGGTGATGAAGGCTGCGGGTTCTGGCGCGCCCGGGACGGTCGCCGCCGATGTGGTCGTCGGCTTCTCCGACGCCGGTGGCGGTACCACCCGGCTCACCTACGACGCGGATGCGATCGTCGGCGGCATGGTCGGCGGCGTGGGTCAGCGGATGCTGACGTCGGTAAGCAAGCGGATGGCCGGCGAGTTCTTCGGCTCCGTCGACGATGTGCTCAGCGGTACGGTTCCGGCCGACGCTCCGGCCGAGGCGGTTGCGCCGGGCGAGCCGGCCGCCGCTGCCGCCGTCGGGCAGTCGTTCACGCCGCCGGCGATGCCCGCTTCGTACCGCGACTCCAGCGCTGCTCGCGATGAGCTCGTGAAGGGCGTCGTCCTCGGCGCGGGTTTGGTGCTTGCCGGGGTCGTCGTCGGCGGCCTGTTCGGGCGCAGACGTGGCTGACGTGTTCGGTACCGCTCGCGGCATGGTCGTGGCGTTGCGTACGAAACGGATCTCTGCGCGCGAGCTGCTCGACGCACACCTCGATCGCGTCGAGGCGACCAACTCCGAGGTCAACGCGGTCGTCAGTCTCGACGCGGAGCGGGCACGTGAGTCCGCGCGTGAGGCAGACGACCGGCTGGCGCGCGGGGACGACGTCGGGCCGCTGCACGGCCTGCCGTTTGCGTTCAAGGACACCCACGCCGCCGCCGGTTGGCGCACGACGTACGGCTCGCCCCTGATGGCCGACAACGTGCCGGAGCGCGACGACCTCGTCGTCGAACGCGTACGCGCGGCCGGTGCGATCACGATCGGCAAGACCAACACGCCCGAGTGGGCGGCAGGCTCACATACGTTCAACCCGATCTTCGGCACCACACACAATCCGTACGACCGGTCGCGGTCGGCAGGCGGGTCGAGCGGGGGAGCGGCGGCCGCGTTGGCGAGCGGGATGGTGCCGCTGGCCGACGGCAGCGATATGGGCGGCTCCTTGCGTAACCCGGCGTCGTTCTGCAATGTCGTCGGGCTTCGCCCGAGCGTCGGCCGCGTACCGAACTGGCCCGCCGCGAACGGCTGGGAGTCGCTGTCGGTCGCCGGTCCGATGGCTCGCAACGTCGGCGACCTGGCGATGCTGCTTTCGGTGATGGCCGGGCCGTCATCGCGTTCGCCGATCTCCTTGGAGGCACCCGGTTCGACGTACGCCGGTGCGCTCGAGGGCGACCTGCGCGGCCTGCGGGTTGGCTTCTCGATCGACCTGGGCGGCGCGTTCGAGGTCGACTCCGCGGTTGCGGCGATCGTCGGCGCTCAGCGTGATGTGCTCGCAGATGCGGGCGCTCAGGTCGACGATGCATATCCGGACCTCACCGGAGCCGACGAGGTTTTTCGTACGCTCCGCGCGTGGCATTTCCAGTTCGTGCACGGGCAGCGGCTCGCGGAGGAGCCAGACGGGTTCAAGTCGTCACTCGCCGACAACATCCGCGCGGGCGAGGGCCTGTCGGGCGCCGATATCGCGCGCGCGTTCGGCCTTCGTACGCAGGTTTTCGAACGCATGCGAGAGTTCTTCGATCGCCACGACGTCCTTGCGATGCCGGTCAGCCAGGTGCCGCCGTTCCCAGCCGACCAGGAGTACCCCGAGTCGATCAACGGTCGTGCCCAGGAGACCTACCTCGACTGGATGCGTTCCGCGTACTTCATCACCGTGACCGGTTGCCCGGCCATCTCACTGCCCGCGGGCTTCACCGACGAGGGCTGGCCGGTCGGCCTGCAACTGGTCGCACCCCCACACGGCGAGCGCCGGCTGCTCGAGATCGCCCACGCGTACGAGCAGCTCGTCGACGCGGGTGCCCGCCGTCCCGCGCTCTGAGACTTTCGGCTCCCGCCCATCGTGGGGTACGCGAGTGGCGCAGATTGGCTGTTCGAGCGCCCGCCACCGAACCGATTTGCGCCACTCGTGGAACGAGCGATGTGGCCTATCCACAGGGGGCACTCGGGCGGCTGGCGTATCCCGTGCTTATTGGGCATGGTCTGCCGATGCAGCCGATTCGCCATCGTGCCCAGTCCTCGCACGGACTTTCCGCCGGCCAGCTACGTAACGCCCGCTGGTGGCACCCGGTCGCTGGCGTGGCGATGCGAGCGGAGGATGCCGGCCTCATACCCGAACGTTGTAAGGCGATTCAGCTCGCTCTTCCCGACAACGCTGTGTTCACTCATGTGACCTCGGCACAGCTCCGTGGATGGTGGCTGCCCTCGGGAGTGAAGGAGTGGCCGATCATCGCATGCACCGACGGAGGCGCTCCACATCACGACCGCCGAGGCGTGTACGTACGTCGGTGCGCGATCCCGGCTCAACATCGGCGAATGCTCGGTGACGTGCGGGTGGCGTCATCGGAATGGACGATTGTGGAGCTCGCCGAGGACCTGGAACTGGTCGATCTCGTCGTGGCAATCGACTCAGCCCTGCAGCTCGGCGACTGCACCGCTGAGTCACTGGCCCGGTCGGTGGTGGCCGGAAGGCCCGGTGCGAAGCGCCTGCGATGCGCCCTGGACCTGGCGGATCGCCGCAGTGAATCGCCCTGGGAGTCGATCCTGCGTCTCGTGCACGTTCTCTCCGGCATCGTCGACGTCGAACCGCAGGCGAAGATTTGTGACCAGACCGGCGTGATCGTGGCTCGTGCGGATCTGCGCCTGGGTCGGAGCCGACGGATTTGCGAGTACGACGGTGCCGTACATCGGGCTGGTGCACAGCACCGGCGGGACCTACGGCGAGACAAGGTGCTGCTCCGTCTCGGGTACGAACGCTTCGGGTACACCGCGTCAGAAATCCATCGCGATGCGCATCGCATCGTCCTGGACGCCGAAGGCGCGCTTGGACTCGACCACGATCCGCGACGGGTTCAGGGCTGGCTCGCCGAGTACCGGAAGTCCTCGCTTACGCCGCGCGGAAGCGATCGCCTCGCACGCAGAATGCGGCGCTTCGTCCGATCGGAGTCACCTCGATCCGAGCGGCACTGAGTGCATCGTGGCGAGTGGCGCAGATTGGCTGTTCGAGCGCCCGCCACCGAACTGATTTGCGCCACTCGTGGAACGAGCGATGAGCGGTGCGGCCTCACATCCGTACGCGCCGCTTCGTCGGAACCGGTATGGAACCTGTGAACACCGCGATCATCTACTACAGCGCTACCGGCACGGTGCATGCCCTCGCAGCCGCTGCGGCCGAGGGAGCAGAGAAGGCGGGAGCCGACGTACGCCTGCGCAAGGTCGCCGAGACCGCACCCGCCGAAGCGATCAACACGCGACCCGATTGGGTGCAGCACATCGCCGACACTGTCGACGTCGCGGAGGCGAGCCTCGACGACCTAGCGTGGGCAGACGTGGTCCTGTTCGGTTCGCCGACGCGATTCGGCAACCCAGCAAGCCAGTTACGAGCATTCATCGACAGCGTGGGGCCACTGTGGGCGCAAGGTGCGCTCGCCGACAAGGTGTACTCGGCGTTCACCGCGAGCTCAACTCCGCACGGTGGCCAGGAGTCGACCCTGCTGGCGCTGAGTAACACCTTCTACCACTGGGGCGGCATCATCGTGCCCCCTGGCTACGCAGACCTCGTCGAGTTCAAGTTCGGTAACCCGTACGGCACCTCGCATGTGTCCGGCGTCGGGGCTCCGGGTGACGACGCGTTGGAGGGCGCGCGCTACCAGGCTCGCCGAGCCGTCGACACCGCGACCGCACTGAGAGTGGGCCGCGCCGCCTAGCAGCCACCGTCCCGCCGAGGTACGTCGTCCCGCCATATACGGGCAGCTCATTGGCAGGACGGCGTACCTCGGCGAAGGCCGTCGGCGCGTCTTGCGCGGTACTGCGCAATGTGTAGTAGTGTCCATCGCGCAATCAGAGGAGTGCGGATGGATACGACGCAGTTGCTCAAGGGGGTACTCGATGTGGCGGTGCTGGCGATCGTCGACCAGGAGGACGGGTACGGCTACGACGTCGTACGCCGCCTGCGCGCGGCAGGCCTCGATGCCGTCGGCGATGCCTCGGTGTACGGCACGCTGCGGCGGCTCTTCGCCGCGGGCGCACTGACTACGTACGTCGTTGCGTCCGAAGAGGGCCCACATCGCAAGTACTACGGCATCAATGCCGAGGGCCGCGCGCGCCTCGAAGCGCAACGCAAGGACTGGGCAGAGTTCGCCACGTCCGTCAACGCGCTGCTCGACCCCGAGCCGGTGAAGGAGAAGGCATGAACGACACCGCCCGACTGCATCCCGAGGTCGCGGAGTTCGCGGCAGACGTACGCGCGCAGCTGAGCGATCTCGGCGCCGATGAGATCGAGGAGCTGACCGGTGACCTCGAGGCCGACTTGCAGGAACGTGTCGAGGAGGCCGGAGTCGATGACCTCGAAGATCCGGCCGCGTACGCGACCGAGCTGCGTAGCGCCGCCGGACTGCCGCCCCGCGCTGACGTACGCCAACGGCAGCCCTGGCATCGGGCGCTTGCGTCCGGTGTGACCAATCGCCTTGCTCTGCTGGAAGAGCGGCTGCGCGCCACGCCGGTGTCGTCGGCGACGCTCGACTTCTTCATCTCCCTGCGGCCGTTCTGGTGGATCCTTCGGGGCTGGGTGGCGTACGAGATCGCGCACCTACTGTTCGCTTCAGGCTCCCCTGGAGCGTTCTTGCCGCACTCGCTACTGGGATGGGTCGCGCTGTTGGTCGCTTGCGTGGTCAGCGTGCAATGCGGACGCGGTGAGTGGACGGACCGACGCTGGATACCGCGTCTCGTGATCGCGGGCTCGGTGGTCGCCGTTCTGGGTCTTCCGTTCGCGTTCGACCATGCCGTGGACCATATGCGGGTGCAGCAGGTCGTACCCCGCGGGTTCCAGGCGGACAACTACCCGGACGGTGGTTTGCGGATGAACGGGCTGCCAGTACGCAACATCTTTGCCTACGACGCCGACGGTGAACCCATCGACAACTATCAGCTGTACGACCAGGCCGGTAAGCCGCTGTTCATCTCGAAACGCCAGTCGTGGGACTGGGTTTCGATACCGGGGACGCAGCGGTCAGGGCAGCAGGCGTGGAACGTGTTTCCGCTCAAGCGAGTCAAATGGTCCGACTCGACGTACGACCCTGCAGTCGGTAACCGGGTCGCCAAACAGGGTGTCGTGCCGCAGGTGTGGAACCTCCCGATGGCGACAGCGCCCGAACTCCTCACCCCTCCCGCCGAGGGTGGACAACCCGAAGAACCGAAGGGCGACGCGCAGCCGCCGCCGGAGGATGCCAAACCGCCAAACTGACGTCCGTGGCCAGTAACTGCGACCCGGGCTGGCAGATCTACACAACGAACCAGCGATCCTACGGCGATGCTTGCCGTGGCCTCGTACGTGCGAAAGGGGTGGAATGAGAGGCGCGTACGAAAGCCGTGATGCGAGGAGGAGGCCACGTGGCCGAGCAGCGCCGGATCCGCATAGGGATCGACACGGGTGGCACGTTCACCGACGTGGTCGCCTTCGACGAGCAGACCGGGGAGCTCGTCACCACGAAGACCCCGTCGACGCCGAGCAACCCGGCCGACGGGTTCATCGCCGGCATCGACAAGGTGTTGGAGCGCATCGGCCTGGCCGGCGCGGGTGACACGATCGCCGCGGTCAGCCACGGCACGACGGTTGCGACCAACCAGCTGCTCGAGGGCAAGGTCGAGCGCCTCGGGTTCATCACCAACGACGGGTACGAGTCGGTGCTCGAGATCGCGCGCCAGTCCGTGCCCGACGGTTACGGCAACTCCTACTTCTGGGTCAAGCCCGACCGCATCGTCGCGCGCGACTACGTCAAGACCGTACGCGGGCGGCTCGACTACACCGGCGCCGAGATCCGGCCGTTCGACGAGGCCCAGGCGCGCGACATCGCGCGCTGGTTCCGCGAGCAGGGCATCGACACCCTGGGCGTCTGCCTGCTGCATGCGTACGCGAATCCCGCACACGAGGAGCGCCTGCGCGAGATCATCGCCGAGGAGCATCCCGACGCGATCGTGTCGCTGTCGTCGCAGGTGCTGCGTGAGTACCGCGAGTACGAGCGGTCGATGACCACGCTCGTCGACGCTGCCGTGAAGCCGAAGGTGTCGCGTTACATCGACAACATCAAGGGTCATCTCGATGCGTTCACCGGCGCCGAACGCCCGGTGCCCTTCTACGTGATGAAGAGCAACGGCGGGGTGCTCAGTGCCGACGAGGTCGTGCACCAACCGATCACCACAGTTCTGTCGGGCCCAGCCGCGGGGGCGCTGGGCGCGGCTTTGATCGCGCAGGTCGCAGGGTTCGACCGCGTCCTCACCTGCGACGGAGGCGGTACGTCGACCGACGTGTCCGTGGTCATCGACGGCGAGCCGACTCTCACCACCGAGGGAACCGTCGGCGTCTACCCGAGCAAGATCCCGATGATCGACGTCGTGACGGTCGGCGCCGGCGGCGGCTCGATCGCTTGGCTCTCCCCGGAGGGCACGCTCAAGGTCGGGCCGGCCTCGGCGGGCGCCGATCCCGGCCCGCTGTGCTACGGCCAGGGCGGCACCGATGTCACGATCACCGACGCCCACGTCGTGCTCGGCCGCATCCCTCCGCATCTACTTGGTGGAGAGATCCCGCTCGACGTGCCTGCCGCGAAGGACGGCGTCGACGCGCTCGCGGGCAAGCTCGACCTGTCGCCGGAGGCGGCGGCGATCGGTGTACTCGAGATCTCCGCCTGGAACCAAGCGAATGCGCTGCGTCAGATCACCGTCAAGCGCGGGCTCGACGTACGCGACTTCACGCTCACGACGTTCGGCGGTTCCGGTTCGCTGTTGCTGTGCCGCCTGGTCGACATCCTCGGACTCCCGAGCGTGCTCGTTCCGCCCGACCCGGGCAACGTATCGGCGTTCGGTTTGCTCACCGTCGATGTCAAGAACGACTACGTGCAGACGTACGTAACCTTGCACGACCAGCTCGACAAGTCGGCAATGTCCAGTGCATACGGCGATCTGACGACCCAGGCGGCAGCAGCGCTCAACAAGGAGGGCTTCGCCGCAGCCGATCACCGCTTCGTACGCACCGCCGACCTGCGCTACTTCGGCCAGGCCTTCGAGGTACGCGTACCTGTGCCAGATGGCGACTTCGATGACGAGCTGGTCGAGGAGGCGGCGCGCCGGTTCCACGCCGAGCACCGTGCGTTGTACGGCTACGACTTCTCCGGCGATGACAGCCAGCAGGTCGAGTGGGTGAACCTCCGGGTCTCCGGCATCGGCCCGATCCAGCGGCCGGACATCCGCGCTGAAGGCGGCGCCGCCAGTGCCACCCTCCCGGAACCGACAAGTCGTCGTCCGGTCTGCTTCGACGCCGAAGACGGCTACGTCGAGACGCCGGTGTACTGGCGGGCGGACCTCGCGCCGGGCAACGAACTGCGCGGCCCCGTGATCATCGAGGAGTTCGGTTCGACCGCACCGATCCACCCAGGCTTCGTGGCGCGCATCGACGCGTACCGCAACATCATCGTGACCCGTGAGGAGACGGCATGAGTACCACCACGTCGGAGTCCCGTCGCGCGCCGACTCAGTTTCCCTTTGACACGTTGACGTCTGACGCAGGAGCCTCGGCCGATCCGGTACTCGTCGAGATCGTGCAGGGCAGCCTCGCGTCGGTCGAAATGGAGGTCGAGACCGCGATCTCGCGTACGTCGCGTTCGCCGATGATCCGCGACGCACACGACTTCCGCGCCGGTATCCACGATCGGTTGCTGCGTAAGCTGACCGGCCGTTCGTACAGCGCACTGGTGCATCCCGTCGCGCGGGACTTCCCGCTCGACGAGATGGTTCCCGGAGACGTGTTCTTCCACAACGACGTGTACGAGTCCGAAGGCGGCATCGGCCACCTGCCTGACCTGTGCGTCACGGTGCCGGTCTTCGCCGACGGCGAGGTCGTCGCCTTCGTACAGGCTTTCGGGCACCACGACGACATCGGCGGTGCTGTGCCCGGGTCGATGCCGAGCAATGCGACCAGCGTGTTCGAGGAGGGCCTGATGGTGCCTCCGATCAAGCTCTGGGACGCCGGCAAGCCCGTACGCTCCGCACTCGCGATCATGACGCGCAACTCGCGCATGCCAGAGTCACTTGCGGCCGACCTCGACGCCGAGTGCTCCGCCTGCCTGATGGGCGCACGGCGGCTCGGCGAGCTTTTCGAGCGCTACGGTCGCGAGACCGTCGAGGCCTGCTTCGACGCGATCATCGACAACTCGACGCGTACGTACCAGCGCGAGATCCTGTCCAAGATTCCCGTCGGCACCTGGACGTGGGAAGACTACGCAGAGCACGACGGCGTCGATGATCCCAAGCTGCACACGCAGCGAATCACCTTGACCCGTACGGGCTCTGACGATCCTGACGGCGAGCGGCTCATCCTCGACTTCGCGGGTACGTCACCGCAGGCCAAGGGCCCGATCAACCACTGCGGCGACTACTCCGACGGCGTGTTCCTGAAGAAGTGGCTCGCTCCGATCCTGCGCAACCTCGCCGACACTCCGGAGCGGATGGCCGAGCTGGATGTCAACGAGGGCGTGGTTCCGCTGATCGAGATGCGGTTCCCGCCCAAGGGCACGCTGCTCACACCGGAGTTCCCCGCGCCGACGAACGCGCGTACGTTCGTGATCCTGCGCCTACTCGGCGTGCTCGCGGGTGTGATCGCGAAGGCCGTTGACGGCCGGATGCCCGCCGACCAAGAGACGATTCGCTACACGGGCGTCTACGGCGAGGACATGCAGGGGCGTTCGTACCTCATGCGCGAGGTGCTCGGCGGCGGGTCCGGCGGGCGCTACTACGCGGACGGCGAGGACACCATCCACGTCGTACCCGACTCTCGTAACCTGCCCACGGAGTTCACCGAATCACGATTCCCCTTTGTGGTCGAGCGTCTGGGGCTCGCGAAGGACTCTGGTGGTGCCGGGAAGTTCCGCGGCGGACTCGGCTACGAGAAGCACATCCGGATGCTCAAGGACGCGCACTTCATGTCGATCGCCGACCGGTCGATCCTCGCGTGCTGGGGTGTCAAGGGCGGCAAGGCCGGCCGACCGTTCGAGGTCGTCATCGACGCGGGCGGCCCGAACGAACGCGAGGTCGACGCGCTCGCCGATGCCGAGGTCGTACGCGCGGGAGAGACGATCCGCATCCGCACGACCGGTGGCGGAGGGTGGGGTGACCCGCTCGAGCGCGACCCCGATCTCGTCGTACGCGATGTGCGTTGGGGCAAAGTGTCAGCTGACGCCGCGCGAGACGACTACGGTGTGGTTCTGACCGGATCGGTCGAGGCGGGTGACCTCGGCTTCGACGTCGAGGCCACGCGGTCGGCTCGTGCCGAAGCAGCCGAATCGCGGCCGGAGGAAGCATTCTTCGATCGCGGTCCCGGCTACGCGCGGCTGAGTGGCGGCGGCCAGGCGGCTGACGTCGACTGGCTATGAGGTGAGGGCGATGAGCGTACGCAGAGTCGCAGTCGTCGGTGCGAACGGGAAGACCGGGCGCGCTGTGTCGGCGGCTCTGCACGCTCGCGAGGTCGAAGTGTCGGCGATCGGACGCGCCGAGCTCGCGAGTCTGCCGAAGGCGCTCGCGGGGGCGGATGCGCTGTACCTCATCGCACCGAACATGTTGAAGGACGAGCCGGCGTTCGTACGCAGGATCCTGGCCGTCGCGCAGTCCGAAGGCATCCGACGGATCGGCTACCACTCTGTCGCCGCTCCGTACGCTCCCGCGATGCCACACCACCTCGGCAAGGCCGAGGCCGAGAACGTCGTACGTACATCGCCGGGTGACTGGACCATCCTGCAGCCCTGCGCGTACGTGCAGAACTTCGTACCTGCGCTGAGAGCCGACGACCCGGTATTGCGGGTCGCGTACTCGGCGCACGCTCAGTTCGGTCTGGTCGATCTCGATGACGTTGCCGCGGCAGCAGCCCGGGTGCTGACGTCGATCGGTCATGAGGGCGCGACGTACGAGCTCGGTGGGCCGCGGCTCGTCGATCTGTACGACGTGGCGGCCGCCGCGGCCGGCGTGCTCCGCCGCGAGGTGCCCATCCATGAGGTCTCGGTCGAGGAGTGGCGTACGTCCGACGGCGCCGGGCTCGACCCGCGCGTCCGCGACTGGCTGGCCGCGATGTTCACTTACTACGACCGTTACGGCTTGCCCGTCGGCCCGATGCCGCTGCGCGGGTTGCTCGGCCGCGAGCCGACGGCGCTGGGGGCAACGCTGACCCGGGAGCTCGTCGGAGCCGGCTGATACGCGCTACGAGGTGAAGTCGACGCTCAATCGGGCGCGACCCGTGATCTCCGCGACGACCGTGTCGCCCGGCGCGATCGGTGCGGGTGGCGATGCGGTACCGGTCGTCACGATGTCGCCGCGCCGCAGCTCGAGGTTGAACCTCGCCAACTCCTCGGCCAACCAACAAAGCGAAGTACGCGGGTCTCCGAGCGCTGCGGCACCGCTGCCGGCGGAGAAACGACTTCCGTTGACGTCGATCGTGACGGCGTGGGCCGCCAAGTCGAGCTGCCGCCACTCGTCGACTCGAGGCCCGAGTACGAAAGACCCGGTACACGCCCCGTCGGCGAGGATCTGCAGGCCGTCGACCGCACCGAGGTCCGTGTAGCGGGTGTCCGGGATCTCAACGGCGACGTGCAACGACTCGACTGCATCGAGCACATCGTCGGCAGAGGCGCTGGGCGCGACAGTACGCCCCATGCGGAATGCGAACTCCGGCTCCGCGACCCGCATCGTCTGGCCGGCAAGGGAAACCGCCTGCCCTGGTTCGTACTCGAAGCGTGCGTGCATCGCGCCCGCCAGCGGCCCATCGACGCCGAGAACCAACTGGCTCGCGGCAGAGGTGGCCGCGACCTTCCAGCCGATCGTCGGGCCGATCATCGAGGTCACGGTGCGTTGGATCGCCATCGCTGCTGCGGCGTCTGCCGGCCGGAGTTCGGCAGGCAGCGCGGCGAGTGTCTCGCCTGCCTGCCAAGCGTTCCAGAGCATCGTCGCGGCCGTCTCGGCGTTCGTGATCGTCATGCCGAGAGTCTCTCGTACCCGATCAGCGCTGCATCGCCGTCATCAAGGGCTGTGCGGCGTCCTTGAGCTCGGCTGATCCGTCGCGTCCGCGGAGGGCGCCGATGCAGATGCCGAGCAGGCCTACGACGATCCAACCCGACAGCACGAGCAGCGGTGTGCCCGCACCGGCTCCGTCGAAGAACGCGATATCGCGCATCGCGGTCGCGCCCGCTCCTGGTGGGAGCAGCTGACCGATCAGTCGCGCAGGCTCAGGCAGCAGGAACGGCGACGACGCGGCTCCCGACCACGGGTTGCCGAGGAAGAGCATCAGCGGAGCGACCGCCACGAACCCGAACCGGCCGAAGGCCGCGACGAACCCGACGATCGTGCCCGAGATCGCCGCAATCGTGAGTGCGGGCGCAACGGCGTTGGCGATCCAGCTGCCCTGCAGGATCCCGAACCCGCCTTGGGCGATGGCGACTGCGACCACCGCACCGATCACGGCCGCCGCGGCGATCATCGCGACCTGCTCCCAGCCCCGCTTGGCGGTGAGCAAGACGAGCACGGAGGTGATCACCGAGACGAGGACGAGTGGCAGCACGAGGGATCCGAGAGCCGAGCCGCGCGGATCGTCTGCATCCGCGGGTACGACATCGACAACGGGAGCCTGGTTGTCGCCGGGCGGCGCGAACATCGTGGTGAGCATCTCGGCGACCGCTGGGCTCGCCGCGGAGGCGGTCAGGAGCTTCTGGCCCGATTCGCCGGCGACGACTGCTCCGTAGATCTCGCGGTCCTCGATCGCTCGAGTCGCCTCCGCCTCGTCGTCGTAGGTATGGACGTCGAACGCGTCACCCTGTTCGGAGAGCTGACCTTCGACGGCCTGTACGGCCGGTGGCGGGCCGGCGACCCCGATCGGGAGGTGGTCGGGTTCCGGTTTCGCACTTGCCCACATGAATGCCCACATGGGTAGCGCGACAAGGATCGGCAGCACGACGAACAAGGCGAGCAGCCGCGGTGCGAGCGGTCGGGTGGTGGTGTTGCGAGCCATGGGTTGGTCCCCCAAAAACAGAAAGAAGAATGATCGTTCGTTTTAAGGATGCACATCGCAGCACCCGTTTGTCAAGAACGATCATTCGTTTTATATTTGACCGCATGCCAAAGGTCTCCGAGGAACATCGCACCGCCCGTAGAGAACAGATCCTGGATGCCGCGATGATTCGCTTTGCAGACAACGGCTTCCAGGCGACCGGCATGGCCGACGTCATCGCTGCGACGGGGTTGTCCGCCGGTGCGGTCTATCGGTACTTCAAGAGCAAGGACCAGCTGATCGAGGCGATCGTCGACCGGGTCCTCAGCCGTACGGCCGACCGCTTCGGAGAGCTGCTCACCGCCGGCTCGGTGCCCGAGCCGGGTGCAGCGGTGCGCATCGGTGTCGAGGCGATCGACGAGATGGCATCGAAGGCGCCCGTCGAGATCGGCCGGCTAGCGGTGCAGGCGTGGGGGGAGGCATTGCGCAACGATCGAGTCTCCGCCGTCGTGAGCAACGCGTACTCCGTGATCAAGGGCTACTACGCGGAGGTCAGCCGACGCGCGGTCGAGGCTGGAGCGATGCCTCCTGGTGCCGACCCCGACGCGCTTGCGGCGGCGATGTACTCCCTCACCGCAGGCTACGTACTCCAACGCACACTGGAGCTCGATGTCGACGCGCAGGCGTACGGTCGAGCCGTCGAAGCACTGCTCGCAGGCAACCGGCCTCACTGACTTCGCAGGTATGTCAGTACGGCGAGCACCCGGCGATCGGCAGCGTGGTCGAGGGCGAGCTTGGCGAAGATGTTGCCCACATGCTTGCGTACGGCGGCTTCGCTGACGAAGAGCTCCTCGGCGATGGAGCCGTTCGTACGACCCTGCGCCATCCACGAAAGCACCTCGCGCTCGCGCGGGCTCAGCGAGGCGAGCGGCCCGTCGTCGCGCTTGCGCGCCAGCAGCTGCCGTACGACATCGGGGTCGATGACGGTGCCGCCGGCGGCGACCTGGTCGAGCGCATCCAGGAACTCGGTCACATGGCCGACGCGGTCCTTGAGCAGGTATCCGATCCCGCCACCGCCATGGGACTCGAGCAGGGCGGGGAGGTATGCGTCGGCGACGTACTGGGACAGCACGACGATGCCGAGGTCGGGGTACGAATCGCGAATCACGGCCGCGGCCTGCAAGCCCTCGTCGCTGTGCCCGGGAGGCATTCGTACGTCGGTGACGACAAGGTCGGGTGGCGTGTGTCGCACGGCGGCAACGAGGGCGTCCGCAGAGCCGACCGATGCGCTCACCGTATGGCCCGCGGCCTCGAGGATGCGCACGATCCCCTCGCGCAGTAGCACGGAGTCCTCCGCTAGCGCGATGTTCATGCCTCGACCTGACACGGTGCCTCCATCGTGATGGTGGTCGGGCCCCCGGCCGGGCTGGACACGGACAGCGTGCCGCCCAGCGCATCGAGGCGAGTAACCAGTCCGGCGAGTCCACCATCGGGTACGACGGAGGCACCGCCGCGACCGTCGTCGGTGACCTCGATGTGTAGATGTTCGTCGTCGACCGTGCCGCGAATCGTCACTCGCCGAGCGCGCGCGTGCTTGATCGCGTTGGTGAGCGCCTCGCTCACGACGAAGTACGCGGTCTCCTCGACCGCGGACGGCAACCGCCCGACGTCGAGGTCGACCGTGACCGGAAGCGGGCTTCGATCCGTGATCTCGTTGACGGCAGCCAGCAGCCCGTGATCGACGAGTACGCGCGGATGGATGCCGCGGACAGCGTCACGCAGGTCACCGAGCGCGGCCTCGGCCTCGCCATGGGCGCGTTCGACCAGCGTGCGCCCGTCACCGTCGGGTAGCTGGGTCTCGGCGAGCCCGAGGGTCATCGTGAGCCCGACGAGTCGCTGTTGCACGCCGTCGTGCAGATGTCGTTCGATCCGGCGGCGTTCGGTCTCGAAGGCGCTGACGAGATCGAGACGCGAGCGCCGCAGCGACGCGATGCGCTCCTCCAGCTCATCGGTCCGCGGACCGAGCAACGCGCGTGCAGCCTCGGCCTGGGCACCCGCGACGACGGTCTGGGCGTACGCGCTGTGCACCCACCACAACGGTGCAAGCAAGAGCGCGATCGGCAGGCCCTCGGCAAACGTCTCGGCCCGCCAGAGGAGCACGTCGACCGGTCCGCCCCAGGTCAGGAACGGTGTGAGGAAGAGTAGTGCGGTAACGATGATGGTCGGAATCGCGACCACGAAGTTGAGCGGCATGAACAGCAGCGCAAGCAACATCGCGTACGCGAACTCTCGTACGGACGCCGGCTCGTTTCGCCACATCGCCAGCCGCTCGCGTGCGGTGGCGAAGCTCGTGTCGACGTGCGGATCCGTTGGCGGCGGTCGATCGGCTGACGCCATCAGCCGTAGCCGCCAGCGCTCGACCATGCCGATGGGTACGCCGATCACGGCGGCGTACGAGAGCAGGACGATCCCGATGACAACCGGGGAGAGCAGGATCCCGGCAGCCATGTATGCGACGCCGACGATCAGGACGACGAGCCCGGCTGCGGTACCCGAGAGCGTGTACGCGAACGAGCGCCACGGCCACGACGACGTCAAGAACCGAAGGGGGTTCGACGCCATCGCCCGCCACGGTGTCGGCGCGATCGGGTTCGTCACAACGCAGACCGTACACAGGTAGCGCGCACGCTACCCGGCTGTCGCTTCCGGGCCAGTGCGCGGGCGATGGCAGCGTCGTTGACTTGTCGGTATGACACTCATCGAGGACCCGAGCGAAGCCGCCGCGCGTACGAACGAGTCTGCGATCTCCGTCGAGCAGCTGGAGAAGAGGTACGCCTCCGCAGCAGGTGAGGCAGTTGCCCTGGTGGGCGTCACCCACTCGTTCGCGCGGGGATCGTTCACCGCCGTGATGGGTCCATCGGGGTCAGGCAAATCCACCCTGCTGCAGTGTGCGGCCGGGCTCGACCAACCGACTGCCGGGCGGGTGCTCTTGGGTGATGTCGAGCTCGGCGGCCTCAACCGGGCGCAGCTGGCGCAGCTGCGGCGGACCGAGATGGGCTTCATCTTCCAGGCATACAACCTTCTTCCGGCCCTGACGGTTTACGACAACGTCGCGTTACCGCAGCGGCTCGCCGGGCGGCGGCCGCGGCGGGCAGAGGTCAAAGGTGCGCTCGCCCGGGTCGGCCTGGATGACCTCGTGCGCCGCCGCCCGGCGGAGCTGTCCGGTGGTCAGCAGCAGCGCGTTGCCATTGCCCGTGCCCTGCTGAGTCGCCCCGCAGTGGTGTTCGCCGATGAACCGACCGGGGCGCTCGACAGCAGGTCCGGACGAATCGTGCTCGACCTGCTGCGCGAGGCGGCCGATCTGGAGGGACAGACGGTCCTGATGGTCACGCACGACCCGGTTGCCGCGGCGACGGCGGACGAGGTCGTGTTCCTGCGCGACGGCGCGATCGTCGGCCGCCTCGGGGACGCGACAGCGGCGCAGATCGCTGGCGCAATGAGCGGACTGGAAACCTGATGCTCTACCTGGCCGGCCGGCTCGTGCGTACGAGCCGAGCGTTGTACGCCGGTGCGTTCGTATCGGTCGCATTGGGTGCGTTCATGATCGGACTTGCTGCCAACGCAATCGCGGCCGGCGAGGCGTACCGCTCGGCACATTCCGGCGGGCTCGAGGTAGTGGTGAGCGGCGGTGGGGTGGCGAGGCACACGGTTGGATACGTGTCGTCGGACGAGACGCCCGAGGGGCTGCAGGCCGTGCTCGGCTTCGTCGCGACGCTGGGCGGCTTCATGACGGCCTTCCTGGTGGCGAGTACGTTCGCCTTCGTCGTCGCATCCCGTCGTCGCGACCTCGGTCTGCTGGCCCTCGTCGGTGCGACGCCGAAGCAGATCCGACGGCTCGTACTCGGAGAGGCGTTGACCGTTGCGACGGTTGGTTCGGCGGTCGGCTGCCTCGGTGCGTACGCTGCAACTCCGGTGTTGCTCGAGGTGGCTGCGGGCACGGAGTTCTCTCCGATGCACCTCGAACCATCGTCGCCCTGGCTGCCGCTCACGATCGCGTTCGGGACAGGGGTCGTAGTCGCCGTCATCGGCGCGTACTTCGCAGCCCGCCGCGCAGCCAACCTGGCTCCGGTCGACGCATTGAGGGACGCCGCGGTGGAGCGGACGCGGCTGACGATCATTCGCGTCCTCGTCGGTCTCGGCTCGGTCGCCGGCGCGGTGGCCGCCATGTCCGTGATGACGCCCGGCGACCTCGAACTGGCCATGGCCGCAGGGATCTTCGTACCGCAGTTGCTCGTGATTGCCTTCGTCGCGCTGGCACCCGTGTTGGTTCCTGCGCTCACCCGAGTGGCCGGTGCGCTCGCCGAACGCATGGGCGGTGTCGGTGCCCACCTCGCGGCGAACTCCGTACGGGCGACGCCGCGCCGGTCGACATCGCTGATGTCACCGATCGTCGCGATCACGGCGATCGCCGGATCGATGCTGATGGTGCTGAGCATCGCCGCGGCCGCCGACGAGTCCGTACGCGCGGAGACGATCGATGCCCCGATCGTCATCGAGTCGGCGACGCGGGCGGATCTGCACCGCATCGAGTCCGCCCCGGGCGTCGGAGCCGTCGATTGGTCGACGACGGTCGAGGTCGTCCGAACTGACCGCGGGTACGCCAACGGCACGGTTGGCGCGGGAGTCGACCCGCGGACCTTCACGCGCGCACGTGACCTCGATGGCGTCAGTGGGTCACTCGAGCGCTTGCGCGGCAACACCATTGCGATGACCCGGATGGAGGTGGCAGGGGAGCACTACCGGATCGGCGATCGCGTACGCGTCGCATTCGCCGACGGGAGTACACAACGCTTACGCCTGGTCGCCGTCGTACCGGACGCGGCCGGCCTCGTACCGGACGTGATGATTCCACGTCGGCTGGCCATACAGCATGCAGCGACGGCGATGGATGGCGAGGTGCTCGTCGTGCCGGACGCCGGCGCATCGACGTTGGAGGCGCTCGGTGATCTCCGCGATCGGCTCGCCGGCACGGGAGCGACCGCCCGGCCGACCGGCGACTGGCTTGCCGAGATGACGGCGGACACCCGAGCGCAGAACGGCGAGGCCCTGCTACTCGTACTCGGGCCGGCCGGGTTGTACGCGGCCATTGCGATCGTCAACACGATGCTGATGGACGGCACTCGTCGACGGCGGGAGCTCGCGACCGGCGAGCTCGTCGGCGCAACGCCGCGGCAGCTCATGCGGGCCGTTGTCGGCGAGGCAACTCTGGTGTCGGGCATCGCGCTGGCAATCGGCTTCGGGATCGCCGCGTCCGTTTCGTACCTCGTCTGGACCGCTGTCTCGCGCAGCGCCGATGACGTCGCGCTGGTGATTGCCTGGCCGACGCTGGCGGCGATCGGTGCTGTTGCGGGCGTGCTGGCGATCGCCGGAGCGGTCATACCGGCGACCGTCACACTCCGTAGCATCGGATCGGCCGGGTCCCTTGGCACAATCTGACCAAGCGGGCCGGTGGCCTTGGTTCTTGTTGACCGTGCGCCGGCTCACAGCGTTCGCCTAATGTCCTGACCATGCGCATCGTGATCGCTCTGGGCGGAAACGCCATGACCTCGGCCGACGGTCGAGCTCGTCCTGAGGACCAGCGGGCCGCGATCACCGAGGCCGCCGAACCGATCGCCGACCTCGTCGTCGCCGGACACGAGGTGCTGCTCACGCACGGCAACGGTCCCCAGGTCGGCAACCTGCTGCTCAAGAACGAGCTGTCCGCGTCGGTCGTGCCGCCCGTGCCGCTCGACTGGTGCGGTGCGCAGACCCAGGCCACCATCGGGATGCTCCTGATCGACGCCCTGGACCATGCTTTCGCGCGGCGACGACACGAACGCCGTACCGCGGCGCTCGTGTCACGTACTCTCGTCGACGCCGACGATCCGAAGTTCCGGTCGCCGACCAAACCGATCGGTCGGTACCTGCCCGAAGACGAAGCGCAGGTGATGATCGAGCACGGTCAGCACTACGTCGAGATTCCCGGCCGCGGATGGCGACGGGTGGTCGCATCTCCGGAGCCGATCGAATGCCTCGACGGACCCGCGGCCGAGGCGCTGATCGCGGCCGGGTACGTCGTCGTGTGCTCCGGCGGGGGAGGAGTCCCGACCGTACGCGAGACAGACGGCACGCTGGCCGGTGTGGAGGCCGTCATCGACAAAGACCTCACCGCATCCCTGATCGCCCGCCACATCGACGCCGACTTGCTCGTGATCGCGACCGACGTCGACTCGGCCGTCACCGACTGGGGTACGCCCCACGCCAAGCCCATCGGTGAGGTGACGGCGAGCGAGATGCGCGCGATCGCGAAGGACCAGGAGTTCGCCTCGGGCTCGATGGGCCCGAAGGTCGAGTCCGTCACCCGATTCGCCGAGCACGGGCGCGGCGTCGGAATCATCACGTCACTGCCGCGGATCGGATCTGCGATCGAAGGCCATCTGGGTACGCGCGTCGTACCAGACCCGGCTTGAAGCAACCACCACAAGGAAGGACACGCCAAGTGCCAGCCGCCATCGAAGTACGTAAGGTCCCGATCCATTCCGTCGCAGACGCGAGCGAGCTCGCGAAGCTGATCGATGACGGCGTCATGGAGGCCGACCGCATCATCGCCGTCATCGGCAAGACCGAAGGTAACGGCGGTGTCAACGACTACACCCGCATCATCGCCGACCGCGCCTTCCGTGAGGTCATCGAGGCGAAGGGCAGCCGCTCGGCCGCCGACGTCAAGCAGATCCCGATCGTCTGGTCGGGAGGCACCGACGGCGTGATCAGCCCGCATGCGACGGTGTTCGCGACCCTTCCAGAGGACAAGGTCGTCAAGACCGACGAGCCGCGCCTCACGGTCGGGTTCGCGATGAGCGAGAAGCTCCTGCCCGAGGACATCGGCCGTACGGCGATGATCGAGAAGGTGGCGGCGGCGGTCAAGAACGCGATGGCCGAGGCCGGCATCACCGATCCCGCAGACGTGCACTACGTGCAGACGAAGACCCCACTGCTCACGATCGACACGATCCGCGACGCGAAGAGCCGCGGTGAGACCGTGTGGACCGAGGACACCCTCTCGTCGATGGACCTGTCCAACGGCACAACGGGCCTCGGCATCGCGGTGGCACTCGGTGAGATCGAGATGCCGACCGACGAGGACGTCCTGAACGACCGCGATTTCTACTCCGCGGTCGCGTCCTGCTCATCCGGCGTCGAGCTCGACCAGGCCCAGGTGGTCGTCGTGGGCAACGCCCGCGGTGTCGGTGGCAAGTACCGCATCGGGCACTCCGTCATGAACGACGCGCTCGACGCCGACGGGATCTGGGGCGCGATCAAGGACGCCGGCCTCGACCTGCCCGAGCGGCCGCACACCAGCGATCTCGGTGACCGCCTGGTCAACGTGTTCCTCAAGTGCGAGGCGAGCCAGGACGGCACCGTACGCGGACGCCGCAACGCCATGCTCGACGACTCCGATGTGCACTGGCACCGTCAGATCAAGGCGTGCGTCGGCGGCGTGACTGCCGCCGTGACGGGCGACCCGGCGGTGTTCGTGTCCGTGTCCGCGGCACACCAGGGCCCAGAAGGCGGCGGCCCGGTCGCCGCGATCATCGACGCCAGCTGACCCGCGCACGGATGTTCGGTGCGGATTGCACCACCGACAACGCGTTCGGTGGTGCAATCCGCGCCGAACTCCGTGCCCGGCGTACGCTCGCACGGTGATCAACAGCGCTCGTCTGCAGGTCCTCCTGGAGATTGCGCGTCTCGGTACGATCGCCGGTGCCGCCGGCGAGCTCGGCCTCAGCCCGTCCGCCGTCTCCCATCAGCTCGCGGCGCTCGAACGCGAACTCGGTGTGTCGCTGGTCGAGCGCGGGCCGCGCAGCTTGAACCTCACCGATGCGGGCGCCCGACTCGCCGACTATGCGCAGCAGATCACCGACCTGATGTCGGCGGCAGAGGACGAGCTGAGCGCACACGGCCACGCATCACTGGGCGTCCTACGATGCGGCTTCTTCGCGACGTCCGGAACCGAGCTGTTGCCGCGTGCGCTTGCCGCGTTCAGTAGCGTCCGGCCCGGCGTCGAGGTCGACCTGGTCCTCGGGCAGCCACTCGAGCTCTTGCCCGTACTCGAGCGCCGCGAGCTGGATGTCGCGGTGGTGTTCGAGCATCCGCTGGCGCCGATGGCGTGCTCGGCGTCGTGCGACCTCACGCTGATCATGCGCGACGAGCAACGGGTGCTACTCCCGAAGACGCATCCCTTGGCGGGTTGTCGAACGCTTGATCTGCGCAGCCTTGCCCGGGACCCGTGGATCACCACGAGGGGCACCGACAGCTCGACCTCCGTGCTCGAACGTGCCGCGACCCTGTCCGGTTTCCGCCCACGCGTACGGTGTCGCAGCGATCACTACGAGGTGACCCGCGCCTTGGTACGCGCGGGCATGGGTGTCGCCCTCGTGCCGACCCTTGCGCTCCGAGAGACCGACGATCTCGTCGCGCGCCCCGTCGAACGGGCGGACCTCCACCGAGAGATCTCGGTCGCGACCCGGCGCAACAACCCGAACCCGGTGGTCGGCGCATTCATCGACTGCCTCCATGACGCGGCGACGGAGCTGAGGCCGGTCCTCGAGCAACGGTGACTCAGCGGCCGCCGACCCGCAGGAATCGACCCGGCGCGACCGGACAGATCTCGTCGTCGACAACGACGGGACGGCCGGCGACGATGACCGTACTCACGCCCCGTGGTCGCGCGAGTGGATCGTCGTACGTGGCGGCGTCTCGCACCGTCGCCGAATCCCACACCACGAGGTCGGCGACGGCGCCGTCCTCGATCACGCCGCGACCTTCGATACCGAACCGGGCGGCGGGCATCCCCGTCATCTTGTGCACAGCCGTCTCGATCGGCAGCAGGCCTTCGTGGCGGACGTAGCGACCAAGGACGCGGACGAAGGTGCCGGCCCATCGCGGATGTGGTTTGCCGGGGCGCGGTACGCCGTCGGAGGCGATCATCGACAACGGGTTTGCGAGCACTCGTCGTACGTCGTCCTCGTGCATGGACCGGCTGATGATCGACACGGACCCCGAGTTCGCGGCGAGCGCGTCGCAGACGAAGTCAACGGGATCGTCACCGCGAAGCCGGGCAAGCTCAGCGACAGACTCACCCTCGTACGCCGGCTCGGCCGGGCTCGACGCCACGACGATGGAATGCCATCCGCCGTTGCTGCCGACGGTGTTCTCCCACCCCTGCAGTCCGGTTGCGATATCGGCTCGGATGCGTGCTCGTACCTCCGGAACGCGGAGCCGGTCGAGCATGGCGGGTATGCCGTTGGCTGCGGCCCAAGGCGGAAGCATCGCGTGCAAGGTGGTGCTGCCTGCGGTGTACGGATACACATCGCATTGGACGTCGATGCCCTCGCCGGATGCCTGTGCCAGACGGGGGAGCGTACGCTTCGTCGCACCCCAGGATGCCTTGCCGGCGGTCTTGTGGTGCGACACCTGCAGCGCTGCGCCCGACGCTCGCGCGATCTCGATCGCTTCCTCGAGCGCCTCTTCGACTCGCGCCATCTCGTCGCGAAGATGCGTCACGTACGGCTTCGAGTGTCGCGCGGCGACCTTGGCGAGAGTCACGATCTCGTTGGTGTCGGCGTACACGCCCGGTGGGTAGATCAGGCCGGTCGAGAAGCCCGCTGCACCGTCGCGAAGGGCTGCGTCGAGCAGCTCGACCATCCGCTCCAGCTCTGAACCGGTTGCGGGTCGCTCGGCAAGACCCATCACGCCGGTACGAAGTGCTCCGTGGCCGACCAGCGTCGCAAGGTTGTTGCGGCGCGGAAGCCCTTGTGCTGCGGCGAACTCGGGCAACGACGTGAACGCGGCAGAGGGCGCGCCGAACGTCGCAGCGACCAGGTCGCCGAGCTCGCCGACTCGCGCGGGCTCCGCCGGGAAGGCGCTGATGCCGCAGTTGCCGCAGATCTCCGTCGTGACACCTTGCAGCACCGATGCGAGCCGCAGGTCGGCGCGCTCCGGGTCGTCACCACCGAGCAGATCGGAGTGCGTGTGCACGTCGATGAAGCCCGGTGACACGATCAGGCCGCTGGCATCGATCGTGCGATCGGCCGACGCGAGTGATGCCGGCGGAAGTACGACGATCCTGCCCTGTCGTACGCCGATGTCGTTGCTGCGCGCGGACGCTCCCGTACCGTCGATGACGGAGCCGCCCCGCAACAACAGGTCGAACGTGCTCATCACAGCACCTTCGACAAGAAGGCTTCCGTACGCTCGTGCTTCGGAGCGTCCAGCACGGCGCGCGGGTCGCCCTGCTCGACGATGACTCCGTCGTCCATGAAGACGAGGTGATCGCCGACCTCGCGGGCAAACCCCATGACATGCGTGACGACGATCATCGTCATGCCGTCAGCCGCGAGATCCTGCATCACCGCGAGCACCTCACCGACCAGCTCGGGGTCGAGCGCGGATGTCGGTTCGTCGAACAGCATCAGCTTCGGCTGCATCGCCATCGCCCTGGCGATCGCGACGCGCTGCTGCTGTCCGCCGGAGAGCTGGGCCGGGAAGTGGTGAGTGCGGTCGGACAGGCCGACGCGGTCGAGCAACTGCTCGGCGAGGGCTGCGGCGTCCTTCCGCGACGTGCCCTTCACCACGGTCGGTCCCTCCATGACGTTCTCCAGCGCCGTCTTGTGCGGGAAGAGATGGAAGCCCTGGAACACCATGCCGATCTGCTCGCGCTGCTGGCGTAGGCGGCGCTCCGGCAACAACCGCAGGCGGTCACCGGACTCGTCGTACCCGATCAGGTCGCCGTCGACCCAGATGCGACCGGCGTCGATGGTCTCGAGCCGGTTGAGGCACCGCAGGAAGGTCGACTTGCCCGAGCCGGACGGGCCGACGATGCAGACCACCTGGCCGGCATCCACCTCGAGATCGATGCCGCGGAGTACCTCGAGGTCGCCGAACGACTTTCGTACGCCGAGTGCGCGGACCATCGCGCGGCTCATGCAGACCTCCCGATCGTGGTCAGGTTGCGCAGCGTACGGGTCCGAAGCGGGGCGGTGGACCCGTAACCGCGTCCGTAGTGTCGCTCGATGAAGTGTTGACCGATGCTGGCGAGGGTGGTGAGCACGAGATACCAGATCGACGCGACGATGAGCAGTGCGATGATCTCGAAGTTCTTCAGGTAGAGACGCTGGGCGACCGTGAGGAGATCGGCGCCCGCGATCACCGACACCAGGGAGGTCGTCTTCAGCATCGAGATGAACTGGTTACCTGTCGGCGGGATGATGAACCGCATCGCCTGGGGAAGCACGATCCGACGCATCACCTGTGCACGAGACATGCCGATCGCCTCGGCGGCTTCGCGTTGGCCGGTTGGCACCGACTGCAACCCGGCTCGCACGATCTCGCTCATGTACGCGCCTTCGTTGATGCTCAAGCCCAATAGCGCTGCGACGAAGCCGGTCACGACGGTGTTCGTCTCGACCGACACCAGGTCGGGTCCGCCGAACGGGATACCGATCGCGATCGTCGGGAAGATCAGAGCGATGTTGAACCAGAAGATGAGCTGAACCAGCAACGGCGTGCCGCGGAAGAACCACAGGTACGCGGCGGCGCCGAACCGCATGACGCGGCTATCGGACAGCTGCATGAGGGCGGCGATCACACCGAGCGTGACTCCGATGACCATCGAGATCACGGTCAATTGGATCGTCACCCACAGTCCGTCGAGGATCACGCTGTCGAACTGGTAGTCGACGACGACATCCCAGTGCAGATTCGGGTTGGCGATGATCGTCGCCGCGAGCCAGATGATCACCAGCAGCGTCAGTGCTGCGGCGACCCATCGGCCGGGCCGAGGCGGTCGAGCCGCGTCGATCGTCAGGTCGATGCCGTCACGGGTCGCATCCGCGGTATTGGGTTCGGCCGACATCATCAGCTCTCGTCGTTGATCGTGACCTCGTCGACGGCGCTTGCGCCGACGTTCCACTTCTCGAGAACCTCGGCGTACTTGCCGCTCTCCTGCAGCTCGTCGAGGGCGACCTTCACGGCGTCCCGGAGCTCGTTGTCGTCCTTGGCGACCGCGACGCCCCAAGGACCCGCTTCGTACTGCTCTTCAAGCACTTCGTACGCGTCGTTGCTCGAGGCGATGTCCTTGGCCACGGGATAGTCGACGATCGACGCGACCGAGCGACCGGACTCGATCTCCAGCAGGCCGGTGGGCGCGTCCTCGCTGACGCTGATGTTCATCTTGTCGTCGCACTTCTCGTTCTGAGCTTCGCCGATCGCGAGGTTCGAGCTGCCCTTGGCGAGCACGACGTCTCTGCCGCACAGACTCTCCAGGTCGGTGACGCCTTCGGGGTTGCCCTTCGCGACGATGATCGAACCGCCGGCGTGGAAGTAGTCGACGAAGTCGACCGCTTGCCGCCGCTCCTCGGTGTCGCTCATCGACGACATCGCGAGATCCCAGCGGTCGGCGGTGAGGCCCGGTATGAGTCCGGGGAAGCTGGCGTTGACCATGTCGAGGCGGAGGTCGAGCTGGGTGGCAATCGCCGCCGCGAGGTCGGGGTCGACGCCGATCAGCTGCTGAGTGCCCGGCTTGAACATCTCCATGGGTGGGTAACCCTCGGCGGTGGCGACACGAAGCACACCGGACTTCGCTACGTCGTCCGGGACCAGTTCGCTCGCCTTCGCACCGCTACGGGCCTCGTCGGAGACTTCGGAACTGCCTCCGCTGTCCGATCGGCCACAACCTGCGACCACGAGTGTTATCAGGATCGCGCCGGCGATCGCGCCGGTCAGATTTCGTCCACGCATCATTGCCTCCTCGACAACCGCTCGCAGAGTTTGGCCGACGAACGTTGGGGAGGGAAGCAGCTGAGCTCATTGGAGGCTCAGCGTCGATGCCGGTGATGCTCGCCCGGCGCCGACCGGACGTGAGGCGAAGGGCGGATCGGCCTGGCTATGTGCGGGCGAGGCGCCGACGCTCTTCACCGACGTACGGGTCGCCGAAGAGCGCGAGCCAGCCGTGCTCGGCGACCGTGGCCACAGTGGCGACGCCGAGCCCGATCATCGCGGCTTTGGCGCTCTTGCGGGACAGCATTCCGAACGCCGCGGGTACGACCGCGGCACGGGTGAGTAGGTCGCTGGCGAATCTCTCCCGCGGCGAGAGTGTCGGGTCGGCGTTGACCGGCTTGAGCTCGCGTGCCACCTGTCGTCCGGCGACGGTGGCGGGCAGCGTCGCGGCAACAGATGCGGTGAGCACAGCGGTGCCGCGGAGTGCCGCCGCAACTGCGCTGCCGTCCTGGTCGTCTGCGTACTGACTGTGCGTCACTTTGTCGGGTCCACTCCTCGAAGGTCGCGCACACGGTCATATCAGGGTCCGTCCGGTGCGTGCAACCTTCACCGGCATTCCCCTCCGTCGCGTCGCGAGCCGCGCCGCCTACCCGCTGTAGCGCTGTAGCCGTTGAGCAAGCACCGTATGCGTGCTCTTCGACGTCAACTCGGCGAGCTCGTACCGGAGCACCGTGCCGAGTCGTCGGCAGAAGTCCTCCGGCTCGTCCGCCGCGTCTGGGTGTTCGGCAACGATCCGGTCCACGATTCCCTCGCGGAGCAGGTCAGCCGATCGTACGCCTTGGTCGCGCGCCATGTCAGGTGCGTGGTCCGCAGTGCGGTACACGATCGCAGAGGCCCCCTCCGGTGGTAGGGGAGACAGCCACGCGTGCTGGGCGGCGATGATCCGGTTGGCGGGCAGGAGCGCGAGCGCTCCGCCTCCGCATCCCTGACCGAGCAGGATGCTGACCGACGGCGCCGTGAGCGTCACGAGGTCGGCGAGGCACCGCGCGATCTCGCCGGCGAGCCCGCCCTCCTCTGCCTCGGGCGAGAGTGCCGCACCTGGTGTGTCGATCACCGTGACGAGCGGCAGCCGGAGCTGACGGGCGAGCCGCATACCGCGGCGGGCAGCGCGCAGGCCGCCCGGACCCATCGCCACCAGCTCGCGGTTACCCGGTGGCTGTACCTGTCCGAGCAATACGCACGGCGCGCCTTCGAAACGTGCGAGCGCGAGCATCATGCCCGGATCGGACTCGCCCTGCCCGGTGCCGTTCAGCGGGATCACGTCGGTTGCGGCGTACCGCAAGAACCTACGTACGCCGGGGCGCTCGGAGCGACGGGACCGCTCGATGGAATCCCATGCATCGACGTCAGCGACGCCCTCGGAGCCTGGGTCCGGCACCGGCTCAGGCGGATCGGCGGTGATGACGGCAAGCGCACGGTCGACGATCTCGGGGATGTCTTCGGGCGGCAGCACGCCGTCGATGAGCCCGTGTGCGAAGAGGTTCTCCGAGGTCTGCACGCCGTCGGGGAACTCCTTCTCGTACAGCGCCTCGTACACGCGCGGGCCGAGGAAGCCGACCAGAGCGCCGGGCTCGGCGACGGTGATGTGCCCGAGCGACCCCCACGACGCCATGACGCCGCCGGTCGTGGGGTTGCGCAAGTAGACCAGGTACGCGAGGCCTTTCGCCTTGTGCCGGGCGATGGCGGCGGAGATCTTCGCCATCTCGACGAACGCGACCGTGCCCTCCTGCATCCGGGTGCCGCCCGACGTCGGTGACGCGAGCAGGGGGATGCCCTCGGCGGTTGCCCGCTCGATGGCGCGGATGAGGCGGCGGGACGCGGCGATGCCGATCGAACCCGCAAGAAAGCGGAACTCGCAGGCTGCGAGAGCAACCCGGCGGCCCTTGATCAGACCTTCGCCGGTGATCACTGACTCGTCGACGCCCGACTTCTCCTCCGCCGCGCGCAGTTGCTCCGCGTATTGCTCGCTGAGACCGGTGCGGTCGGGAGGGGTGTCCCAGGAGACGTACGAGCCGTGGTCGACGACGCTGTCGATCAGCTCCTTCGCCGAGACCCGCTTGCGGGCACTCGTCATGGTGACTCGTCCAGCCAGGCGCGTACGGACTCGTTGTGCTGGCCCAAGGTGGGCGGCGCTGTGTGGTGTTCGCGTCCGCCGGCGTACGCGTTGTCGTCGAGGCGCAGGGCCGGGCCGGGCAGCTGCAGGGTGCCCTTGGTCGCGTGATCGACGTCGATCAGGAGGCCCTGGGAGAGCAGCTGGGGCCAGGAGTAGACGTCGTCGAAGGTACGCACCTTGCCGGACGGGATGCCGGTTTCGGTGAGGAGTTCGAGCCAGTGCTCGGCGGGCTGGTCGGCGAAGATCCGCTCGATCTCGGCGACCAGTTCCTCGCGGTGCTTGACGCGGTCGTGGTTGCTCGCGAACCGCGGCTCGTCCTTGTCGAGTCCGATCGCGTCGGCGAACGAACGCCACAGTGACTCCGAGCCGCAGGTCAGCTGCACCGGTGCGGTTGCGGTGTGGAACAACCCGTACGGGGCGATCGACGGGTGATGCGGGCCGGACATCTCCGGCACCTCGTGTCCGACCGTCCAGCGGGTGCCTTGGTATGCGTGCACACCGACGACACCGGCGATCAGGGACGTTCGTACGACGCGACCCTTGCCCGTGCGCTCGCGCTCGTACAGCGCCGCGACGACGCCGTACGCGCCGTTCATCCCGGCGAGCAGGTCGGAGATCGGTACGCCGACCTTGGTCGGCTCCGCGGGGTCGGTGCCGGTGATGCTCATCAGTCCGGCCTCGCCTTGGGCGATCTGGTCATACCCTGCGCGCGCCGCCTCGGGTCCGTCGTGGCCGAATCCCGTGATGGACATGATGACGAGACGCGGGTTGAGCTCGTGCAGACGCTCGACACTGAAGCCGAGGCGATCGAGCACACCGACCCGGAAGTTCTCCAGGAGTACGTCGGCGCGACGGACGAGCCTGGCGAGAACGTCCTTGTCGGCGTCGTCCTTGAGGTTGAGGGTGACCGACTCCTTGTTGCGGTTGGCCGACATGAAGTACGTCGACTCGCGGTCGTCACCGTCGCCGAGGAACGGCGGGCCCCAACCGCGGCTGTCGTCTCCGCCCGGACTCTCGATCTTGATCACCCGGGCGCCCATGTCGCCGAGCATCATGCCTGCGTGCGGTCCTGCAAGAGCACGCGTGAGGTCGAGGACGAGTACGCCGTCGAGGGGGCCGGTCGGTTCGGTCGCGCCAGGTGTCTCCATGGAGGAAGGCTAACCAGCGGGGCGATCCGTACCTATGGCACCTCTTGCCAATGCGCGGCGGTGTTCGGGCGATGGGTTCACAATCGGGCTAGCGAACGGACTCGCTTTCTCAGTTGCTGGGATTAGGCGAGGCGGCATTCAGCAGCTTCGGTTCGGCTCCGCTGTCGATCTTCGCGGTTCTACCGTGCGACTACCCGCCTGCCCGATTCCCCGACGCGGTCGGCGCTCCACGCTCCTTCGGCGCGACTACCCGCCTGCCCGATTACGGTGCGCCGTCGGCTTACGCCTTCCTTCGGCTGGGTGAAAGACGCGGCGACGCGCGGAGGCGCCAGTTCGGTTCGGTTGCTTGGCGGCTTCCCCGCCACTTCGGGATGCGTCCGGGGTAAGGTTAGGTGCTTCCCAAGGACGATTGTCACTGTCCACGGGGAGTGTCCCTTGGGACAGTGACCATTTGCCTTGGGGCGTACGGCTGCGGGGTGCGGTTTGCCTTGGTACCAAGGCAAACCGCAACGACGGTCGGCGCGCGCGACCCCGAGTGAGTGGACTCCTGTCACGGTGGCCACCTACGTACCAACGGGCACGGCAACCTGACGCTTTGCACGGTGTCCCTGCCGTGCAAAGTGGAGTTTCACCATGTTTACTTGGTAAAGCGCCACCCCATCGACCCCGCAAAAGCCGACTGGAACGGGAGAGCCGGCAAGCAACCCGAGCACCGTAGCTGCGGCTCCCGCGTCGCCGCGTCCTTTCCCCAGCCGAAGGAGCCGGGAAAGCCGACAGCGAAGCCGATGCGGGCAAGCGGGTAGTCGTACGGCGGAAGGGGAAACCCGACAGCGAGACGGAATCGGGCAGCCGGGTAGTCGCCGAAGATGTACGAAAAGCCGACGGCGACGAGAAGCGAAGCGGCGAGTAGTCGTACCAGAGGAAGCGCGAAAGTCGACAACGAACCCAAACACCCGCCGCCAGCAAACCCAGCAATCCACACCATCGCGCACGTGCTCCTGCGCCTGTCACCGCCGTCTGTTGTCATGGGACACATGCCTGTCCAGTACGTGCTGCAGCGACCGCGCGGCGCTGTCGAGCCGCCGACGCTCGACGCGAGTCAGCGCGCGGTCGTCGAGCATGCGCAAGGCCCGCTGCTCGTGCTGGCGGGCCCGGGCACGGGCAAGACGACCACGCTGGTCGAGGCGGTCGTCGATCGTGTCGAGCGCCGGGGGCTGAAACCCGAGCAGGTGTTGGTGCTGACGTTCGGGCGCAAGGCGGCCGACGACCTTCGTACGCGCATCGCCGGCCGGCTCCGGCAACAGGCGACGGCGCCGTACGCCGCGACGTTCCACTCGTTCTGTTACGCGCTCATCCGGCGCTACCAGGATCCCGAGGCGTTCCTCGATCCGTTGCGGCTGTTGTCGGCGCCCGAGCAGGATGTTCGCATTCGCGAGCTGGTCGAGGGAGCGAGGTCCGATGGCCGCATCCTGTGGCCGGAGGCGCTTCGGCCTGCTCTTCGTACGAGAGGGTTCGCCTCGGAGCTGCAGCGCTTCATGGCCCAGGCGCGTTCGCTCGGCCTCGACCCGGTCGACATCGCGGAGAACGCCCTACGGCACGACCGGGCAGACTGGCGGTCCGCGGCCGACTTCTTCGGCGAGTACCTCGACGTCTTCGACGCTCAGAATCTCGTCGACTATGCCGAGTTGGTGCACCGTGCGCTGATCATCGCCCACGATCCGCAGCACCAGGCGGAGCTACGCGCGGAGTTCCCGCTGGTGGTGGTCGACGAGTACCAAGACACCGACCCCGCCCAGGTCTCGCTGCTCAAGGCGCTCGCCGGCGACGGCCGCGATCTGATCGCCGTCGGCGACCCCGATCAGTCGATCTACGGGTTCCGCGGCTCAGACGTACGCGGCATCATGCGGTTCCCCGACGAGTTCCGTACGCACGATGGTTCGCGCGCGACCACCTTGGCCCTGACATCCACCCGTCGCTTCGGTCGCCACATCGTAGACGCGTCGAGACGGGTGATCGAGCGACTGGGTTCGTCGGGGGCCATCGACGGTGAAGCGTTCCGCGCGTTCCGCTCGCCCCAGCCGGTCGAGCCCACGTACGGCGACGGCTCCGTCGAGGCGTACGCGTACGCCTCCGCCAACGCCGAGGCCGAGCACATCGCGTTATTGCTCCGGCGCGCACACCTCGACGACAAGGTCGACTGGTCGCAGATGGCAGTTCTCGTACGCACCGGTGCGGCGATCCCGAAGTTGCAACGTGCGCTCAACGCTGCTGGTGTGCCGACCGAGGTCGCAGGCGACGAGGTGCCGTTGCGCACTGAGCCCGCCGTGCAGCCGTTGTTGCTCGCCCTTCGGGTCATCGACGGGCTGGTGCGCGATGTCGACCCCGATCCGGACGACGTTGCAACCCTGCTCTCTGGTCCGCTCGGCGGCCTCGACGGGGGCGAGCTGCGCCGAGTCGCACGCGAACTGCGCCGCCTCGACAGCGAGCCCGACGACGGCGGCGAGTCCCGCCGGCCGCGTCCGTCACGAGAGTTGCTCGCCGAGGCGCTCGTGCAGCCCGCGGTGTTCACCCAGATCCGCTGTGACGGTGCCGAGCCGGCGTACCGGCTCGCCCGACTCATCGCCCGCGCCGTCGAGGCGCGGCGGTCGCATGCGTCTCCGGAGGCGCTGTTGTGGATGCTGTGGCACTCCTCGAGTTGGGGCGACCGTCTGCGTGCCGATGCCGAGAGCGGTGGCGATCGGGCCGCCAACGCACACCGCGACCTCGATGCGATCTGTGCGTTGTTCGAGTCGGCCTCGCGGGCGGAGGAGCGATACCAGCGCCGCGGCGTCACGCAGTTCCTCGCCGAGCTCGAAGATCAGCAGATTCCGGCCGAGCCACTGGGCGAGCTGGGCGTACGCGGGTCTGCTGTCCGCCTGCTCACTGCACACCGTTCGAAGGGCCTGGAGTGGCGCATCGTCGTGGTCAGCGGCGTCCAGGACGGCGTCTGGCCCGACGTCCGCTACCGCGGCACGCTGCTGCAGACCGACCGCCTCGCGCGTGACGGCGTGCAGGAGCCACCGTCGCTGGCCGAACGATTGGCCGAGGAGCGGCGGCTCTTCTATGTTGCCGTGACCCGGGCGATGGAGCGCGTCATCGTCACCGCGGTGCAGAGTCCGGTCGACGACGGCGACCAGCCGTCACGCTTCTTCACCGAGCTGCACACCGCACTGAACGGCCCCGGTCGGCCCGAGTCCCGCGGGCGGCCGCGCCGTCCGCTGTCCTTGCGCGGTGCGGTCGGCGAGCTGCGGCGCGTCGTCGAGACGACCTCGAGCGATGCCGTACGCGCCGAGGCCGTTGCCCGGCTCGCCCGCCTGGCTGCTCCGGCGACGGGTGATGTCGTGGTCGCGTGCGCCGACCCCGACAGCTGGTGGGGCGTACGCGACGAGACCCGCAGCGAGGTGCCCGTACGCCCTGCCGATCGGCCGGTCGACCTTTCGGGCAGCAGCCTCGACGGCATCGTCAGCTGCCCGCTGAAGTGGTTCCTGAGTCACGAGGCACGCGGCGAGACTCCTGGCACGACCGCACAGGGGTTCGGCACTCTGCTGCATGCGTTGGCCGCAGAGGTCATCGACGGCGACCTCGCGGCTGATCCGGACGTCCTCGATGCCCATCTCGACGACGTCTGGCAGCGCCTCGACTTCGCGGCGCCGTGGGTGTCGACGCTCGAACGAGGCGAGGCACGAAGAGCGATCGAACGCTTCGTCAACTGGCACCTGAGCGCTCGCGGTCGTGAAGCGCTTGCGGCGGAGCACTCATTCGAGGTCGAGGTGCCGATCGGCGGCGACACCGTGCGTCTGCGGGGGTCGATGGACCGAGTCGAGGTCGACGACGGCGGTCGTGTGCACGTCATCGACCTCAAGACAGGTAAGAAGGCCGTCAAGGCTAAGGACCTCGCAGAGCATCCCCAGCTGGGCGTCTACCAGGTGGCGGTCCAGCATGGCGCGGTCGACGAGCTGGTCGACGGCCCAGTCGAGGCGGGCGGCGCGGAGCTCGTCCAGTTGCGCGTACCCGCGGGTGCCCGCGAGGCCGATTCGCCCAAGGTGCAGCCGCAGGCGGCGCCCGAAGGCTCACCGTCGTTCGTCGCGTACGAACAACTCACCGACGCCCTAGCCCGGATACGTACGGAGTCGTTCCCCGCGACACCCGGCACGATGTGCCGCTTCTGCGAGTTCCGGTCATCGTGTCCCGCCCAGCCCGAGGGGCGTACGATCCTCGCGGCGCCGTCGGTCGACGACCCGCAGCCGTGGAGAGACGAATGACCGGCGTAACCGAAGGCGATCACGTGTCCCAGGGTGCGTCCGACGAAGCACCCCTTCGGGTGCTGCTGCGCGATGAGGCGCATCTGTGCGACGTTCTCGGCATCCCCTTCAGTAGTCAGCAGCTGGCGGCGATCACGGCACCGCTCGACAAGCCGTCGGCCATCATCGCCGGCGCAGGATCGGGCAAGACCACGGTGATGGCTGCGCGAGTCGTCTGGCTGGTCGGTCGCGGCATCGTCGCTCCCGATGCGGTGCTCGGCCTGACGTTCACCAACAAGGCGGCTGCCGAGCTCGCCGTACGCATCCGGGCCGCGCTCGGTCTGCTCGCCGACGATGCCGGCATCCACGGGTTCCTCGACGAGCTCGGCGAGCCGACGGTGTCGACGTACCACGCCTACGCGGGCGCGTTGCTGAGTGAGCACGGCCTTCGCATCGGCTTCGAGCCCGATCTGCGGATCGTCTCCGATGCCTCGCGGTTCCAGCGCGCTGCGCAGGCGATTCAGTCCCATCGCGGCCCGATCGCCAACCTCACCACCTGGATGCCGACGATCGTCAACGACCTGGTGCATCTCGACGGCCAGCTCAACGATCATCTGGTGCCGATCGACGAGCTGCTCGCGTACGACGAGAAGTACGCGCATGAGCTCGATGTCGAGAACTCCACTCGCAAGCGACCGTTGAAAGCCGTCACCGATGCGCTGACCACTACCGCCAAGCGGGCGGAGTTGGCCGCCGTCATCGCCGAGTATCGCGAGACCAAGTCGCGCGACGCGGTGATGGACTTCTCCGACCAGATGGCCCGCGGCGCGATCCTCGCGGATCGCTCGCCGGAGGTTTCGGCCGACCAGCGCGCGCGATTCGCCGTCGTGCTGCTCGACGAGTACCAAGACACCTCGGTCGCCCAGCGGCTGATGCTTCAGGGTCTGTTCTCCGGTGCGACTCCGGAGGAGGGGCGTGGCCATCCGGTGACGGCCGTCGGCGACCCGTGTCAGGCGATCTACGGGTGGCGGGGCGCGTCGGCCGACAACCTGGTCGGCTTCCTCGACCACTTTCCCACCGTCGACGGGGGCCGCGGCCTCCTCCTCAACTTGACCGTGAACCGACGCTGCAGCTCAGGCGTACTCGACGTCGCCAACTCGCTGGCCGCGCCGCTCTACGCGGAGACAGACAGCGTGCGTCCGCTGGAGCCGAAGCCCGACGCTCCCGATGGCGCGATCGTCGCCGCGTGCCTCGAGACCGTTGTCGACGAGATCGACTGGGCAGTAGAGCAGGTGCGTGACGCGAGGGCGCGGGAGTCGTTGCGGTGGTCCGACATCGCGATTCTGGTACGCACCCGCGAGGAGATCGGCGCGTTGACGGTCGCCCTGCAGACTGCGGAGATCCCGGTCGAGGTCGTCGGCATGGACGGCCTGCTCGAACAGCCCGAGGTCGCCGACGTACTCGCGGTGCTCGACATCGTCGACTCGCAGACGGCCAACCCATCACTGCTCAGGCTGCTCACCGGCGCGCGTTGGCGTATCGGCCCACGCGACCTCGCGCTGCTCGGCAAGCGCGCGCGTCAGCTGGTGGCCGGCGGACCGCCGGTCGGCGAGGAAGACCTGCAGGCCGCGCTCGACCGCGCGACCGACGGCGTCGACCCCGCTGACGTGTTGTCACTGGCCGACGCACTCGACGATCCGGGCGACCTCGGTTACTCGCCGGAGGCCCGTGAGCGATTCGCCGAGCTGTCCCGGCTACTCGCCAGGATGCGCGCACACGTCGGCGAGCCCCTCGTCGACCTCGTACGCCGCGCGATCACGGCGCTCGACCTCGACGTCGAGCTGGCGGTGCAGCCGGGCGCTCGCGGTCAGCAGAGCCGCGACAACATCGCGATGCTGATCGAGGCCATCGCCGAGTTCGCCGGCAATGAGCCGAGCGCGTCGTTGACCGGAGTTCTGGCGTACCTCCGCGCAGAGGCGGAGTACAACGGTGGCCTCGACGTGGCCGCACCCAGCGACAGCGACTCGGTCAAGCTGCTGACCGCGCACAAGGCGAAGGGGCTGGAGTGGCACACCGTGCTCGTCCCGTTCCTGAGCCACAAGGTGTTCCCGTCCGGCAAGGGCCGGGAGGCAGGGCTCTTCACTGCACGTGAGCTGCCGGCCGAGCTCCGCGGCGACGCGGCAACCCAACCCGCGATCGAGGAGTGGTCGACCAACGGCGTCAAGGCGTACAACGAGGCCCGCCGCGCCCAAGCCCAGGTCGAGGAGCGCCGCCTCGCGTACGTCGCGTTCACCCGCGCCAAGCACACGTTGGTCGTCAGCGGTCATTGGTGGGGGCGCACACAGCTCGAGCCGCGCGGCCCGAGCACGTACCTCGAGCACGTACGCGACTGGCTGGCCGGTCGTGACGTCGAGCCGCTCGTCTGGGCATCCGATCCGCGCGACGATGGCGCAGAGGCAAGTAACCCGTTGATCGCGGCCCGGTCGTCGGTTGCCTGGCCGGGCGAGCTACCGGTGCAGGTCGTCGATCGTCGCCGCCGCGTTGCCGCAGAGGTGCGCGATGCGATGAGCACACCGCAGCTCCCGATTCCGGTCGACTCGCCGGAGCCCGAGGCGCACCGAGAGCTGGCCGCACTGCACGCCCTCGATGCCGACATAGAAGTCCTCCTGGAGGAGGCACGCCTTCGGCGGCGCGACGTGATCGAGGTGCCGCTGCCGAGCGGATTGTCGGTGACCGCGGCGCAACGCGTTGTCGAAGACCCCGCAGGTCTTGCACGTGATCTCGCGCGGCCGATGCCGAGAGAGCCGTCTTCGGCCGCTCGATTCGGCACCCGCTTCCATGCCTGGGTCGAGTCGCGCCTCGGTCAGCAGGCATTGCTCGATCCGATGGATCTTCCCGGCCGCGCCGATGCCGACATCGACGACGGCGAGGAGCTGCTGGAGCTCATCGAGAGGTTCGATGACGGCCCGTTCGCCACCCGCATCCCGTACGCGGTCGAGGCGCCGTTCTCGTTGCGGATCGGTGGCCAGGTGCTTCGCGGGCGCATCGATGCGGTGTATCGCGACGGCGACGGCTACGAGGTCGTCGACTGGAAGACGAGCCGTACCCCGAATGCCGATCCGTTGCAGCTGGAGCTGTATCGCGTGGCATGGGCGCAGCTGCACGACGTCCCCGAGTCGAAGGTGCGCGCGACGTTCTACTACGTACGCCTCGATCAGGTCGTCACCCTCGACAAGCCTCGCGGTCGTGCGGAGCTGGAAGCGTTGTTCGCGGCGGAGTGACGCTGTGTCGCTCAGCCGTCGATGGGTACGCCGAGCATGGCGGTGAGTGCGATCTCGACCATGTCGGCGAACGTACGCTCGCGGTCGTCGCTACTTGTCTGGTTCTCGTTGATGATGTGGTCCGAGACGGTGCAGATCGACAGTGCGCGCCGACCGTACTGCGCCGCCAGCGTGTACAACGCGCTCGTCTCCATCTCGATCGCGAGCACACCATGGTCCTTGAGCAGTCCGTTCAGCTCCGGCCGCGGAGGGTAGAAGAAGTCCGACGAGAACAACTGCCCGACGACCGTTCGTACGTCGTGTGTTCCGGCCGCCCGCCACGCTCCCTCGAGCAGTGCGAAGTCGGCGGCCGGCGCGTAGTCGAGTCCATGGAAACGCAGCCGGTTCATCGCAGAGTCGGTCGACGCGGTCATGCCCAGCACGATGTCGCGCAGGTCAAGATCGGGGCTGAGCGCGCCGCATGAGCCGACTCGTACGACCTGGCGCACGTCGTAGTCGCCGAACAACTCGTTGACGTAGATCGACATCGACGGCTGACCCATGCCGGAGCCCTGCACACTGATCGGCTCGCCGCGGTACGTACCGGTGTACCCGAGCATGTTGCGTACGTGGTTGTACTCTCGCGCGTCCTCGAGGAACGTCTCGGCAATCCACTTCGCGCGCAAGGGGTCGCCCGGTAGCAGTACCCGAGGAGCGATCTGGCCGGCAGCTGCGTCGATGTGTGTGCTCATGGGAAGCAGGCTATCGGCGGTCGTAGGGTGGGGGTCGTGCCCGATCAAGAACTCTTCGCGTTCTCCCATCCGCACCATGACCGACGCTCGGATCTGCGCACCGACGAGCAGCTCGCCCGATCGTGGAATGACCCGCAGAGCACTGTGCTCGTGGTCGGCCGTCATCGCATCGCGACGAACGGCTCTGGCCTGCTCCACAGCACGCCGGCAGACGCACCCGACGGGGAGCGGATCTACCTCGGTGAGTCCGATGGTCGGGCGTGGTTCGCCGTGGTCGTCGACGAGGTCGACGAGACGCTGGCGCCGCGCACGCTTCGCGAGGCCGCACTCGACCTGTCCGAGACCGAGGCCGGACTCGCCGTCCACGCGGTCGGCATCGCGAACTGGCATCAGACGCACCGGTTCTGCGCTCGCTGCGGCCAGCCGTCGAACCTCGCGTCGGGCGGGCATGTCCGAATCTGCCCCTCCTGCGGGGCGAACCACTTCCCACGAACCGATCCCGCGGTGATCATGCTGATCACCGACGACGATGACCGCGCTCTGCTCGGACGCCATCCGGCTTGGCCCGAAGGGCGCTACTCCACGCTGGCCGGGTTCTTGGAGCCGGGGGAGTCGTTGGAGGACGCCGTACGCCGCGAGGTCGGCGAGGAGACCGGCATCGCGGTCGGCGACGTCACGTACGCCGCGAGCCAGCCGTGGCCGTTCCCGTCGAGCCTGATGGTCGGCTTCTTCGGCCGGGCGAGAAGCCACGAGGTACACCCCGACGGCGATGAGATCGAAGACGCACGGTGGTTCACCCGCGACGAGGTGACTCAGATGTCCAGGGACGGCGGACTCGGCCTTCCCGGCACCCTGTCGATTTCGCGTTGGCTGATCGAGACCTGGCACGGCGGGCTGATCGTCGGCGCGTGGTCCTGACCTGTCCGCTGAGTAGTCACTCCCGCACGATGAAGATCCGGGAGCGTTGTGACGACGACCTGGACGAGTGCGTACGAATCCTGCGGAAGGTCCATGAGCATCTCGGTTATCCCGTCAACTGGCCGGCCGACCCTGCCGACTGGCTGAGTGGCGGGTCCACTGCGGCTTGGGTGGCGACCATCGGGGGAGATCCCGTCGGGCACGTCGCTGCCGTTGCCAACAGTGGATCGGCGCTGGTCGAGAGGCTTTTCGTCGATCCGGAGTACTCGGGTGCCGGAATCGGCCGAGCACTGCTGCGGCATGCCGCATCCCAGGCGCGGCTGATGCATTCTCAGGTCATGCTCGATGTCGTTGCCGGTCGAGACGCAGCGAACGGCCTCTATCGTGCCGAGGGCTGGACAGAGGTGTCGCGTACGTCGATCGCGTGGGCTCCTGGGCGATCACTCATCCGATTCCGTGCGCCAACGGACTGACGAGTCTGCGGTGCGGGACTGACGAGTCTGCGGTGCGGGACCGACGAGTCAGTGGAGGGCGCGGGCGATGATCGTCTCGACAACGTCGGTTTTCGCGTCGGCGTAGTCCTGCATGTAGCGCCACTCACGTGTCGCAAGTTCTCGCTTCGTCCGTTCGTACAGCGCTCGATCGGCATCGTCGGTACGCAGGTGGTCACGAAACGCGAGGTAGCGGCGGATCTCCGGACACGCCGGTGGGTAGACATGGAGGTGTAGCGCGATGCCATTCGGTCGCTTGAACAGCCGGTGCTCATGCCAGTCCGGTTCGCGGACCGTGAGCTCGTAGCCGGCGCGTTCGAGGTCGGGTACGTACGCCGGTTCGTTCGCGGGGTCGGTGACGACGAGCAGCATGTCGATGATGGGTTTGGCCGCAAGACCCGGAACCGACGTCGACCCGATGTGTTCCAACGCGACGATCCGCTCGCCGAGCGCATCCCGTACGCGCCGCTCTTCCGCTGCGTACAGCCGTGGCCATTCGGGGTCGTACGCGAGCAACTCGATCGGTTTGTCGAGGATCTCCTGCCCGACCACATACACCTCGTCGGGCGACTCACGCGACGTCATATCGGCCACACTAGATGAAATTGCGTAGGCGACCGGGCCCGGTGCTGGCATGCTTGATCAGCATGCGCGAGGTGATGCAGTCCCAGAAGCTGGCGGACGTCTGTTACGACATCCGAGGCCCGGTGCTCGCCGAGGCAAAGCGACTCGAGGACGAAGGCCACCGCATCCTCAAGCTGAACATCGGCAACCCGGCGCCGTTCGGCTTCGAGGCCCCCGACGAGATCCTCGTCGATGTCATCGCCAACCTCGCGACAGCGCAGGGATACAGCGACTCGAAGGGCATCATCTCGGCCCGTCGAGCGGTCGTGCAGTACTACCAGCAGAAGGCGGTCGACGTCGACGTCGACGACATCTACCTCGGCAACGGCGTCAGCGAGCTGATCGTGATGTCGCTGCAGGCGCTCCTCGACGACGGTGACGAGGTGCTCATCCCCGCACCGGACTACCCGCTGTGGACGGCGGCGGTCAGCCTCGCCGGCGGACGTGCGGTGCACTACCTGTGCGACGAGCAGAGCGACTGGAGTCCCGACGTCGCCGACCTCGCGAGCAAGGTCACCGATCGTACGAAAGCCATTGTGCTGATCAACCCGAACAACCCCACCGGCGCCGTCTACTCCGACGACGTACTCCGCGAGATCCTCGAGGTCGCCCGAAAGCATCGGCTGATCGTGATGGCCGATGAGATCTACGACAAGATCCTGTACGACGGCGTCGAGCACACCTCGGCGGCTTCGCTCGCGCCCGACCTGTTGTGCCTGACCTTCAACGGCTTGTCGAAGGCGTACCGCATCGCCGGGTTCCGCAGCGGCTGGCTGGCGTTGTCGGGTCCGAAGCAGCAGGCGCGCAGCTACATCGAGGGCCTCGACATCCTCGCCAACATGCGGTTGTGCCCGAACGTTCCGTCGCAGCATGCCATCGCGACAGCACTCGGCGGGCGACAGACGATCAACGACCTGGTCCTACCGAACGGACGGCTCTGCGAGCAGCGCGACCGCGCGTGGGAGCTGCTCAACGACATCCCGGGCGTCTCGTGTACGAAGCCCAAGGGCGCGCTCTACCTCTTTCCGAAGCTCGACCTCGACATGTACCCGATCAAGGACGATGAGCAGTTCGCCTTCGACCTGCTCAGCGAGCAGCACTTGCTGATCGTCCAGGGCACTGGCTTCAATTGGCCGCGCCCTGACCACTTCCGGTTGGTCACGCTGCCACGCGTCGAACAGATCGAGGACGCCGTCGGACGCATCGCGACGTTCCTCGAGTCGTACCGCTCGGCGTCGTAGGACCTGCTCAGGCCGCGAGCTGGGCCTTCACCTGCGCGAGTGACGGGTTGGTCATCGCAGTGCCGTCGGGAAACACCAGCGTCGGCACGGTCTGGTTCCCGCCGTTCGCTTTCTCTACGATCGCGGCCGCCTCCGGCTGCTGCTCGATGTCGACCACCTCGTACGCGATGCCCTCGCGGTCGAGCTGTCCGCGCAGGCGGTGGCAGTAACCGCACCACGGGGTCGAGTACATCGTGAACTGGGCCGACATCGATTGTCTCCTTGGGCGTCTACGCTGTTCCACAAGGCAAAACGTCGCACCCCGTAGGTGCATTCCCGAGGAGGGCGAGACCCGTGCCACTCACCGCCGACGAGCTGCTCGACGCGCTCGATCCCGAGCAACGCGAGGTCGCGCTCGCGCTGCGCGGTCCGGTGTGTGTGCTCGCCGGCGCCGGCACCGGCAAGACCCGTGCGATCACCCACCGCATCGCGTACGGCGTCGTCTCGGGCGTCTACAAGCCGACCGAGGTGCTGGCCGTCACCTTCACCAACCGGGCAGCCGGTGAGATGCGCGGCCGCCTCCGTACGCTCGGCGCCGACGGCGTGCAAGCGCGTACGTTCCACTCGGCGGCTCTTCGGCAGGCGCGCTACTTCTGGCCGAAGGTCTACGGAGGCGAGCTTCCGGAGCTGACCGCGTCCAAGATCCCGATGCTCAGCGAGGCGGTACGCCGCTGTCGCGTCGATGCCGACTCCGCGCTGCTCCGCGACCTCGCCGCCGAGGTCGAGTGGGCCAAGGTGAGCAACGTGCGGCCCGACGACTACTCGCGGCTGGCGCCGGAGTTCGGGCGCTCGGTCGCCGGCCTCGACGCGGTGACATCGGGGCGGGTGTTCGCCGCGTACGAGGAGGTCAAGCGCGACCGCGGCCGGATCGACATGGAAGACATCCTGCTGTGCACAGCGGCGATACTCACCGACGACCCACGCGTTGCCGCACAGGTACGCGCGCAATACCGCTGGTTGGTCGTCGACGAGTTCCAGGACGTCAACCCGTTGCAGGCCGCTTTGCTCGATCTGTGGCTCGGCGACCGCGACGACCTCTGCGTCGTCGGCGACCCCCTGCAGACGATCTACTCCTTCGCGGGCGCGTCACCGGACCACCTGACCAGCTTCTCCCGTCACCATCCCGGCGCGCAGACCATCGAGCTGACTCGCAACTACCGTTCTACTCCGCAGATCGTCTCTGCGGCGAACTCCGTGTTCTCGGCGCGCGCCAGCCGCGAGGGCGTCATCCTGCGGTCGCAGTCCGACGACGGACCCCAAGTCGAGTACGTCGGCCACGCAGACGAAGTTGCCGAAGCAGAGTCGATCGCCGAGCGCATCGACAAACTGCATGCCGGCGGCACTGCGCTACGCGAGATGGCCGTACTGTTCCGGATCAACGCCCAGTCCGAGGCGTACGAGGAGGCGCTCGCCGCACGGGAGATTCCGTACGTTGTCCGTGGCGTCGAGCGGTTCTTCGAACGGGCCGAGGTGAAGCAGGCAATCACGCTGCTGCGTGGCGCGGCGCGTGCGGGAGGTCAGGAGACCGGTGAGCTGGTCGCCGACGTGGTCGCGGTCCTGGCGTCGATGGGCTACACCGCTCAGGCGCCGACGACGGCTGGCTCTGTGCGCGATCGATGGGAGTCGCTCAACGCGCTGGTCACGATGGCGATCGAGTACGCAGACTCCGCATCCGACGGCGACCTGACCGGACTCGTCGCAGATCTCGAGCGCCGTGCGCACACCTCGCATGCACCCGTTGCCGAGGGCGTCACGCTGGCGACGATGCACTCCGCAAAGGGCCTCGAATGGGATGCCGTCTTCTGTGCCGGCATCCAGGAAGGCACCATGCCGATCACATACGCCGAGTCGCCTCAGGAGATCGAGGAGGAGCGCCGGTTGTTCTACGTCGGCATGACCCGTGCGCGGCGCCTCCTCACCGTGTCTTGGTCGGCCGCTCGTACGCCCGGCGGGCGTGGCGGACGCCGGGCGAGTAGGTTCCTCGATCCGCTACTGCCTGCGGACGCAGCACGTTCGCGTACCGAGCGCACGACGCGCAAGTCGCGTTCGCAGCGCCGCGGTGTCGCCCGCTGTCGTACCTGTAACGGCCTGCTCGACTCGGCGGCCGAGCGCAAGATCGGCCGATGCGCCCAATGCCCTGCCACGTATGACGAGCAGCTGTTCGAGGAGTTGCGCACGTGGCGCATGGAGCAGGCAAGTGAGGCGAAGGTGCCGGCATTCTGTGTGTTCACCGACGCGACCCTTGTCGCGATCGCCGAGGGTTTGCCTGCGGAGTCGGCCGCGCTGGCGCGCATCCCGGGCATCGGCAAGGCGAAAATCGACAGGTACGGCGACGACGTACTGGCCATCATCAAGAAAACCTCGAAAAAATCCGAAAAATAGTTTGCGCCCTGATACAGGGCGCGCGTAGTGTTCATCGCACGCGCGGCGGTCCCGTCGTGCGGTAGGGCTCGAGAGCAGAGAGGAGCAGTCTCATGGACATCAAGATCTTTAAGACCACGCAGTGCGCAACGTCCGCCGGCACGGCCATGTCCAGTGACGCCCTCGGTCTGCGCGCCCTCGTGCGTGACGCCAACCCGATCGCTCCGGCCGCAGTGCGTGTCGATGGCGATTTCGTGGGGACCACCTGGAGTCCACCTGTCTAGATCAACTCAGATCAGATCGGCGACTCCAGGCCGCGGAACCCACACCGGGATCCGCGGCCTTCGTGTTTTCCGAGGGCGTAAAAATCGCCCACCGTCAGACAACTCTCGAGAAGGAGGTGACATGACAACCACAGTCCTCGATCCGATCGCGCTGCTCGGCAGCGAAGACGACGACCTCGCTCGTTCTATTCCTTGCCGAAGCAATGACCCGGAGCTGTTCTTTGCGGAGACCCCGCATGACGTGGAGGTGGCCAAGGCCTTGTGCCTCGACTGCCCAGTCCGCCAGGAATGCCTGGCCGGCGCTCTCGATCGATCCGAGCCATGGGGGGTATGGGGTGGCGAGCTGTTCCTACAGGGAAAGGTCATCCCGCGCAAACGTCCACGTGGCCGGCCGCGCAAAACCGAGGTAGCCGCGTGACGAACGCGTCGAGCAATGAACTCCAACGAGAAAGCCCATACCAACGATGAACACCACTGACATTCACAACAGGAGCATCGAAATGCATACTATGCATGAAGATCTGGCGCGCGCGCAGTATCGCGAGCGCCTCGAGCAGGCGCGCAACGAACGCCGTGCGCACCAGTTGCTGCGCGCGAAGCGTCTCGCTCGTCGTGCGGAGAAGGCGGCCTACCGGGCGCGTCTTCATCTCGCTCGGGCGATCTGAGTTTCCCACCATCGGGGGGCTTTGCATCGGTTCGAGTTGATCTGACCACAAGAGTTATCTGACGAGTTCGGCCCCGGTCCGCGACAGCGGACCGGGGCCGAACGTTTTCCACAGTTAGTGCCCTACCGCCGATCCGGGGTGCAGGTGAGCCGTTGGGTTCCTACACTCCTGGAATGGCCCATTACTGCGACTTCTGCGGCCGGCAGGCCGACGGCGACGTACTGCCGCTCACCTGGTCGTTCGCCGTCGAGAACGGGCGTACGCGCATCTACTGCGACCAGTGCACGCGGGCCAACGCACGCAGCATCGAGGGCCGGCTCGACAGCGAGTGGTGGTGACAGCGTTGTCGACCGCTATCCGGATGGTCGCCGGCGCGTCTTTCGGTAGACGTCGAGTGCTCGACCAACCGAGGAGTTCGTGCGACCGATCTCGACGACGGTGCGCTTGACGCGCTCCCAGTGCGGCAGGTTGCGATGCTCCTCGACCGCCCATTCGGCGACGGACACCCGCCAGGACAGCTCCTCGATCTTGCGCTCGAGATCGGCGTTGTGCTCCAGCAGATCGCCGGCCGCACGTCGTTCGTCGCGAATCCGGACGAGTAGCTCGCGTACGGAGATCAGCGATGCCTCGAGCAACTCGTCGTCATCGACCTGGTCGATGGTGTCGGGCCCGACATCCTCCTCGCGCGGGAGAAGGTCCTCGATCGGCCCGACGATGTCGTACTCGGCCTTCTCCAGCGCCTCGACCCATTCGGCGGCGAGCGCCTGCACGATCGGCAGTCGGTCCGCGGGCAGGAGCAGGCGACGCTTATTGGGTCGCCCGGACAGCATCTCGTGCGCGAACGCGCCCTTGACGATGTGCTCGTACTCGCGTTGGCTCAGCGACTCGTCGCGTTGCTGGTTGAGGTGCCGGATGAGGGCGACCTCGACGGCACCCAGGCCGCTGTTCGGATGCGCGACGACGTCGAGATCGAGCTTGGCGTCGGATAGTCCGACCACCTCGGCGAATCGGTCCCAGAGTACGTGGCGTTCGGCACCGACCGGCGGAACCGTGACGACGTGAACCTGCGACGGCGGCAGCGTCGACGCCCAGCGGGTGAGGACGTCCGGGACGTCCTCGACACCCCAGAACCATCGGAGGTTCCATCGGCTGTCGTCGCGCCGAAGGCACGCGTCGAGCCAGGAGTTGAAGCTCGCCATCTCGCCGTGTTTGACGTCTTCTTGCCAATGAGACGGCAGCTGACGGGCAAGGTCTCGGGCCGTGTAGACGATGTGCACCTCGGCGGGTGCGAGTGACTCGATCGCCCGCCTGGCGTGTTCGGCCGTTGCACCGGCGAACACATCGTGCGAGATGATGCTGATGCCGGGCCACCCGCGGGCGCGGAAGGCGACCTTCTCCCAATGGCCCTTCGCCTCGGGTCGGTGCTCCATGTTGAACGCGAGGTCCTGCAGGTCCACCGCGGCCAGATAGTGCTCGTCGTAGTAGTCCGCCGGATACAGCACGCCGTGATCGGCGAGCTCTTGCCGGTGGTGGTAGAGCACCTGCTCGATGAACGTCGTGCCGGTCTTCGGCGCGCCCACATGGATGTAGACCCGGTGAGGGACGCCCTTCGGAGGCTCCACGCTCGTCGTCCCCTCCCTGGTGTGTGCACCGCCGGGTAGCGGCTCGGGATCGGAGGTTCCCGTCGTCAACGATCAGACACTGTACCCAGAATCCCACGGCTTGACCCACCGGGGCGAGTACCGGTAATGCAAATTCAGCAATCGTCGAAACCGGGCAGGCTTTGTTCGAGGATCTCTCGAAACGGCGCGGTCGCGCCGAGCTGGCTCAGTACGCCGATCCCGCCTGCCCAGACCCGGTGGATGAGCAGGTACGACGGCGGGATGTTGATCTTCAGCGCGGTGCCGAGGCCTTGCGCCTGAGGGCTGCTCACCCGGTTGGCCTGTGCTCGCAGCCAATCTCGGCTGAAGGTGAATGTCGGCGTCTGTGCGGGCTCGACGAACGGCGCGAGGTACGCACGCATCGTGTCGGTGTCGAGCTTGGTCTCCGGCCGGATGAATCCCTCGGCGACCAAACCGTCGCGTACGGCATCCCAGTCGTCGTCGACGGCGTGGCGTAGCAGCCGGCCGACGACCGCCGGAAGGCCGCCCTCGGGGAGTCGGGCCACGGCTCCGTAGTCCACGACCCCGAGACGGCCGTCATCGAGTACGCGGAAGTTGCCCGGATGCGGGTCGGCATGCAGCATGCCGGTGCGCCCGGGGCCGGCGAACAGGAAGCGTACGTACGCCGCGCCGTAGTGATCACGATCCGCTTTGCTTCCGTCGGCGATCAACCGCGCTAGCGATGACTTGCTGTCCATCCACTCGCTCACCAGCACGGTCGTGGCGTGGTCGACGACCCGCGGAACCTTGACCGCCTCGTCACCCGCGAACGCCTCGGCGAACGCCTGCTGTGCCTGCGCCTCGAGGTCGTAGTCGAGCTCCTCGACCACGCGGTCCTTGAGCTCCTGCACGAGCGGTTTCACGTCGAGCCCGGGCGTGATGACGCCGAACAGTCGGCTGAGTCGGCCGATCTGGCGGAGGTCGCTCTCCAAAGCCGGGCCCGCGCCGGGGTACTGCACCTTCACCGCGACGTCGGTGCCGTCGTGCCATTTGCCGCGGTGGACCTGGCCGATCGAAGCCGCAGCGGCCGGATCGTCGTCGAGCTCGACCAAACGGGTACGCCAGTCGGGCCCGAACGCATCGGCGAGCACGCGGTGAACTGTGGCGGCCGGCATCGGGGGAGCGGAGTCCTGCAGCTTCGCGAGGGTCTCGCGGTACGGCCCGGACAGCTCCTCGGGCATGGCGGCCTCGAAGATGCTCAAGGTCTGCCCGAACTTCATCGCACCGCCCTTGAGGTCGCCGAGCACCTCGAAGATCTGCTCGGCGGTGCGCTGCTGCAGATCGGTCATCACCGAGCTGGCCGGCGTGCCGGAGAGCCGCCGCCCTAACCCGACGGTCGCCCGACTTGCGAGTCCCAGCGGGAGTCGGGCGAGTCGTGCCGTACGCGCGGCGGTGCTGCGCGGTACCGAACGGTGGGGCGGGTCCTCGGAACGGTCGCTCGGCGTCATGACCCCATTGTGTCGGGGGCGCCCAACGTCCCCTGCGCGGGTCCGGATCATCGCCTGCACGGACACTGCGGATGGAACGCAACCTCGGTCTCTTCCCAGTCGTGTAGGTCGGGGCCGAGGGTGATGGTGCGAGACGCCGTACGGGGCTCGACCTCGTCGCAGAACGCGGCGATCTCGTGTGCGATGAGTGCGCTCGCGAGCTGTCGCGTCGTTGCACTGAGCGCATAGGGGTCGGCAGGGCGCGCGAGTGGAGTGCCGAGCTGGGCCACGACCGCTGACCAGCACGGATCCCACTCGGCTCGCTGGCGATCCGAGCACTCGACGCACGGGCTCGTGGCGGGTTGGACGAACGGCCCGATCTGCACGCGGGCACCATCGACCGCCGCGACCAGGTGCGGTACGCGCTCGTGCCTGAAGGCGGCATAGGTCGCGCGATCCGCGGGGCCTGCGGAGATGACCAGCGCGACGGTCGCGAGCTGGCCGGGTGCGTAAGCGACGTCGACGCCGAGGTCGCGCACACAGGCCGTCGCAGAGTCGGCGAGCGCAGTCGTGGCGGGATCCACGCGCAACTCGACGCAGGACTGTGCGCGGCGTACGAGCCGATCGCGCATCTCCGGCGCTGCTACGCCGGCAAGTGCGAGGGAACGTGCTTCGGCGTCGAGACCGGGCTCGTCGTTGTCCCAAGGTTCGGCGTCAACGACGATGCCGGCGTCCTGTAGCGCTGCGATCAGGCCGGCTGGCGGGTCGGTCAACGCGGGTACGCCGTCGGACGCGAGCAGGGCGACCGTCGTCAGGTCGCGGTAACCGTCGAGCAGCCGCAGCAGGCCGACCAGGCCGGGTCGGTCCTCGACGACGAGGCAGTCATCGGTCGACGTACCGAACTGCAGGTGATTGCGGTCGCGACGGTAGACGTCGAATCCGGGGCGGAGTACAGGGCGCATGCAGTCAGCATGGCGGTTGCGGAGGTACCTGCTGCCGATTTCCACAATCGGCCATTCGCTCTGTGGAAAACCGCGAGGCCCCCGACCGGTGACGAGCGGCCCGCCTTCCCCTTGCGGACGCTCGGCCGAATCGGAGGCCTCGTGTGCATGCACGGTATGCCGAGGGACATACCGGCGTCAACTGGAGGTCGGGAAGCGTCATCCACGCCTGTGGATAGAGCTGGGGATGTCCTGTGGGACGCGCCCGCGCACCCTGTGGACAGCTGGGGATTTCGATGTGGATCCACGGCCGGTACCCGGGTCTGACCTGCGGTGTCGGCGCGAACGACTGTGGATGCGACACGGTTTCGGCGTGTTGTGCCTCGGGATTGCTCAGACCTCTATCGTGAGAGTGTGACGCACGCGACACCAGACGATGAATCGTCGCCCAAGATCGACATCCGGCGCAGTCGGCGCCGCCGTCGGTCGGTTGCTGCGTACCGTGACGGCGACACGATCGTGATCCTGATGCCCGACCGGCTGTCGCGAGCCGAGGAGCGCCGTTGGGTCGAGACGATGCTCGAGCGGCTGGAGCGCCAGTCGGAACGACGCAAGCCCACCGATGCTGATCTGCAGCGGCGCGCAGACGCGCTGAACGTGCGGCACCTCGACGGCACCTGCGAGGCCGAGTCGGTCCGGTGGGTCGATAACCAGACGGCGCGCTGGGGCTCCTGCACGATCGAGGACCGGTCCATCAGGTTGTCCAGCCGCCTCCAGGGCATGCCGCTGTGGGTCATCGACTACGTGCTCATGCATGAGCTGGCACATCTGCGGGTGCCAGGGCACGACGACGAGTTCTGGGAGCTGGTGAACCGCTACCCGCGCACCGAGCGCGCCCGCGGCTTCCTCGACGGTGTCTCGCTTGCGGCCGGGCTCGACTGGGTGGATGAGTAGGTGCTTTGGGCAGGTTTCTTCGGCGTGCGACTACCCGATTGCCTGATTCCTCGTCGCCGTCGGCTTCACCTCGCCTTCCGTCTGGGCAAAAGACGCGGCGACGCGCGGAGCCGCCACTTCGGCTCAGGATCCTCGGCGGCTCTCCCTCACCTTGATATGAGATCGGGGTAAAGATTTGTTTCGGTGTCACGTCCGTACCGGTAGTCGCTGGCATACCAACGGGCACTGCAACGTGTCACTCTGCACGGCGTACCTGCCCTGCAAAGTGGAGTTTCACCATGTCTACTTGGTAAAGCGCCACCGACCGACCCCGCAAAAGCCCAACCGCAACGGGAAAGCCGGCGGCGAACCCAACCTGGTAGCTGCGGCTCCCGCGTCGCCGCGTCTTTTCCGAACCCACGCAGTACGGACAGCCGACAGCGACGAGGAATCGGGCAGACGGGTAGCCGCACCGCAGGAAGCGTAACGCCGACAGCGAAACCGAACCGGGCAGGCGGGCAGTCGTACCGATAAGCCCGGCTGCCTCAGCGCCGCGCCGCGTGCTCGACCAGCGCGCGTACGCTCGCATCGGCGCTGTCGGGCAGCGCGCCGATCGGAAACCACGTGAGGGCGGCGGACTCGTCGCTGATCCGCTCGCGCGCACCAGGTGGCGCGTACGCGACGAACTGCACGTCCAGGTGGTGTGCCGGGCGTACGGGGCCGCACGGCACCTCGTGGCGAGACAGGAGCACCGGATCGGGGTCGGTACGAAGACCGTCGATGCCTGACTCCTCGACACCCTCGCGGGTTGCCGCCGCGACCAGATCGGCGTCGACGTCCTCGCAGTGGCCGCCGGTCTGCAGCCATCGCCCGAGCTTGCGGTGCAGCGTGAGCAGCACCTGCGATCGGTCCGCGGACATCACCAGGACACTTGCCGTGAGGTGATCCGGCCGGCAGGAGCGCTGCATCGCATCGCGATGGTGGCCGAGATGGCGGAGGTACGTGCGGCGTAGCGCGTCCTGCGCGTCATCGGGTGCACGCCACCTGGTGAGTACGTCGACCGCGTCGGCGTGCAGCGTCATGAACCGGCGGACTCGTCTCCCTCGCCCGACTCGTCGTCGGACGAGGACTCTCCGGCCGAGTCGAGCAGATCGGCGAGTGCCGCGTCGAAGTCCTCGTCGTCGATGCGGGTGTCGTCGTCGGTTGCGAACCCGAGCGGATCGTCGAGGTCGGCCGCAGACGGGAGCAGATCCGGGTGCGCCCACACGGCGTCGCGGGCCTCCGCGCCCTGTCGGTCGCGCAATGCGGCCCACAGATGAGCGGCATCGCGTAGACGACGTGGCCTGAGCTCGAGACCGACCAGCGACGCGAACGTCTCCTCTGCGGGACCACCCGCGGCCCGGCGGCGGCGTACAGCCTCACGCAGGCTCTTCGCGGCGGGCATCCGCTCGTCGGTCGCCTGGCTCACCACCTCGTCGACCCATCCTTCGACGAGCGCCAGCAGCAGTTCGAGCCGCTCCAGGGCGCTCTGTTGCTCGGGCGTACGAGTCGGCTCGAACAGGCCACCGGACAATGCCTCGTTGAGGGCGTTCGGGTTGGTCGGGTCGATGTCGCGCATCGACTCCTCGATCCGGGACATGTCGATGCGCGTACCGCGACCGAACTCCTCGATCGCACCGACGAGGCGTGCGCGGAGCCACGGCGCGTGGGCGAAGAGCCGATGGTGCGCACACTCGCGGAGTACCAGGTAGAGCGTCACGTCGGTCGGTGTCACGCCGAGGCCCTCGCCGAACTCCTTGACGTTACGGGGCAGGATCGCGGCGACTCCGTCGGGACCGAGCGGGAGCCCGACGTCGGTCGTCGAGACGACCTCGGCGGCGAGCTCGCCGAGAGCCCGGCCGATCTGCTGGCCGAACATCGCGCCGCCGGCCTGGCCGAGGAATCCCATCAGCGGGCCCGCCATCTGCTTGGCCTCTTCGGGCACCGCGTCGCTCATCGCGGTGACGACATGCTCGGCGATCGGCTCGACCAGCGTGCGCCACGTCGGCGACGTCGCCTCGATCCACTCCGCGCGGCTCCACGCAGCCGAAGTGGTCGCGCCCGCCGGGATGCTCGTCGCGCCGTCGAGCCACAGCTCGGCCAGGCGTACCGCGTCGGAGACGGCACCCGTATCGGCGGTCGTCACCGACGGGTCGGGTGACTGGGCGACGGTGTGCCGAGCGATCTCGGTGGCGAGCTCCCAGTTCACACTGCCCTCATGCGGCGCGAACATCCGCTGCATCTGGGACATGATGACGTTCATATCGGGCATCTGCCCACCGGAGAACGCCTGGAACATCTGCTCCATGGGGGTACCGGCGAAGGGGTTCTGCTGGCTGCCCGGGCCAGAGTCGTCCGGACCCTTGTCCGGAGTGTTGTCCTGGCTGTCGTCTGGTGGGTTCGTGGCCATGTCTACAAACCTACTCGTAGGGTGATGGGCTATGAGCTCCGCCGAGGTGATCCGACTGCTCGACGTACGCGACGAGCCTCTGCGTGTCGACGAGGTGTACGCCAGTGTGGTCGATGCGTATGCCGGCGGAGTCGGGCTGTTCGTCGGCACTGTGCGCGATCACGACGGCGGTCGAGGCGTCGATCGCCTGGAGTACTCCGCCCACCCTACGGTGAATGCCCGGATGCGGGAGGTCGCCGAGGCGATCGTCGCGCGCTACGACGTCGTCGCGCTGAGCGCAGTGCACCGAGTCGGGTCGCTCGGCATCGGTGACATCGCAGTCGTCGTCGCGGTGTCCGCGGCGCACCGCGGCCAGGCGATGGATGCTTGCCACGCGCTCATCGACGATCTGAAGTCCGGTGTGCCGATCTGGAAGCACCAGGTGTTCGCCGACGGCAGCGACGAGTGGGTCGGCACCCCATGACGGCGTGCCTGGCACCGCGTACGTACCGGCCTGCCTAGGCTGTCGGGGTGGAGATTCTGCTCTGGCTGGCCGCGCCCCTGGCGGTGACCGCCGTTGCGATGCTGTGGGCAGGTTGGCGCGGCCGCCGCCCGTCGGCGCGCACCCTGCGGGCGAGTGACGAGCGTGCTCAGGAGCGGTTCTCGCGCGCCATGAGCAGACGTCCGCGCAAACCTCTGCTCGTTGCGACCCAACATCGTGAGCGTCCGAGCGGAGTCGCCGTACGCCCCTCCAGCCGTACGCGCAGCCTGCGGTGAAAGAGTAGGTTCCGTGTCCCGCCGTAACCTCACGCTGTTCGCTGCCGCTGCGGCGACGCTTGTGCTGGTCTGCGTGGCGGCGCTCATCCCCGTCCCGTACGTGACGATGAAACCGGGTCCGACCTTCGACACGCTCGGCAAGTTCGAGGACAAGCCGGTGATCCAGTTCGGCGACGGAGTTCGTACGTACGACACCGATGGCGAGCTTCGGTTCACGACGGTTTCGGTCACCAGCGCCGGATCCAAGCTGTCGCTCGGTCAAGCGGTATCGGCGTGGTTCAGCGACGACGACGCCGTCGTTCCTCGTGACGTGATCTACCCCGAGGGGCAGACTGCCGAGGAGGCGGAGCAGGAGACCAGCCTGCAGATGTCGAGCTCGAAGACGATCTCCGAGGCGGTGGCGCTTCGGGCCGCCGGCTACGACGTACGGGTGGCGGTGGAGAAGCCGGTCGATCCGAAGGGCCCGGCCGCAGGCAAGCTCGAGGTCGGCGACACGATCCTGGCGGTCGACGGTGAGAAGGTCCACTCGCCCGACGACGTCATCAACTCGATCGCCACGCTGAAGCCGGGCACCGATGTGGAGCTCGACATCGAACGCGGCCCCGACGAGCGCACGGTCACCCTGACGACGGAGAAGCATCCAGAAGACGCTTCGATGTCGCGGATCGGCATCGGCATCGGGTACGACTTTCCCGTCACGGTGACCAACAACGTCGGCGAGGACGTCGGCGGGCCGAGCGCCGGAATGATGTTCGCGCTCGCCATGTACGACGAGCTGACTCGCGGGTCGCTCACCGGCGACAAGGTCGTCGCCGGCACCGGGACGATCGCCGACGACGGCACGGTCGGCCCGATCGGCGGCATCCAGCAGAAGATCGCGGGTGCCGCTGCGGCAGACGCGTCGATCTTCCTGACGCCGACCGGCAACTGCGCCGAGGCTGCCGACGGCGATGACCACGGGTTGACGCTCGTCGAAGCCAAGACGTTCGACCAGGCGGTCAAGTCCCTGGAAGCCCTTGCCAACGATCCCGGTGCGGAGGTTCCGCTGTGCGAGTAGGAGAGGACTCTGCGCTTCGACAGGCAGCGCTCGAGGTCGAGGAGCATGCCGCAGAAGCGGGTTGGGACCAACCGCCCACGTTGTACGCATTGGTGCCGACCGGCGATCTCGTCCGGGCTGAGCCGGAGATGGCGCGCAGCCTCGGGCTCGATGAGTCCGCCGACCCCGAATCGCTCACGCCGGTAGCCCAGGACGACATACCCGCCGACCGGTCGTTCGAGGAGACCCTCGCGCGCATCATGTGGCCGCCGCAGGTCTTCGGCTGCGCGGCAGTCGTCGAACGCCTGATGCTGCCGCCCGACGCCGAGGAGGGTCTGCCCGACGAGCCGAGCGAACTCGAGTCGTACGCGGCGAAGCATCCCGACCGTCAGGACGTACGCATCGTGGCCGCGGTGAACCGTTCCGGCGAGGTCCATTGTGCGGTTCGGATGCGCACCAACCCCGACGATCTGCTCGAGGGACCCGACCTCGTACCGGCACTGACGAGGCTGCTCTCGGAGACCCTGGCAGACTAGTACCATCCCCGGTCGCAGACCCACGGTTTGTGACCGGGCTCAGTTTGAGCGCTCGATACAAGGAGAGACGTGAGCGACGGTTTCGCAGCTGGGTCGAAGCGCGACGAGGAGCCGCCCACGTCCAGTGGCCGCGGGCGGCGGGTGTTGATCCCGACGATCATCACTCTCGCCGCGCTGATCTTCCTCGCGTCCATCTTCACCGGCATCTGGACCGACCGGCTGTGGTTCCAGGCGCTCGACTACTCCTCGGTCTACTCGACTTTGCTCGGCACGCGCGTACTGCTGTTCATCGTGTTCGGCGTCGTCTTCGCCGGAGTCGTGCTCGGCAGTGTCTACCTCGCGTACCGTTGCCGACCTCCGCTCGGCGCCCAGTCGCGGATCAGCGATCCGGTCGCGCGTTATCGCGACGGCATCGACCCCGTGCGCAAGCCGTTGTTCATCGTGCTCGGCATCGCGCTCGTCGGATTCTCCGGCGCCGTCGCGGTCGGCAAGTGGGAGACGTACCTGCTGTGGCGCAACGGCGGCTCGTTCGGAACCGAGGACGAGTACTTCGGCAAGGACATCGGCTTCTTCGTCTTCGACTACCCGTGGTTCCGCTTCCTCGCCTCGTACGGTTTCGCGCTGCTGATCGTTGCGCTGATACTCACGGCGCTCGTGTACTACCTGTACGGCGCGATCTCCTTCCAGGCGCGCGTGAGCAAGGTGTCGACCGCCGCGCGCATCCATCTGTCGATCATGATCGGCGTCTTCATGCTGCTGAAGGCGTTCGCGTACTGGCTCGACCGGTACGGTTTCGCGACCGCAGACGGCTCCTTGCACACGGGCATCTCGTACACCGACGCGCATGCGCGGATCCCGAGCAAGAACATCCTGATCGTCATCGCGCTCATCTGCGCGATCCTGTTCTTCGTCAACGCCGTACGCGGCTCGTGGATGCTCCCGGGCATCGGTGTCGGGCTGTTGCTGCTGTCGTCGATCCTGATCGGCGGCATCTGGCCGGCGATCATGCAGTCCTTCCAGGTGAAGCCGTCGGAGCAGGACAAAGAGTCGCCGTACATCGAGAAGAACATCACCGCGACCCGCGATGCGTACGACATCTCTGATGTGAAGGTCGACGACTACGACGCCAGGTCGAGCATTGCCCCGTCGGAGCTGCGCGAGTCGTCGGAGACGCGCGTCTCGACGCGACTGCTCGACCCGACGCTCGTGGCGCCGGCCTTCGAGCAGTTGCAGCAGGTGCGCGGCTACTACACCGTGCCCGACACGCTCGACATCGACCGCTACACGATCGACGAGGACGATCAGCCGCAGGATCTCGTGATCGCGGCCCGCGAGCTCGACCTGAGTGGTCTGCAGGACAGCCAGCGCACCTGGACCGGTGACCACACCGTCTACACCCACGGCTACGGCGTCATCGCCGCACGCGGCAACCAGGTCAACTCCGAGGGCGAGCCGGTGTGGGTGGAGAAGGACATCCCGCCGGTCGGCGACTTCGACTTCAAGAAGGAGCCGCGCATCTATTACGGAGAGGCGTTCGCCGAGGGTGGCGGCGGCCCTCAGTACTCGATCGTGGGTGCTCCCGAGGGTGCCAACCCGGTCGAGATCGACATCCCGACCGGTGGCAGCAGCGGCGGTGATGACACCGAGGCGTCCACCCAGAACACCTACGACGGCGAGGGTGGTGTCGGGATCGGCAGCACCTTCCGGCAGCTCCTGTACGCCGCGAAGTTCGGCGAGCCGAACATCCTGCTGTCGAGCCGGGTCAACTCCGAGTCGAAGATCCTGTACGACCGCGATCCGCGGCACCGGGTCGAGAAGGTCGCACCGTGGCTGCAGGTCGACGGCGACCCGTACCCTGCGGTCGTCGACGGCCGGGTCGTGTGGATCGTCGACGGTTACACGGCCAGCGACGACTACCCGTTGTCGGAGAAGCGCTCGATGGAGGAGGCCACCTCCGACACGCTCACCAACACCGGAGCGCAGGAGGCCTTGCCGACCGATCAGGTCAACTACGTTCGCAACTCGGTCAAGGCGGTCGTCGATGCGTACGACGGCACGGTCGACATGTACCAATGGGACACCGAGGATCCGCTGCTGGATGCGTGGATGGAGACGTTCCCCGATGTCGTCAAGCCGAAGTCGGAGATCTCCGAGGATCTGATGGCGCATCTGCGCTATCCGGTCGACCTGTACAAGCTGCAGCGCGATGTGCTGGAGCGCTACCACGTGACCGACTCCGACACGTTCTACCAGGACGACGAGCGTTGGGTCGTACCGCAGGACCCGACGTCGGACACCGGTGAGAAGCAGCCGCCGTACTACCTGTCGATGGCACGGCCGGCGGAGAACAGCCCGAACTTCTCGCTGACGAGCGTGTATGTCCCGAACAACCGGGACAACCTCGGCGCGTTCATGTCGGTCAACTCCGAGGCGACGAGCGACGACTACGGGTCGTTCCAGATTCTGCAGCTGTCGAGCGAGCGGCAGATCCCGGGTCCGAACCAGATGGACAACACGTTCGCGAACGACGACAGCGTTCGGCAGAAACTGCTGAGCTTCACCAACAACGAGAACGTCGAGGTGAAGTACGGCAACCTGCTGTCGCTGCCGATCGGCGAGGCGTTGTTGTACGTACAGCCGATCTATACCCAGAACACCGGCACCTCCGGCTCGTATCCGGTGCTGCAGATGGTCGTCACGTCGTTCGGCGAGGAAGTCGGCTCCGGCCGCGATCTGGACGAGGCACTGCGCGATGCACTCGGCATCGGGTCGAACACCGACACCGGTGGCTCCGATGGCTCCGACGACGGTGGTGAGGACAACGAGCCGTCGACGGGTGCAGAGGCCACTGCGCGTGATCTGGTCAGCCAGGCAGTAACGGCTCTTGAGGACGCGCAAGCCGCGCTCAGCGACGGCGAGTTGGGCACGTACCAGAAGAAGAACGACGAGGCAGCAAGACTTCTCGAGGAAGCACAGTCCTTGATGGGCGGGGATTCGCCCGATGAAGGCACGAACGAGTCGGGCGGCTCGGACGGCGACACCGGTGGTTCCGAAGGCGATTCGGGCGACGCCGACGGCGGTAACTGACTCCCAGAGTTCGGCGCGCAGTCGTTGGTGTTGAGCGACAACATCAACGACTACGCGCCGAACTCCTCGTGAGCGGGACCCGATTTGATTCCCGCTCGCGCAGCCCTCTATAGTTGCGAACGCGACGCGGGGTGGAGCAGTTCGGTAGCTCGCTGGGCTCATAACCCAGAGGTCGCAGGTTCAAATCCTGCCCCCGCTACCAAGGAGATCGAGGTCAGACAATGTCTGGCCTCGATTTTTCGTTTCCCGCCGAGGTACGGCGTCCGGCCGATAGGGCGGCGCTTATTGGCGGGAAGACGTACCTCGGCGGGGCGTAGAAGGGCGCTGCGCTCGGGCGTTGCCGAGGCCGTGCTGGCAAGCCACGATGGAGTATGGCCGCCGCTCCCGCTCTCCGCTGGTCGGTACGCGGCGGGCTCGGCGCGCTGGTTCTCCTGGGAGGAGCGCTCGCCTTGTTGACCGCCCTGCAGCGTCAGCTGATCTACTTCCCGGACGCGTACGCGCCGCCGCCGGCCGATGAGGTGATCGACGGTGCGCGTGACGTCACGCTGCACACGAGCGACGGGCTCGAGCTCGACGCATGGTTCGTCCCGGTGCCGCCGGGCGTACGGGACCGCAAGCACGCCGTCCTGGTCGCGCCAGGCAACGGGGGCAACCGTCTCGGGCGGGTCGAGTTGGCTCGTGTGCTGCGTGACCGCGGGCTCGCGGTGTTGCTGATGGACTACCGGGGCTATGGCGGCAATCCCGGTAGTCCGTCCGAGGATGGGCTCGCCCGCGACGCCGACGCGGCCGTCGACGCGCTCGGGAATCTCGGCTACCCGCCGGCCCGGACGATCTACCTCGGCGAGTCGTTGGGCACAGGAGTCGTTGCCGCACTGCAGCAGCGGCATCCGCCGGCAGGCGTCGTACTCCGTTCGCCGTTCACCGAGCTGGCCGACGTCGGCGCGCAGCACTATCCGTGGCTGCCGGTCCGATGGCTCCTGCGCGACCGGTTCCCCGTACTCGATCACATCGAAGCGACCGATGTGCCGGTCACGGTGATCTACGGCAGGCGCGACTCCATCGTGCCGTCGCGCCTCAGCGCCGAGGTTGCCACGGCGGCGCCGAACCTCGCTGAGACGGTTGTGCTCAACGCGGATCACAACGATCCGGTCATGTTCGGCGCGAAGGTGGCCGATGCGGTCGTGCGTCAGATCGACCAGAGATGAGTACCGTCGTCGGTGTCGATCTGTACGGGTTCGGATCGTCGGTGGGCTAGAAGCCGAACCACAACGAAAAGGGACGGACCCCGATGAAGTACGCACTGTTGATCTGTGATGACGAGACCGACCCGCCGAGCACCGAAGACCTCGCGGCCGACCCAGTGCACCAGGCATGGGCCGACGACCTGCGCAGGCGCGACGCCTTCCTCGTCGGTGTGCGGCTGCGCCCGACCGAGACTGCGTCCACCGTGCGTGTACGAGCCGACGAGACCCTGGTGTCGGACGGGCCGTTCGTGGAGACCAAGGACTTCGTCGGCGGCGTGGTGATCATCGACGTCGCGGATCTCGACGAGGCGGTCGCGGTGGCCGCCGGGCACCCGTACGCGCGTACGGGTAGCGTCGAGATCCGGCCGCTGTGGACCTGGGTGCCCGGGCCCGATGACCTCTAGCAGGGAGAAGCATGTCCGACTCTGTCCGCCTCGACGTCCACGAGGGTGTCGCCCGAGTCACCCTGAACCGTCCCGACAACGGCAACGCCCTCGACCTCGACGTTGCTCATCGACTCCTCGACGTCGTGCAGAAGGTCGCAGCTGACGACGATGCGCGGGTGATGCTGCTGCGTGCTGAAGGCCGGATGTTCTGTGCAGGCGGCGATCTGGCCGCGATGCGCGCTGCACCCGACCCGGGCGCGTACGTCGCCGAGCTGGCGCACGCGGCGCATGAAGCCATTCGGGCCATCGTTGCGCTGAAGAAGCCGATCGTCGCCGCGGTGCAGGGCGCGGCTGCTGGTGCGGGCCTCTCGCTCGTACTGCTGTCGGATCTGGTGATAGCGGCCGAGCGAGCCACCTTCGTGACGGCGTACACCGCGGTCGGTCTCACGCCGGACTGCGGCCAGTCGTGGCTGCTTCCGCGGGCAATCGGCACCGGTCGCGCAGTCGATCTGATGCTCAACTCCCCGCGGTTGACGGCCGAGAAGGCCGTACACCTCGGAGTCGCAACCGAGGCGGTCGTCGATGACGTGCTCGAGAACCGCGCAGGCGAGACCGCTGCCAGGTTGGCAACCGGTCCGTCCCATGCATTCGGCCATGCCCGCTGGTTGATCCGGTCCGCCGACGCTGCCGGGCTCGACGCGCATCTCGACCGCGAGGCCGAGACGATTGCTGCAATGGCCGCCACGGACGACACGGCGGCGCTGATCGAGTCGTTCGGCGCGTCCTGACTCCGTACGTATACTCAGGCGCGGAGCGGCGTCGGGAGCGATGCCTCGGAGGGGACACTGTTCATGCATCTGCCCAACCGTTCGACGCGCGTACGCCTTGCCATGTTGACGGCTACCGCTGTGGCAGCGAGCCTCACTCTCGGTCAGCCGACGAGCAGCGCCGACAACGAGCAACCTCGTGACGTACGACCGACGCACGTTCGCGCGCAGGCAGTGGTCTCGAAGCCATTAGCCAAACCGCCCAAGGGATTGCGCGATCTGCGACAGCTGGCCGAGGCGGATCGCTCGATGCCGGAGCCCGCTTGGTCGCCGAGCGACGCTGCGCTCGCCGACGTCGCCGCAACGCTCGGCGAACGCAAGCCGTGGCAGAACAGGGTTCCGCGTAAGAAGATGCCGCGCAGCGTCGGCAAGCTCTACACCTACAACGATGGAGCGTTCGGCGAATGCTCGGCCTTCGCGGTACGCGACCGCGCGTTCCCGAAGAAGCGGAGCTTCGTCGTCACTGCCGGCCACTGCCTCGTCGACCCGAAGACGAAGGACTGGAAGGACGTCGTCGAGTTCTATCCGAAGTACTACGGCAAGAAGGGCTCGCCGTACGGCGGATGGGACGCGAAACGCCTCCTCACGTACGACAAGTGGTACAACAAGGGCAAGTGGACGCACGACATCGGAGTCGTCAGGCTCCAACATTTCAAGGGCAAACAGATCGTCGACCGTGTCGGCGGCAACCGTCTCGCGTACGGCGCCAAACCACGCGACAAGCGGGTTCGGTTCATCGGATATCCGGCCGCGGGCCGGTACGACGGCAAGTTCCCCTACCAATGCGTCGGCTCTGCCCGCCGCGATGCGAAGCGTAAGTGGATGACGGTCATGCCGTGTGCGACTCGCGAGGGTGCGAGCGGCGGACCGTGGTTCAAGAAGATGCTGAACCGAAACACCGGGGTCGCGTACGCCGCGCTGTCGCGTGGCACGAGCAGTGGCAAGCGAATCATCACGGCGCCGACGTTCAAGAAGAGTCTGCGCAGGATCACGTTCAAGAAGAAGTGGTGACCGGTCCCTCGCCGGTGCGGATATCACCCGCCACAGGTGAGGCCCCATACCAGAAGTGCGTCTAACTTCACCAATATGGACAGTTTCTGGGACTTCTTCTGGTTCATCATCTCCTTCTTCCTGCTCATGGCGTACTTGGTGGTGCTCTTCCAGATCATCACCGATCTGTTCCGCGACCACACCACAAACGGTTGGATCAAGGCGGTCTGGGTCTTCTTCCTCATCGTCCTGCCATTGCTGACCGCGCTGGCGTACCTCATCTTCCGCGGTCGCGACATGACGGCGCGCAACCTCGCCGCAGCGGGCGCCGCGAAGCACGACACCGACGCGTACATCCGTTCTGTCTCCGCCGGCGCAGGCTCGCCCGCCGACGAGATCAAACGGGCGAAAGATCTGCTCGACGCGGGGGTCATCGACGACCAGGAGTTCAATGCGCTCAAGTCGAAGGCGCTGAGCTGAGCTTTCGTACGCCGGTCAGCCGGTGAGTGCGGGGTCGCGGAACTCCGTGCGGTAAAGCCGCGGCGACGTGCCGAGTACGCGTCCGAAGTGGTGGCGTAGCGAGACGGCAGTTGCGAAGCCGCTCTCGACCGCCACCTGCTCGACGCTCAGGTCGGTGGTTTCCAGTAGTTGGCGGGCTCGGTCGAGGCGCTGCTGTAACAGCCACGCTCCCGGGCTCATACCCGCACGCGCACGGAACCTGCGGGTGAACGTGCTCCGCGACATTGCCGCGTGAGCGCTCCACGTGTCGAGATCCAACGGCCGTTGGAGCCGGTGACGCGCCCACACCATCGCGCGCTCGATCGGGTCGACCGCGTCGTCTGCGGGCACCGGAGCGCTGATGAACTGCGCCTGATTTCCGCTGCGGTGCGGGGCGAGCACCAGGTTGCGGGCGAGGCCGGCGGCGACCTCGGAGCCGAAGTCTCGGCGTACGAGGTGCAGGCAACAGTCGAGCGCGGCCGCGACTCCTGCGGAAGTGACGACATCGCCGTGATCGGACCACAGCACGTCGGGGCGTACGCGCACCTGTGGGTACGCCTGTGCGAGCCGGCCGGTGTACGCCCAATGCGTCACCACCTCGCGCCCGTCGAGAACGCCCGCCGCCGCGATCGGAAAGGCCCCGAGACACAAGCCGACCAAGCGTGCCCCGCGCCCATGAGCCTGCCTCAATCGGTCGAGCAGCTTCGCTGAAGGCTGGTCGACGGGGTTCCAACTCGGTACGACGACCATGTCGGCGGCGTCGACGGCCGCGAGACCGGAGCTCACCTGGAGGTCGAAGCCCGCGTCGGTCGGCACCGGGCCAGGCTGCTCAGCACAGACCGTGACGTCGTAGCGGTGGGTCTGCCCGCGGTTCGCCTCCTTGCCGAGTACGAGGCTGGGTACGGCAAGGTGGAACGGGCTGATGCCGGGGAAGGCGAGCACGGCAACCGAATCCGACATGAGCCGATCTTAGCGATCATCGCTCTACGGGTCACTGGTACGAAGCAATGCGACCGACCACCCTGGATCCATGACTCGAAACGACCTGTCCGTGATCCACGTCGGTGGACCAACACTGCTGATCGACCTCGAGGGAGTGCGGTTGCTGACCGACCCGACCTTCGACGAACCGGGCGAGTACCGTCGCGAAGGCGCATCGACTCTGGTGAAGCTGACGCCGCCGGCGGTCAGCACCGATCGTCTCGGACACCTCGATGCGGTGCTGCTGTCGCACGACGAGCATGCCGACAACCTCGACGACGCTGGCCGCGCGCTGCTTGGGCACGTGCCCCTCGTACTCACGACGCCCGAGGCCGCGGCGCGGCTCACCGCGTCGAACGACGTGCTGCCGCACAAGGTGCACGGCCTCGTGACCTGGCGTACTGCCGAGGTGGCCGGTTCCGACGGACGGGCGGTCAAGGTGACCGGCGTGCCCGCACGCCATGGGCCGCCGGGCTGCGAGACCATGACGGGAACGGTGACTGGATTCGTGCTCGAGGCGGCGGGTCTGCCGACCGTGTACGTATCGGGCGACAACGCGGCACTGGAACTCGTCGACGAGATCGCCGACAGGTTTGCTCCGGTCGACGTGGCGGTGATATTCGCCGGGAAGGTCAGCACACCGCTGCTCGACGGCGCCGACCTGACTCTCAGCTCCGAGGCGGCGGCGAAGGCGGCACGACGGCTCGGCGCTTCGACGGTGGTCGGCGTACACACCGAGGGCTGGGCGCATTTCACTGAGAGTCCGGCTGACCTCCGCGCCGCGTTCGCCGACGCGGGACTAGGGGACCGGCTCCTCGTACCCGATCCTGGTCGCCGACACGAAGTGGTTTCGCACTAGGCTCGCCGCCATGACAGAGCGCAAGTTCCCGGATATGTGGGTGGATCCCGAGCACGACCCGAGAGTCGAGGACTCGCCCGCCAGCGAGACCGAGAACCTTGTGCTCTACCTCCGCAACTACCGTCGTACGTTCGAGATGAAATGCGACGGCCTCGACGCGGAGCAGCTCGCTCGACGCTCGGTTCCGCCGTCGACGATGTCTCTGTTGGGTTTGGTGCGACACCTCGCTCGGGTCGAGCACAGCTGGTTCCATCGCATCCTGGGTGGGCATCAAGCCGACGCGAAGCTCTACAACCCGCCGGAGAACAGCGATCTGGCGTTCACCGGTGCGGTGGCCGATCCGGCTGTGGTCGAAGCCGCCTGGGCGACATGGCGCGAGCAGGTTGCCGCGGCCGACAAATGGCTCGACTCCGCCGGCGACGACGATATGCCGCGCGAGGTCGACGTCGACGGCGCTCCGACGCCGGTACGCGACATCCTGCTGCACATGGTCGAGGAGTACGCCCGGCATTGTGGTCATGCCGATCTACTGCGCGAGGCGATCGACGGGCGCAGGGGGCAGTGAGCGAGCCCCTGCGTTACGTCGCGATCGGTGACAGCCTGTCCGAGGGTGTCGGAGACGAGCCCTGGCCGGACGGTACCCTGCGCGGCTGGACGGATCGCCTCGCCGAGCTGCTCGTCGAGGCGCACAGGCCCGACCGACCGATCGAGTACGCCAACCTCGCCGTGCGCGGATACAAGGCTGCAGAGGTACGCGACACGCAGGTCAGCGAGGCCCTCGCGATGGAGCCGCAGCTGGTCACGCTGACCGCGGGTATGAACGACATCCTGCGCCCCCGCCTCGATCTCGACGCGTTGGCCGCAACGCTGGTCGAGATCGTCGCACCGTTCACAGCCCGCGGCGCACGGCTGGTCGTCGTGCCGATTCCCGACATCAGAGGAATCTCGCCGGCGGGCCGCCTGCTCAACACGCGTCGGCTTCGGCTCAACACGATCTACCGCGACCTCGCCCGGCACCATGGGATCGAGCAGGTCACCGATACCACCGGCACGGTCTTCGAGGACTCACGCGCGTGGGCGGAGGACAGGCTCCACCTGTCACCTCTCGGACACGAAAGACTCGCGCACGCGGCTGCCGCGATCTTCGGGTGCACGACTGGCGTCGATGCTCTGGCGCCACCGGACGGCGGCAGCCCGCGGCGAACTCTGCAGTCCCAGGCCGCTTGGTGGTGGGAGTACGTCGCGCCGTGGGTCGGACGCCGGTTGCGCGGGCAGTCAACGGGAGACGGCCGTACGGCCAAACGCCCCGAGCTCACGCCTTTCGTGCGGCCGTAGTCCCTGGGATTTCAGTCGGTGGCATCCGTATCTTGGCGGCAACAGCCAGCCACGAGGCGGGAACCTTCTGTCACGGCGGCCCCGTGCGTACCGGCGGGCTCGGCAACCTCCCACTTTGCTCGGCGTACCTGCAATGCAAAGCAGAGTTTCACCATGTTTGCTTGGTAAACGACCACCGTGGCCGCTACAGCGGTTCTTCGAGGTCGCCGACCCCCTCGGCCTCGAGGAAGCGGACAATCTGGTGCGGGCCATCCTCGTTCATGCGCCCACCTTTACGAGTCGATCACATTGCGTGACGGTCACGGAACGCAGTGAGTCGAAGTCTCTTGCTAATGGGCCGTCTGCCCTGAGAGACTGGCTTCGGCGCGAGTGCGTCGTTCGGGGGACTCAACAGGGATCTGTGTGGTGAGAAGCATGAAGAAGACCCTTGGCCGTGGTCTCGGAGCAGCGGCGATCATCGTCTCTTTTGTGGCGCTCGGGACGCCCTCTGCTCAGGCTGCGAACGGTTGGGATTCCGAGCCGACGTCAGAAGCCAGGACAGGCTGGGACGTCAAAGGCTGGGATGCGAAGACCGGCTGGGACGTCAAAGGTTGGGACGTCCGAGGTTGGGATGTCCGCGGCTGGGACTGATCAGCCCCCCGCAACGTACTGATTGAGCTGGTCGCGCTCGAACTCGAGCTGCGCCATCCGGAACTTCACCGCGTCGCCGATGCTGACGACTCCGGCGAGCTGATCGTCGTCGTCCAGCACCGGTACGTGCCGGAACCTGTGCTCGGTCATCAGTCTCATCAGGTCTGTCACCGCATCGTCCGGTGCGCAGGTGATGACCTCGCTGGTCATGATCGACCCGACGGTCAACGAGCTCGGATCGTCGACGCCGCGTAGCTTGCGGACGATATCGCGCTCGGAGACGATGCCGGCGATCGTGGTGCCGTCGCTGCTGACCACGAGCGCGCCGATGTTGTGCTCGGCCAGCCGGTCGAGCAGATCCGATATCGATGCCTCGGGAGAAATCGTCAGTACTGCGTCGCTGCCCTTGGACGCAATCACATCGCTCACTCGCATGGTGGCCTCCAAATCGGCTGGTGGGGTGAGCGTACCTTCGACCGCTCGGATTCGGCCACCAATGCGGTCATGGGTCAAGATGGGCGCGTGACGACTCAGACCGCCACCACGATCCGCACCGCCGCCGAGCGCCAGGTCGGTCCTGTGCTCGCGCCGATCGTGATGGGTTGGATCACCGTCGTCCTGGTGCTCGACTCGGACGGCTCGCTGTGGACTCAGCGCCTGCTCGGCGTGTTGACGTGGGGCCTACTCGTAGGCGCGCTGATGCGTGAGTCGTCGCTGGTACGGGTGCAGACGGCGATCGTCGTCTGCTTCGCATCGGTGATCGAGTACACCTTCTCCCCGCTGCTCGAGGTGTACGTCTATCGCTTCGACAACGTGCCGGCGTACGTACCGCCGGGGCACGGGCTGGTCTATCTCGCCGCGCTCGCGATCGGTCGCTCCGCCTGGCTGCGCGCACACCTTCGGCTCTGCATGGCCGTGGTGATCGCGGCCGGAGGCGCGTGGGCACTGTGGGGGCTTATCGGCCCCGAACGGGTCGACGCACTCGGCGCCTTCTGGTACGCGTGCCTTGTCGCGTTCCTCCTGTGGGGGCCGTCGCGGCCGCTGTACGTCGGGGCGTTCGTGGTCGTCTCGTACCTCGAGATCGTGGGTACGGCGCTCGGCACGTGGGAGTGGCAGCCGTATGACCCGACGGGCATCGTCGCCATCGGCAACCCGCCGTCCGGCGCGGCGGGTGGCTACGGGTGGTTCGACCTCGCCGCGATACTGCTGGCGCCGGTGCTGCTCCGCTGGTGGCGCGAGCGGCGTCGGCCGGCCTGACTGCCTAGACGCCCTGGCGCCGCTGCTCGCTGCGATAGCGGAACCAGTCGTTGGAGCCGCCGACGAACAGGCAGATGATGGTGGCGACGATCGCGAGCGTCCAGACGATGCCGAAGATCGTGATGATGACGGCGAGTCCGGTGACGCTGCCGATGACGACCAGCGTGATCCGCGCGGCGTTCGAGCCGCGCATGACAAAGACGGCCAGCACGATCGCGACGACGGCGAGCACCATCAGGACGCCGAAGACGCCGGCGATCGCGCCGTGGGCATCGCTGTAGTCGTCGATCTCGCTCTGGGTGAGGTTGTACGTAGCGGGGTCGTCCTCGACGCTCGACCACATCGGGCCGAAGAACACGACCATCAGCGCGGAGAGCGCGAAGCCGATGCCCGACATCACGAAGGTGATGACGCAGGCCGCGGTGACCGTGCCGGGCCGCTCCATATGCGGCGTGTAGCCGCCGTAGCCGTAGCCGCTGCTCGCATCGGTCGGGTACGGCGTGCCGTAGGGCTGCGACTGGTACTGCGGCGGCTGGTTCGCGGGGTACTGCGGCGGCTGACCGGACGGGTACTGCGGTGGCTGGTTCGGGTCACCCGGCGGCGGGTACGACATCGGCGACGAGTCCTTTCGCGGGAACCGGTTGTGCCGGCCCCGACGTACGGCAGCGGTCGGTTCGAAACTGCGATCGAACCTCATCGTTCATCCTAGCGATCGGGGGCCGTCGCCGCCGTACGGGCCACGGCGAGCCACCATCAAATAACTGCTTGACGGTTGAGCGGGCAGACGCAAAACTGTCAAACGTGTCTTTTGAGGTCAGTTCGCTCCGTGCACTCGCGCACCCCCTGCGCCTGCAGATCCTGTCCCTGCTCACCGCGTCTGCAATGAGCGCCACCGAAATCGCAGAGGAACTCGACACCACCCAGGCCAACGCGTCGTACCACCTTCGCGCGCTCGCCGCAGGAGGGTTCCTGGTCATCGACAGTGAGGAGCGAATTCGTGGTGGCGTCGCCAAGCGGTACCGCCATCCGTGGGACGCCGAGTTGCTGCCGCGGTCGGCGCACGATCAGGACTACCTGATGTATGTACAGGCAATGGCGCGCGAACTGGTCCGGCGCGCCGCGTACCGCGACCCGGAGATCGAGCGGCGCAGCAGCACCGATGCGGAGCTGTGGGTACGCCCCGAGGTGTGGCAGGAGGTCTTCGACCTGGTCGAGGAGGCATCCACGAAGCTGCACGCGGCCGCGGAGCCGCCGCGTACCGTCGGCACGATCCACGTCAACATGACTGCCAGCCTGTTCGGCATGCGCGAACGTGGGGCAGAGCGATGAGGGTGCCACCTCCACTTCGGTCGATACCGTTTCGATGGTTCTTCGCCGGACGTACGTTTTCGTTCCTCGGCAGCTCGATGGCACCGGTCGCGCTCGCCTTCGCGGTGCTCGACCTGACCGACTCGCCGGCGGCACTCGGCATCGTGCTCGCCGCACGCAGCATTCCGATGGCTGCGCTGCTGTTGGTGGGCGGCGTCATCGCCGACCGCTTCTCGCGCAGCCAGGTGCTCGTCGTGTCCAACACCTTGACCGGGCTGTCGCAGGGTCTCGCGGCGGGCCTGCTGATCAGCGGCAACGCTGAGGTGTGGAGCCTCGCCGCGATCGAAGCGGTGAACGGGGTCGTGGTCGCGTTCACGTTCCCCGCGATGCAGAGCGCGATCCCGATGATCGTCGAGCGCGACGACCTGCAGCAGACGAACGCATTGCTGAGCTTCAGCCGCCAAGGCATGTTCATCATCGGGCCGAGCATCGCCGGTGTGCTCGTGGTGACCGTCGGCTCCGGTTGGGCGATAGCGGTCGACAGCGCTACGTACCTGATCTCCGCCGTGTGCATGAGCCGACTTCGCCTGCGCGCTGTCGAGCGCGTCGAGTCAGCGTCGATGCTCTCCGACCTGCGCGAGGGCTGGGGCGTCTTCGTCTCGATGCAGTGGGTCTGGGTCGTGGTCGCGGCGTTCGGCGTGCTGAACATGATCCACGCGGGCGTCCTCTTCACCCTCGGGCCGGTGATCGCCAAGGACACGATCGGTGAGGATGCCTGGGGTCTGGTGTTGAGCGCGGAGTCGGTCGGGTTCCTGGTGACCACGCTGGTGCTGATGCGGATACGGCTGCGGTTCCCGCTTCGCGCGGGAATGCTCGGCATGGCCTCGCTCGCGCTGCCGATGCTGGTGCTCGGCGTTGCGCCGTCGACGGTGCCACTGATCCTGTTCATGTGCCTCGCCGGCATGGGCACCGAGGTGTTCGGCATCGGCTGGAGCACGGCGATGCACGAGAACGTTCCCAACGAGCTGCAGTCGCGGCTCTGGTCGTACGACGCGTTCGGGTCGTTCATCGCGATCCCGGTCGGTCAGCTCCTCGCCGGACCGCTCGCTTCGGTTTTCGGCGCCCAGGAGATCGCCCTGGTGGGCGGCGTCTGCTACCTCTTCGTCGCCGCGGCGGCGCTGCTTTCTCCAGACGTACGCCGCCTGCGCGGCGAGGTCAGTCCGACGACTCCGGGGGATGCCGACGCGACGTCAACTCCGTGACGTTGCCCGAGCCCGTACGGTCGGTTGCGTCCGATTCATCGGGGAAGTGGCCGAGGAACGCCATGGCGTCTTCATGTAGGTGGCCGTTGGTCGCGAGCGCGTTGCCCGCCCACGGGCCCTTGGAGCCGTCGAGTCCGCCGAACAGGCCGCCGGCCTCTCGTACGATCACGTCGAGTGCGGCCATATCCCACACGGCTAGCTCCGGCTCGGCGGCGACGTCGATCGCACCCTCGGCGAGCAGCATGTACGACCAGAAGTCGCCGTACGCGCGGGTCCTCCACACGCGGCGACTGAGGGCGAGGAACTGGTCGAGCTTGCCGATCTCGTCCCAGCCGCCGATGGAGCTGTACGAGAAGGACGCATCGGAGAGTTTGTCGACGTGCGAGACGCGGCATTGCCGGGCGGACATCAGGGACTTCCCGGTCCACGTACCGCCGTCCTTGGACGCCCACCACCGTCGACCGAGCGCGGGTGCGGACACGCACGACGCGACGACCTCGTCGTCGTCGACCAATGCGATCAACGTGGCCCAGACGGGCACTCCCCGCAGGTAGTTGCGGGTGCCGTCGATCGGATCGATGATCCAGCGGCGAATCCCGGTGCCCGATACGCCGAACTCCTCGCCATGCACGACGTCGCGCGATCGACTGCGGCCGAGCGTACGCCGGATGGCCTTCTCGACCGCCTCATCAGCGTCGGTCACCTCGGTCATGTCCGGCTTCGTGGAGACCCGCAGGTCGCGAGCCCGGAAGCGGTCCATCGTGAGCGAGTCCGCATCGTCGGCGAGTACGTGTGCAAGTCGGACATCGTCGGTATACGGAGTCGGCATGTGCTCAGGGTAGTGGTCGGGACGCACGATTACCTCGCGGGTAATCGTGCTGCGGCGCGCGGTGCGCGAAGGTTGGCGTATCGCAAACCGAAACCGAGGAGCATCGCATGACCATGACAGTGTCGACCAGGACCCTGACCGAGCAGTTGCTGGCGCTGATCGGCGCAGGTGACGCGGAGGGCGTCGCGGCCCTGCATGCCGACCATGTCGATTGGAAGGTCAACTGGCCGGCGGCTGAGTTCGGACGCAGCGAGACACCGTGGATCCGTTCGCGCTCGACGCGTGCCGATATCGCCGACCTCTACCGTGAGCTGGGCGAGTATCACGTGGTGGGCGGGCTCGGCACCGAGATCGAGCGGATCCTCGTCGACGGCGACGACGCCGTCATCATGGGCGAGTTCCGGCAGACGGCGGGAGCGACGGGCCGCGCGTACAGCTCACGTTTCGTGATGCATGTGACGTTCGAGGACGGTTTGGTCATCCGCAACCACATGTACGAGGACAGCCTGGCGGTTGCGCAGGCATTCGCCGAGTAGCGGAACTTGTCAGTACGCGGGGGTGTTCAGGCTGGCGAGCACGCGTCGGAACGAGTCGACTCGGCGCGGATCGAGCGTGCCGCCGGCGACTGCGGTGTCGAGAGCGCATTCGGGTTCGTCGGCACTGTGCGTACACCCGCGGGGGCAGTCGGCGGCGACGGCGGAGAGGTCGGAGAACGCCTCGATGAGCGTCGCCGGCTCGACGTGTGCGAGTCCGAACGAGCGAATGCCCGGAGTGTCGACGATCAACCCGCCTTCGGGAAGCGCGAGCGCGATCGCCGAGGTCGAGGTGTGGCGGCCACGGCCGGTCACTGCGTTGACGTCGTTCGTCTCGCGTTCGGCGTCGGGCACCAGGCGGTTGACGAGTGTCGATTTGCCGACGCCGCTGTGCCCGACGAGGACGCTGGTGTCGCCGCGGAGTCGGTCACTGAGCTCGTCGACGGAGCGGTCATGACGGGTGACCAGCGTCTCGACGCCGAGGGGTTCGTACGATCCGACGAGGTCGGACGCGGGCGCGAGGTCGGCTTTCGTCAAGCACAGCAGGGGAGTCATACCTGCGTCGTACGCCGCTACGAGGCAGCGGTCGATCAGTGAAGGCCGCGGCGGGGGATCGGCCAGCGCGGCGACGATGACGAGCTGCTCGGCGTTGGCGACGATGATTCGCTCGATCGGGTCGTCATCGTCGGCCGTACGTCTGAGGACGCTCCGCCGGGGCTCGACCTCGACGATGCGTGCCAGGGTGTCCGGCCTGCCGCCGGTGTCGCCGACGACACGGACCTCGTCACCGACGACAACGCCCTTACGACCAAGGGGTCTGGATTTCATGGCGGTCACGATCCGGCGACCGTCCGCGTCGTCGAGCAGCAATGTATAACGGCCGCGGTCGATGGTGACCACCTTGCCGATGGCGGCGTCGTCGTAGTTGGGGCGCTCCTTCGTACGCGGTCTGGTACGTCGGCGGGGCCGTTCGTACTGTGCGTACTCGTCGTAGCGCGAACTCACCGGACGAATCGCTCCCACTCGGCGGCGAAGCCGGGGTAGGTCTTCGACGTGGTGGCGATGTTCTCGACGCGAACGCCATCGACGGCGAGCCCGAGTACGACACCGGCGTGTGCCATCCGGTGGTCGGCGTACGTCGCGAATGCCCCACTGTGCAAGCGTTTCGGACGAACCTCGAGCCCGTCGTCGAGTTCGGTCACATCGCCGCCGAGGTTGTTGATCTCTGCGGCGACTGCCGCGAGTCGGTCGGTCTCATGGCCGCGAAGGTGTCCGATGCCGCGCAGGTGGGACGGGCCCGACGCGAGGGCGCACACGGCGGCGACGACCGGCGTCAGCTCACCGACGTCGCGCAGGTCGATGTCGATGCCTTCGAGCGTCGCTGCACCATCGACGACGAGGTCTCGACCGTCGCGGCGGACATCGGCGCCCAGCAGCGACGCGATCTCACGCCACCGGTCGCCTGCCTGGTCGGTCGTCTCGGGCCAGTCCGCAATTCGTACCCGGCCACCGGTGACCAGCGCAGCCGCGATGAACGGTCCGGCGTTCGACAGATCGGGTTCGACGCGGGCGTCGACCGCCTTGACCGGCCCCGGTCGTACGACCCAGCGATCGGGCTCGGAGTCGTCGACGTCGACGCCGCGACTCCGTAACTGAGTGACGGTCATCTCGATGTGCGGCATCGACGGCACCGGCTTGCCGGAGTGGCGTACGTCGACTCCGTCGCGATAGCGGGCACCCGCCAGGAGCAGCGCCGAGACGAACTGGCTCGACGCGGAGGCGTCGATCGTTACGGTGCCGCCTGCGACCTCGCCGCGGCCGCGGACGGTGAACGGAAGTGCTCCGCGGCCGTCATCATCGATGTCGGCACCGAGGTCACGAAGCGCCGAGAGCACCGTGCTCATCGGTCGTTTGCGCGCGTACGGATCACCGTCGAACGCGACGTCGCCGTCGGCGATCGCGGCGACCGGGGGCACGAAGCGCATCACCGTGCCGGCGAGCCCGCAGTCCACCGATGCGGGACCCCGCAGCCCGGAAGGCTCCACCCGCCAGCCGTCGTCGGTCTCGTCGATCCGCGTGCCGAGTGCCCGCAGTGCCGAGGCCATCAGATCGGTGTCGCGTGCGCGCAGGGGAGCCGCAATGTGCGACGGCCCGTCGGACAGCGCGGCGAGTACGAGCACCCGGTTGGTGAGCGATTTGGAGCCCGGCAGCGTCATGCGGGCGTCGATCGGCTCGGCGCGGTACGGCGCCGACCAGTGCGATTCGGGCTCATTCATCGCGGCCAGCCTATCGAGACTGCCCCATCAGGCGACGGCGAGTTGCAGTCCGAGTGCCGCGCCGGCGAGCACCAGAAACGCCGCTGGGACCAGATTGGACGCCACATCGGTGCCGGCACGAGCGTGTGCGGCGAGCGCGCCGACGAAGAACAGGACAAGACCCGCGCCCGCCAGGAGTCCGATCGGCAGAATCCAGAGACCGACGATCAAGCCCACCGCCCCTGCAGCTTTCAGAGCGGCGAGCGGACTGAGCAACGAGGCCGGTACACCGACCTGCTCCATGTTGGCGATGAGCCACCTCGGGCGCACCAGGTCGAGTAGTGCGGCGGCCAGATTGGCCGCGGCCGCGACGACGGAGGCTGTGACGTGAAGGGTGTTCATGCGTACTCTCCTGACAACGGTCGGTGTGCTGTCGGCAGTCGGCCGACAGCTCGTCTGGTGCCCGTGACGGATGCCGGCGGGGAAAGGTGACCGATGCCCGATCAGCAACAGCTCGCGGAGGAATTCGAGGCGCATCGGCCGCGTCTACGGGCCGCGGCGTACCGAATGCTCGGCGATGCGAACGCCGCCGAGGATGCGGTTCAGGAGACCTGGCTACGACTCGCTCGATCCGATGTACGAGACGTCGAGAACCTCCCCGGCTGGCTCACCACGGTCGTATCGCGGATCTGCCTCGACGTTCTGCGTACGCGCAGCTCGCGTCGTGAGTACGCGCAGCTGACGATCGCGTACCCCGACGCCTCGGCGCGCGACCCCGAGCAGGAAGCCGAGCTGGCCGAGTCGGTCGGTGCCGCCATGCTCGTAGTTCTCGACCGGCTCAATCCGCCCGAACGCGTGGCCTTCGTGCTGCATGACGTCTTCGCCGTGCCGTTCGACGACATCGCTGCGATCCTCGGGCGGTCGACCGTTGCCGCGAAGAAGCTCGCGAGTCGTGCGCGGGGTCGGGTGCGCGGCACGGACCGTCCCGCCGACGCGACGCTCTCGCAACAGCAGCAGGTCGTCGCGAGATTCCTGGCGGCAGCTCGCGACGGCGACCTGGCGGCGCTACTCGACGTCTTGGCGCCCGATGTCGTACGCCGGGCCGACGCGGCAACCCTGCCCCCGAACGCGGCGGCGATCGTACGCGGCGCACGTGAGGTCGCTGAGACGACGGTCGTTTACGGCCGCATGGCGCGGTACGCGGTGCTGATGCTCGTCGATGGCGCGGTCGGTGCGATCGTCGTTCGTGACGGACGGCTGGTGATCGTTTTGCGGTTCGTCGTCGAGGGCGACCGCGTCAGTGCGTACGAGGTGATCGTCGAGGCCGATCGGTTAGCCCGGTTGGACCTCGCGGTCGTCTGACGGCTCGCGCCGGGTGACGACGAGGGTTGCGAGCGCGGTTGTGATCGGCACCGCGGCGACGATGCCGAGGCTGCCCGCGAGCCCGCGTACGACCTCCTGGGCAACACCCTCGCTCAGCAGCTGGTCGCGTACGGACGCGTCGATCGCCGACATCAGCATCAGCAGCGGCAGTGAGGCGCCGACGTAGGCGAGGACGAGCGTGTTGACCGTTGCGGACACGTGCGCGCGGCCGATTCTCATCGCCGCTGCGAACACCTCTCGGCGCGACGCCGTGGGGTCGGCAGCCGAGATCTCCCAGACAGCGGCGGTCTGGGTGACGGTCACATCGTCGAGTACGCCGAGTGCGCCGATGATCAGTCCGGCGAGTAGGAGCCCACGTACGTCGACCTCGCCGATGATCGCGACCAGGAACTTCATCGACTCGTCGCCGAACCCGGTGAAGTTGCCGAGTGCGGTGAAAACCGCCCCGATCGCACCGGCGAGCGCGAGCGACGCGAGCGTGCCGACAAGCGCGACCGACGAGCGTACGTTGACGCCTTGGGTCGCGTAAACGGCCAGGATCATGATCAGTGCGGATGCGGTCAGGGCAATCAGGAGCGGATTCTTGCCGTCGATCAGCGCGGGTACGACGAAGACCGAGACGACGACGAGCGATGCGCCGAGACTGACCAGCGACAGGAGGCCCTTCCACCTCGACAGCGCGAGTACGGCAATGACGAACAGCGCCGCCAACCAGATCAGGGGAGTGGTCCGGTCGAAGTCCATGAACGAGTACTGCGGGGCCGCGCTGCCGGTCGCTGCGCTCTTGCCTCCGTCGTTGACGAGGATGTCGTCTCCGACCGAGAACTCCGGTGCTCCCGGGCCGACCGGCAGCAGCACCGGCTGTTCTTTGCCGTCGATCTCAGCGGTGGCCTCGAGGCACTCCGGGCCTTGCTGACATTGCTGAACGGCGGTGATGGTGGTTTTGATCTTCTCGCCCGCGTACCCCTCGGGCACCTTCTTTCCGTCGCCGTGCGGCCACAGAACCACCATCGCGACGGCGGCGCACAGACCGACGACGACGACGATCGCCGTCAGGGCGGTGCTGACCAGCGGCCGCGGACCAGTGCCGGCGAGCGCCGGATCGGAGAGGTCGTGGGTGTGCCCGTGGTCGGCGGGCTCACGGCGTCGCCGACCACCGGCAGCGGTCACGGTTTGATCTTCTCCACGGATTCGACCACGTGATCGGCGGCTTCGACGGCACGGTCCTTCGCCCGGCGTACGAGCAGCTTCTTGTGCGGGTCCGGATCGAGGGTTGCCATCAGCAACCCGCCCATCATCGAGACGTTCTTGAAGAAGTGGACCTGCTGGTTCTGCTTCGTCGCGGGATCTTGCTCATCCCAGAACCGATGGGCCGCCAGGGTCGTGGGCACCAGCGTGCCCGCGAGCATGAACGATGCCAGACGGGGGAACCGTCCGGACGCGAGCATGGCTCCACCGGCCACGTGGAGCGCGCCGTTCACCCGCACGAGGGTGGCCGGGTCGGTCGGGACCGGGCTGTCGGGTGCGAGCTTGTCGAGCTGGTCGGAGATCGGTTGGGCGACCGGCGCCATCGCTTTCGCATTGCGCAACGAGTTGACGCCGCCGATCACGAACATCGAGGCCAGCATCGGTCGGGCAACAGTGCGTAGCAGAGTCATGTCACCATTCTTACCCTTTCGGCTTTCCGGTTGCACGCCTGCCTTGCCGTCACGGGGCGAGTCGAGTGAGGTCTCGGGGGAACAACGTGGTCTCGCGAATGTTCTCCGCTTCGATGAGGCGACCGACCCAACGCTCCAAGCCGGTTGCGAAGCCGCCGTGCGGAGGCATGCCATGCGCGAATGCGGCGAGGTAGCCCTCGTACGCCTCGAGCGGCTCGCCGCGAGCCTGTAGCGCTGCGACGTAGTCGGAGTGCCTGTGTAGTCGCTGTCCGCCGGTGACCAGTTCGAGGCCGCGGAACAGCACATCGAACGAGTTCGACCATTTCGAGTCGGTTGGCCGCGGGTGGGTGTAGAACGGCCGTTCCGCCATCGGATAACCCTCGACGGCGACCAGCTCGCTGCCGTACGTCGCGCGCGCCCACTCGCCGATGCGTCGCTCGTCTGCAGGGGCAAGGTCGGGTTCGTCGGGGTCTGCTCCGGCGATCCTCAGCCCCTCCGCGAAGTCGACGATCGGGATCTCGGACGGGACGTCGGGCAGTGTGACACCGAGCAGCTCAACCGAGTCGGCGGCCCTTTCTCGGATCGTCTCCACCATGGTCGCGAGTACGTCTCGGAGTACGCGCAACACGTCTCGGTGGTCGGCGATGAAGCCGAGTTCGACATCGAGCGATACGTACTCGCTGAGGTGCCGCGCCGTGTCGTGCGGCTCGGCGCGGAAGACGGGTCCGACCTCGTACACGCGCTCATGCACGCCGACCATCATCTGCTTGTAGAACTGCGGTGACTGCGCGAGATATGCGGGCCGGCCGAAGTAGTCGATTGCGAAGACATTCGCCCCGGACTCGGTGGAGCTCGCCACGATCTTGGGAGTTTGTACCTCGACGAAACCCGAGGAGTCGAGCGCTGCGCGGAATCCGGCGACCGACGCCGCGGTGATTCGCAGCACCGCTTGCCGTCTCGGGTGTCGCCAGGTCACCGCGGCGTGGTCAAGCAGCGTCGGCAGCGACGCCGACACGGTCGGACGCCACAGGTCGATCGGTGGCGTAGCCGCCGGCTCGGACATCGTCATGATGCTCGGCGCGACGACCTCCATGCCACCGGGCGCCTTCTCGTTCGCGACCGCGTCGCCCTCGACACGGACGACGGTCTCTTCGCCGAGCGTCTCGAGCAACGCGCGTACGTCGTCGTCTTCGACCACGACCTGGGCCAGCCCCGACCGGTCACGAACGATGAGGAACGTGATGCTGGCGAGCCGCCGCCTGCGATGGATCCAACCCTCGAGCCGGACGGTGCCGCCCGCGTGTTTTGCGAGCTCTCCGGCGAGTAGGCGTTCTGTCATCTGTTTCCACCTCCTGGTAGTCGTACCCGGGAGGTGTGGGCGATCGGGTGCTTCGCGGTGCCACCACACCTTCGCCGCTCGACGAGCGGCCTCGTTTCGTACGGCTCGGAAGTGTCTTCGACGCCCGGCCGGATACCGCCCTCTCAGCTACCGGCGGCTCTCTGTGACCCGGTGGTCGAACGTCTACTTGTCGTCGTCATCGCCTGTTAGGAGAGTAAGAGGATCAGCGGTCGCCGTCGACGGATTTATGGGCTTTCGGATCGCCGCGGTGGGTTCGGGTTGCTTGTCGGCCTTCCCGCCTGGTCGGTTGCTGCCTTCATCGTTTCCGTGCGCCTCGGTGCGGACCGCGTGGCGGCGACGAGGATCCCGTCACGGTGGGTTCGGGTTGCTTGTCGGCTGACCCGACCCGCCGGTTCCTGGGCTGGCCCGCTTGCCTCACCTGACTGTCCGAGAAGATTCTTCAAGAATCTTTGTTTTCCCTTGTGGATAAGGCCTTCTGGCACCCGATGTTGTCAGTGGCGGGTGGCATGATGTCGGTTATGAGGACGGCGAACCTGATCGACGATGTCGAGACCACCGATGGTCTCGATGTTGCTGCGGCCGCTCGTGCTCAGCTCGCCCGCACCGAGGCTGCACAGTTCGATGCGGTCATGGCGTATCTGCGGCAGATCGCTGCCGAGCCCCTCGCACAAGCCGGTGGGGTGAACGAATGGACCCGCTACGGCGGATCCGGGACACCGTCGGTATCGGAGTACGCGGTCGCCGAAGTCGGCCCCGCCCTCGGCCTCTCGGCCAACGGCGCCCGGTCGCTGATCGCGGACGCCCTGGATTTGGCGTACCGGCTCCCACGCCTGTACGCGTGTCTGCACGAAGGCTGTGTGGATGCGTGGCGGCTCCGGAAAGTCGCGCGTGCGACGCGGGAGTTCACCATCGCCCAAGCCGGTGATGCCGACCGCCGGTTGTCGGCTGCGAATGTCGACGGAACCCCGCTGATTGGGCGAATCACCATGCCCCGGCTGCAGCAGGTGCTCGACCAGATCCGGTTCGTCGACGACCCCGAAGGCGCCGAAAAGAAGCGACGCGAAGCACGCAGGCGGCGGGGTGTGACGATCTGGTTCGAAGACGGCGTCGCCCACATCACGGGCACCCTCACCATCGACGACGGACAACGCCTCGACCAGCGTCTTGATCAGCTGGTGGAGTCGATGCGGTTCCTCGGCGACACCCGCCCCGACCACATCCTCCGCTCCGTCGCACTCGCCATGATCCATGAGCCTGACAGCCTCGACGACCTCTACACCCTCGTCGCCGACAAAACCGACAACGCTGACGTGGACGCACCCGCCGAACCCGAATCGCGACCCGAGCCCGAACCACGCGGGCGTCGCCGTCGTGGGTTGCGGGAGACGGTGCTCTACATTCATTACGACCGGTGCTGGGGCACCTGGTCACTCGACGACGTCGGCGCCATCACCCGCACCGAGGCCGAACAAATTCTCGGCAAATCGTCGCGGATCGTCGTCAAACCCGTCATCGACCTCGAAACCACCATCTCGACCACCGGCTACGTAGCGCCACCACGGTTGCGGGAACAGACCGCGCTGATGAACGCGCTGACGTGCACCTTTCCGTACTGCAGCCGTCCGGCGAAGCTCGGCGACTACGACCACATCCGCAACTACACCGACGGCGGTCCCACGGATTCCAGAAATGGACACCGGCTTTGTCGGTTCCATCACCGGGCGAAGACCTTCACCGCCTGGACCGTCACGTCACCGGCACCCGGAATCTGGCTCTGGCTCTCACCAGCCGGACGTTCGTACCTCGTCACCGCCGGCACCACCACCAAACTCCCCGGCCGAACAGACACCACCGTCCAAGAGAAGCGAAAACGCAGCGCCGCCTGACACCCCGCCACCCGAGCACCACCGTGGCGGGGCACAGGCATGCACTCGTCTCAATTACGAGAACTGCCATCTCGATCTGCTCGCTGGTAGCGGGAGCGTCCCACGGCGGCGAGCACGGTGAGGGGAAGGCTGAGGATCGCGGCCACCAGGAACATCGCCCGGTACTCATGATTCGCGGCGGGTTCGGCGATCAGCGCGCTCGAGAGCGCACTGCCGACGTAGAGCGCGAGGCCGAACATAGCGACGCCCGTGGCACGCGCCGACGGGTTGAGGACGGTCGCCCAGGTCTGAATCGTCGAATGCATGAACGACCAACCGATGCCGAGTAGCAAGGCACAGGCAACCAAGGTTGGCACGGACGAGTTGACGGCCACGAGGCCGAATGCCATAGCGAGGGGCGCGCCACCCGTAACGATTAACCGCGACGGTGTCCATCGAGTGGTCAGCCGCTTGACCAGCTGCGCGGCCGCCATGGAACCCACGCCGTAGAGAGCGGTCACCGCACCGGCGAAAGCCGGCGTGGCTCCCTCGGTCTCCAGAGCGGGTGCAATGAAGGTCAGGAATCCGAGCAATACGGCGCCTTCGAGCATCGCCACCGCCATCACGTACCACTGCCATCGAGAACGAAGTACGACGCGCAGCGGGCCGAGCAGGCCACTCGTCTTCTGCCGCGGCGGCTCGGGTACGTGATGCAGGGCGACCACGAGTACGGCGGCGATCAAGCCAGGGAGCGCGAAGACGAGACGCCAGCTGAGCGCGTGGGCAACGGCGCCCGCGACGACCGTGGCCAATGCAGTGCCGAGGGCGAACGCGGTCATCAACTCGCTGAGCGGGCGCTGGCGGGTCGCCGGAGGCACGGTGTCCCCGATGTAGGTGATCGAGGTGGCGATGGATGCCGCGAAGAATGCGCCGGACGCGACGCGTGCTGCGACGCCAAGCTCGCGGCCGTTGACGAACCCAGCCACCACCTGCTGGTCTACACGCCCGACGGCTCGGCCACACGCGAGGCCCTTGCGGCCCTCACACTCAGCGAACGGTGATACCCGTCAACTGATCCGGCTTGTGCCCCTGGCCGTTGTGGTGCTGGCCGTTGTTGCGCGGATCTCGCTTGGGTCGTTCGTTCGGCGAGTTGTCGCGCTTCGATCCGGTTTCGTCGTTCGTCTCGGCACCCAACCTGGCGTCGCTTTCGTCCGGTTGCTCGTGCTTACAGATGAACTCGGCGGTTTCGGACCTATTGCCAGCGTTGTCGATCGCCACGATGCGTACCCGGTGGGTTGCGGCTCCGCCGTGGCCGCCGTCGGTCACACGCGGCTCGAACGTCGTGAAGAACTTCCAGTCCAGATGAACTTCATACCTGCGGATGTCTGTCGCTGGCGGATCCCATGTCAGATCGAGCGTTTCGTCGGGATTGACGCTGCACACGAATCCGCTCGGTTTGCCGGGAGAAGCGTCGGCGAAGTCTGAGTCGGAACGAGCCGACTCGCCGGATTCGTCAACCGCGGTAACCGAGTATGAGCTCTTTCCGTCGAGTGGGTTCGCATCCGTGTAGTGGGGCGATGGGACAGTTGCGATGGCCTCGCCCTTGCGATAGACCCGATACGAGCTGACGTCACTTTCGCTGTTGGCATTCCAGGTGAGTTTGACCTCCGTTCCGACAGCGGTCGCCCTGAACCCGGCCGGGGCATCCGGCTTGAGGTCCGTGCTGGTCTTCTCGGACCGATCCGACTCCTTGCCCGATTTGTCGACGGCCGAGACCGAGTACGTCGCCTTGTCGTCGAGCGGATGGTCGTCGGTATACCCGGGCGACGACACCGTCGCAATGACCTCGCCATTGCGGTAGAGCCGGTAGGAGGTCACATCAGGCTCGGAGCTGGGGTTCCAGTCGAGGTGAACTGAGCTGCCCTGCACGCTCGACGTGAGCCCGGTCGGAGCCTTCGGCGCCGGGTCGTAGGTCGCATTGGCCTTTGCCGACCTGGGTGACTGTTGGTCGCTCTTGTCGATTGCCACGACGCTGTAGGTGTACGTCTGCCCGTCGACGACGCTGCTGTCCGCGTACGACGGTGAGGTGGTACGTCCGATCGGTGTGCCGTTGCGGTAGACCTCGTAGGTCTTGAGGTCGGGTTCGCTGCCGGCGTTCCAGCTCACGAGGACCTTGCCGTCCTGCACCTGCGCGGTGACGCCGGTCGGCGCGCTGGGGGCCGGATCGTACGTCGCTGTGGCCGCGGCGGAGGGCTGCGACGTCTGGCCGGACTGATCGATGGCGACGACGGTGTACGTGTTCGTCTTTCCGTCGACGATGCCCGGGTCGGTGAACGACGGCGTGGAGGTGCGGCCGATCGAGGTGCCGTCGCGGAAGACCTCGTACGCCTGCAGATCGGGTTCGCTGCCGGCGGCCCAGCCGATGACGACCTTGCCGTCCTGTACCTGCGCGGTGACGCCGGTCGGCGCGCCGGGCGCCGGGTTGTACGTAGCCTGGACATCTGCGGACTCGGTCGACTTGTTGCCGGCCAGGTCGACCGCGACCACGCGGTAGTCGTGCGTGGTGCCGTCGGCGACGGAGCGATCCTGAAACTCCGGCGAGGTCGAGGTCGAGACGAGCACCTCGTCACGCAGGACCTCGTACGTGCCGAAGTCGGGCTCGGTGTTCTCATCCCACCGGACCACGACACCGGCCTCATCCGCCTGCGCGCGCACGTTGGCGGGTACGGCCGGCGGTGGGTCGAACGTGACCGCGACCGACCTCGAGATCGCCGACTCTTCGCCGTTGGCGCCGATCGCCGTGACGACGTAGGTGTATCGGGTGCCGTCGACCGTTGCGGTGTCGCGGTATGACGTTGCCGGGATCGTCCCGCTGATCAGCCGCCCGGCGGAGGCGTACGCGGAGGCGGGTTGGTACGCGGCGTTCAACGCGGGTACGGCGCCGAACGAGCGTGCGTCGTTCGACACCGATGTCGACGACTGGGTGCGGTAGACGCGATAGCCGTGCGCATTGGCGGCAGGCGACCAGGTCAGGACGATATCGGAGCCCTCGACGTCGGTGGAGACGTTCGTCGGAGTGTCCGGCGCCTCGTCGGGCTCGTCGTCGGGCGGGGGCTCGGTGTCGTCGTCCGGCGGCTGCTCGGTGTCGTTGTCGGGGCCCTCATCTGTGCCGTCGTCGGGCGGCTGCGTCGGGTCGTCCGTGCTCTGGTCGTCCGGTGGCGACTCCTGTCGGTCGGAGTCGTCCGGGGGAGGGCTGTTGGAGTCGTCTGGGGGCGCCGAGTTGTCAGTGACGGGCGGCTGGCTGATCGCCGACTCGGCGGTCGGCGACTGGGTGTCGTCGGTGCCGTTGATCGCACCCGCGACGGCGATCACGCCGACGACCGCAGCGACGGCTGCCGCGGCCGCACCGGCCTGCGCTGCGGCGCCTGCTTCCTTCAGCTTCGCCCACGGCGCTAGCAGGAGTACGCCCACCTTGACGCCGCCCGCGGCCAGGTAGCCGGGCGCCGCCAGGCCGAGCAGCGCCGGTGCAAGCAGCCCGGAGAGGTTCGAGTTGACCTCGGTGAGCTCGAGATAGACGGCGGTGCACCGGTGGCATTCCTTCAGATGGGTCTCGACCCTGGCAGAGTCGCGTTTGGCGAGGCCCTTTCGTACGTACGCGCCGAGGTGCTCGGTCGTCCAGCGGCAGGTCGCATCGGCGGTGTCGGCCAGATGGCTCTGCAGGTACGCCTGTCGCAGACCCTCCCGCGCCCGGTACGCGAGCGCTGCGACGCTGTTCGCGCTCATGCCGAGGATCGGCGCGATATCGGCGGGCTTCTGGCCCTCGACCTCGAGGTGCCACAGTACGAGCTGCCATCGTTCGGGCAGCGAGGTGAACGCCCTCGACGCCGCGCCGCGCTCGAAGCTGGCCGTTGCGGGGTCATCGAACTCGATGTCCTGGTCGAGCGCCTCCAGGTCGTCGGTGACATGCAGTCGCTTGTTCACCCGGGTCCGGTCGACGTGCAGTCGCCGGATCGCGGTGAGGAGGTACGCCCGGAACGCGACGTCGGGGCCGCCTCCGCGCTGGAGCTGGACGAGCACCTTCGTGAACGCCTCGGAGACCAGGTCGTCGACGTCCGGACCGTGCACGAGCTGACGCGCCATCCGCCGAGCCGCCTCGCTGTGCCGCTCGAACAGGTCGCCGTAGGCACCTTGATCTCCCGCGCGTACGCGAGAGATCAACTCTGCGTCGCTCGGAGCATCGGGTTGCGCAGCGAACTTGGTCACAGCAGAAGAGACGGCCTTTCCGCACCAGTATGACGGCGTATGACAGCGCGAGCCAGCGTATCGGACTAATCGATTCGGGTGTGCGCATCGGTGGGTTCGAGGCCGGAAGGAAACTTTTCGAGATTTTTGCCGAAAGTCGCGTCATAGATCGCGTGCAGCCCCGTTTCACCTGTGTCAGAGCATCGAGAGGAGGTGGCGTCGTGGCGTGGTTCACAGGGTCGGTTCGTCGATCCTCGCTTACCCAGCGTGACCGGCACAGTGACGCAAATGCCGATCTGCGTCGCCATCGCCGAATCTCGAAGGAGCTGGGCACCGATCTGCCCACCGGGTTCGACGCGCTCATCGAGCGTCTCGTGCTCGGCGGCGAGTTGGAGGGCGTCTGCGCCCACATCGGCGAGGCCGCGGCGGACGCAGGCATCCCGCTCGACGAGATCCTCGACCACGTCGAGCGCGTGTACGAGGTCGTACGCGCGGGCGAGCCGCCGTTCGACCTGACTCGTACGCTCGTCATGGCCTGGACCGATGCATCGCTGCAGTTCCTGCACGCGATGTCGTGTGAGGACCCCCTCACGGGTCTTGCGAGCCTGCCGCACATTCGTACGGGGCTGAACGAGGCGTACCGCCTCTGCGAGCGGCGAGGCGTCGACGTCAACGAGCGGCACGCCCTTGTCGTCGCAGAGATCTCCCGGGCAGAGCACGCGACCCTGCCGCTCTGGGGCGGACTCGCGATGCTCGACAGCGCCGAGGCGCTGCGCTCGGCCTTCGACGACCGTCTGACCATCGGTCGGGCGGGTAAGTACCGCGTCATCGCCATCGTCTCGCGTGACGATCAGCTGCCCCAGGCAGTGGCGGCGACACAAGAACTCCTCGCGGTTCAGGGGACCGGCTCTGCGCCGGTTGAGCCGACGAGGGTGTGGATCGAGGGACTACCGCCGACGAGCTCGGCAGCGAGCCTGCTGCTCGACGAGCTCGCGCGCTGAAGTCCCCTCCACAACGCAGCGACGATTCCGCCGGATCACGGGGCTGGCGGAATCGTCGCTTGCCGTTTTCCGGGCACGTCGGCGGCATGTGGCAGGCTGTCTGCCGTGTGTGGAAGGTATGCGAACAGCCGTTCGTCGGCCGATCTTGCGGCCGAGTTCGATATCCAGCCCGAGTACGCCCCGAGCGAGGTGCTCGCCGACTACAACGTCGCACCGACCAAGGAGGTCCCGGCGGTCGTCGAGCGGCGCCCGCGGCGCGACTCCGATGCCGATCCGGTACGTCAGCTCCGGTTGCTGCGTTGGGGTCTCGTTCCGACCTGGGCGAAGGACCCTTCGATCGGCAACCGGATGATCAACGCCCGGATGGAGACGGTCGCCGAGAAGCCTTCCTTCCGCCGCGCGTTCGCCGTACGCCGTGCACTGCTGCCGGCCGACGGCTACTTCGAGTGGTACGAGACCGAGAAGCGCAACGCGAAGGGCAAGCCGATCAAGCAACCGTTCTTCATCCGCCCGCGCGACGGCGGTGTGCTCGCGATGGCCGGGCTGTACGAGATCTGGCGCGATCCGACCAAGGACGAGAGCGCCGACGACGCGTTCCGCTGGACGTGCACCGTGCTCACGACCAAGGCCGAGGATGACGTCGGCCACATTCACGACCGGATGCCGTTGCTCGTCGAGCCCGACCGCTACCACGCCTGGCTCGACCCCGACCGTTCCGAGAAGGACGACCTGCTCGGCCTGCTCGTACCGGCTGCACCGGGCCGCCTCGAGGCGTACCCGGTCTCGACCGAGGTCAACAACGTACGTAACAACGGCCCGCAGCTTCTCGACCCGCTCGCTGTCGACGGCGACGAACGATGATCACGATCGAGCGGCGCACCATCGAGACGCCGCACGGTCCCGGCCGACTCGTCCAGCGCCGGGCGATGAGCCCGTTCGCGACGTTGATCATGACGCACGGCGCCGGTGCGGGGATCGACACGCCCGATCTTCGCCGCATTGCGATCAGCCTGCCCTCACACGGTGTGAACACCGCGATGATCGAGCTGCCGTGGGTCGGTGCCGGGCGCCGGATCGCACCGAACCGCACGGTGCTCGACGAATCGTTCGAGGCGATGGTCAACCGGCTGCGACCGCAGACCCCCACGTTCATCGGTGGGCGAAGTACGGGCGCCCGGGTCGCTTGTCGGCAGGCTCGGCGGCTCGGGGGAGTCGGCGTCGTCGCTCTGTCGTTCCCGCTGCATCCGAAGGGCAAGCCGGAGCAGTCGCGCGTCGACGAGCTGCTCGGTGCGCGGGTGCCGGTCCTCGTCGTACAGGGCGAGCGGGACGACCTCGGCGGGCCCGAGGAGTTTCCGCAACAGGTGTCGCTGGTCACCCTGCCGTACGCCGATCATTCGCTGGCAGTGCCCAAGCGGGCGCCGGTCGAACAGGATGCCACGTATCGCCTCGCGGCGTCGGCGATTCTGCAGTGGATCGCGGGTCGGCTCAAGCGGTGCCTTCCGGGAACATCCGCGGACGGGTCGGTGTTGATCTAGGTATCGCCCGCCGCTGGTCAGAACACGGGTGATGTACGACACGACCTGGAGGATCAGTGCAGACTTGCCTCGCGCAGCGCCCGTCCGAGACGCCGGCCGCCGTTGGATCGTTCGTGCCTTCCCGCCCGGTGGGACGAACGGGCGGTGGTCAGGGTCGCGGAGTAGGCTTGCCGGTGATGAGCGAATCCAATGATGTTCCCGTCGACTCGGCTGAGGAGACCCCGCAGGAGCGAGCCGCGCGGTTCGAACGCGATGCCATTCAGTACATCGACCAGCTCTACTCCGCCGGTCTGCGCATGACGCGTAGCCCGCAAGATGCCGAAGACCTCGTGCAGGAGACCTACGCCAAGGCATTCAGTGCTTTCCACCAGTTCAAGGAAGGCACGAACCTCAAGGCGTGGCTCTACCGGATCCTCACCAACACCTACATCAACTCGTACCGCAAGAAGCAGCGCCAGCCCCAGCAGCAGATGACCGAAGAGGTCGAAGACTGGCAGCTCGCGGCGGCCGAGTCACATACCTCTTCCGGCCTGAAGTCGGCCGAGATGGAAGCGCTGGAGCGGTTGCCCGACTCCCAGGTGAAGGACGCGCTGCAGGCGCTGCCTGAGGACTTCCGCTACGCCGTGTATCTCGCCGACGTCGAGGGCTTCCCGTACAAGGAGATTGCCGAGATCATGGGTACACCCATCGGGACCGTGATGTCTCGGCTGCACCGGGGGCGACGGCAGCTGCGAGACATGCTCGAGGACTACGCGCGCGATCGCGGTGTGACGAAGGCAGGTGCGCCGTCATGAGCTGCGGTGAGAACGACGGCGAATGCCGTGAGGCCCTCGAGAAGCTGTACGTCGCGATCGACAACGAGTTGGCGAACGCCGACATCGCGACGATCGAGCGACATCTGGCCGAATGCGCGCCCTGCCTGAGCGAGTACGACGTCGAGCGGATCATCAAGAAGCTGGTGGCGCGCTCCTGCCATGAGCACGCACCCGAGCCGTTGCGGGCTCGGGTTCTCACCACGATTCGCACCGTCAGCGTCTCGGTCACGACCGAGCCCGGCGGGCCGGGCGCCGGCTGACGCCTGCCATCGCGCCGATCCGCATGACCGCGACGCTTGCACCTGGCCTTTCGTACGCCCGTACGTTCATCGTCAGCGACGCCGACACCGCGAAGTCGCTCGGCAGCGGATCCCTTCGCGTTCTCGGCACGCCGCGACTCCTCGCATGGGCGGAGTCAGTCACCTGTGCGGCGATCGAGGATGCCCTTCCCAAGGGCGCAACCAGCGTTGGCGCGCGGGTGTCGATCGAGCATCGGGCGCCGACGATCGTCGGACACGAGGTACGAGTCGGTGCGCGGCTGACGACAGTCGACGGACGGGCGCTCGCCTTCGACATCGAGGTGATCGACTCCGAGGACCGCATCGTCGCAGCGGGACGGATCGACCGGGCCGTCGTCGATGCCGATCGGTTCGTGCGCAAGGCAGAACAGGACCACCGATGAGTCCGCCCGACGCGGATGAGACGATGGAAGACGACCCATGAGGAGGACTCCATGAGCAAGCGAGGACGCAAGCGTCGCGATCGCCGCAAGAAGGGCGCCAACCACGGCAAGCGCCCCAACGCGTGACTATAGCCCCGATCCGGAAACGGTCGGGGCTTTTTTCATCCCTGGCGCAGCGGCAGGCGAAATCCCCAGAGAAGTACGCCCGGGACCGGCTCCCAGTCGAGTTCGGGTGCCCGCTCGAAACCGAACGATCCGTACAGCGTGTGTGCCGCCTTCATCTCCACCAGCGAGCACAGCACGATCTCACGCTGGTCGTCCTTGCGGGCGCGCTCGACGCACCATTCGACGAGGGCGCGGGCGATGCCCTTTCGCCTTGCTTCGGGGGCGACTGACAGCATCCGGAACTCGCCCTGGTCAAGCCGGGTCGCGAGCTCGCGCCACGGTGAGCCGATCGGGCACCAGGTGACGGTGCCGAGCACTGTGTCGGACTCGTCGACCGCGACGACCAACTCCGCCTCGTCCGCGCGCTTGGCCGCGCCGAAGAGCTGCGGTGCGTAGTGGTCCTCGGTGCCGTCGGCGCTGTTGACGAACCCGTCGGCGGTATAACCGGCCAGGGTCACCTCTCCCGCCTGCTCGTACTCTTCTGGCCGCGCGAGTCGTAGCTCGATCATCAGACTCCAGTCGTATTACGCGGGTACGCGATTGCCGGGTCGGTCATCACGTTCACGAGGTAGGGGATTCCGGCGTCGAACGCCCGGTCGAGTGCGGGACCGATCTCGGACGGGTCGGTGACCGTCTCGCCGCCGGCGCCGAGTGCCGTTGCGACTTGGTCATAGCGCGTGTTCGGTGCGAGGTCGGCCGCCACGTCGTAGCCGTACAGGAACTGCATCGGATGCTTCTCCAAGCCCCAGCCTGCGTTGTTGCCGACGATCATGACGACCGGCAGGTTGTGGCGTACGAGCGTGTCGATGTCGATCAGTGACATGCCCGCAGCGCCGTCGCCGAGGAGTACGACGACCTGGCTGGACGGCCGGGCGATACGCGCCGCCATCGCGGCGCCGAGACCCGCGCCGAGGCAGCCGTACGGCCCCGGATCGAGCCAGCCGCCGGGTTTGCGTGGCTCAACGTACTTGCCGGCGAAGGACACGAAGTCGCCACCGTCGCCGATCACCACCGCGTCATCGGCAAGACGCGGGACCAACTCACCGTAGATGCGCGCTGGATGAATGGGATCTGCCGTTGCAGCGAGCGCCTCGGCATCACGGGAAACGGCCGCAGACACGGCGCCCTGGAGGTCGCTCACCCAGGGTCCCCAGTCCGGGCGTGAGCCGGCGTGCGAGATCGTCGCATCGACGATGCCGTTGAGGCAGGCGCTGAGGTCGCCGGCCGCCGACCCCGCGAGGTCGACATGGGAGGCGACCTGGGCCGGAGCGTCTGCGATGTGTACGACCTGGGCGGGTGGCGCGCCGTCCTTGCCGCCGAAAGAGCCGTACGCGAGGCGGAAGTCGAGCGGAGCGCCGACCACGATTGCCAGGTCGGACTGGCCGAACGCGAGCGAACGCGCCTTCGTCACCAGCAACTCGTGCCCGCCGGGTATGACACCGCGGCCCATGCCGTTCGCGATGACCGGGACGCCCAGCTCGTCGACGATCCGATGCGCGGCCACCTCGGCCCGGTCGGCCCAGACGTCGGTGCCAACGACTACGACGGGGCGTGCCGCACGTGCAAGCAACGCTGCGATGTCTTGCAGGCTTGACTTATCGGGATCGACCCGCGCGTAGGCGGGCACGGGCGGAGTCTCGACCGTCGTGCGGCTGAACAACTGATCCATGGGCACGTCGACGAAGGTCGGGCCGCGATGAGCCGAGCCTGCAAGGGTGAACGCGTTATCGACCGCCGGAGCGATCTCGTCGACGGTCATAGCGGTGGTCGCCGATTTGGCGATCGTCGAGAAGATCGGCGGGTGGTCGAGCTCCTGCAAGCTGCCGGTGCCCCACCGCCCGGTTGGCGCGCGGCCGCCGACGACGACCAGCGGCGAACCCGCGAACTGCGCCTGGGCGACGGCGCTGACTCCGTTCGTGACACCGGGACCGGCGGTCAGCACAGCGAGACCGGGATGCCGCGACAGCTTGCCGGTTGCCTCGGCCGCGAACACCGCCGATGGCTCGTGGCGTACGTCGACGATGCGCATCGGCGGATCGGCCTGTACGGCCCCGTCGTACATCGGAAACACATGCGCACCCGAAAGGGTGAACATCGTGTCGCAGCGATGCGCCCGCGCGACGTCGACGGCATGGTCGCCGCCGTGGCCTTCGCGGCCGTCCGCAGTCTCTGGTGTCGGGTCAGTCATAGATGCCACGCTACTGTCGGCGCCAACCTCGCGAGCGATGCCCCCAGCAAGGAAACACCCTAGTGTCCTGCGTTTGAAGTGGCTTTACGGAAGGCGTCGTCCAGGTGGATGCATCCGCAAGGACGAGGAGGACAGTCATAGTCGGTCCTATTTCCGACGACGAGGACGCCGCGGGGCGCCGCCTGGGCGGCGAAGGACGTCAAGGTACTTCGAACGCAGGGCACTAGGTTGCAGGTAGGTCGGCGGCGACGTCGGTGTCACCGGCGTCCGCGTGGTAGTCGGACGGCTTCGTCTCGTCGGTTCCGCGCGGTACGTTTCCGGAACGCAGGATGAGCGTGAGGACGATCGACACTGCGAGGTTCAGCGCGAGCGCCGTGACTGCGATGTAGACGGGCTTGTCGCTGAGGTGCAAACCGAACACCTCCAACGGCGCGACGGGGCTACCGAAGTGGCTGTCCGGGTCGCCGACGCTCGGCTGCTGGTACGCGACGACCGTGCCCCAGATGAAGCCCATGGCCCAGCCTGCGAGTAGTGCGTGCCGGTGGAACCACCGTGTGTAGAGCCCGAGTACGATCGCCGGCAGCGTCTGCAGGATCCAGATGCCGCCGAGGAGCTGCAGGTTGATCGCGAACTCGCTCGGCAGCGCGAGTACGAAGAAGAGTGCGCCGACCTTGACGAACAGGCTCATCAGCTTGCTCTGCCGCGCTTCTTCCGCATCGGTCGCATCGGGTTTGAGGAACGCCTTGTAGATGTTGCGCGTCCACAGGTTCGCCGCCGCGATGGACATGATCGCCGCCGGCACGAGTGCGCCGATTGCGATCGCCGCGAACGCCAATCCTGCGAACCAGGGCGAGAACTCCTGCTCGAACAGCTGCGGGATGGCCAGCTGCGCGTTCTTGACCTCGACCCCCGCAGCGACGGCCGCGAAGCCGAGTAGGGCGAGAAGGCCGAGCAGGAAGGAGTACGCGGGCAGCAGTGATGCGTTGCGCCGGATCACATTGCGGCTTCCCGTGGACAGCACCGCGGTCACCGAATGCGGGTACATGAACAACGCGAGCGCCGATCCCAAGGACAGCGATGCGTACGCCCAATGAGTCATATCGTTCGGCATGATGCCCTTGCCGCCGACTTCTCCGGCGGCGATCGCGTCGGCATTCTCCTTGTTGAACGCGTCGAAGGAGCTCTGCACCGAGTCGAAGATGCCGCTCCAGCCGCCGAGCTGGGTCGGCAGGTAGATGACCGCGACGATGATGACGATGTAGATCAAGGTGTCCTTGACGAACGCGATCAATGCAGGAGCGCGCAGACCCGAGGAGTACGTGTACGCCGCGAGGATCGCGAACGCGAGGAACAGCGGGAGGTCCTTCTGGAACCAGTTCGCGTCACCGCCGCCGATGCCCATCACGTCGAGCACCGCCTGGATGCCGACGAGCTGCAGGGCGATGTAGGGCATCGTCGCAAGGATTCCCGTGAACGCGACGGCGAGCATCAGCGGGCGCGAGTCGTAGCGTCCGCGGACGAAGTCGGCCGGCGTCACGTAGCGGTGCCGGTGCGAGACCGACCACAGACGCGGCAGGAAGATGAAGATGATCGGGTACAGCACGATCGTGTACGGAACCGCGAAGAAGCCGACCAGGCTGCCGGCGTACAACGTTGCCGGAACGGCGATGAAGGTGTACGCCGTGTAGATGTCGCCGCCGATCAGGAACCACGCCACGAAGGTGCCGAACTTGCGTCCGCCGAGCCCCCATTCGTCGAGGCTGTCCAGTGACTTCGGCCGGCGCCAGCGTGCGGCGAGGAATCCCATCACCGTGACGGCGAGGAAGAAGAACAAGAAGACTGCGAGAGCGATGCCGTCCACGTCGTTCACAGGTCACCCTCCCGCTTCTCGATCGCATGCCGGGCTCGTTCGTAGCGCAGGGTCAGCCGGTACGCGACGGTGGTCAGGCAGACGGTGACGATGACCAGGAGGAACTGGTACCAGTAGAAGAAGGGGATCCCCCACAGCTGGGGGTCGGTCTTGGCGTACGTGGCGACCAGCAGTGGAAGGATGATGCCGATCGCCAGACAGATACCGGCGATCGCGAGTGGAACACGGCTGGGCGTTGACGCAGATCCTTCGGTCATGTTGTCCCCCGTCCGGGTGAGCTGAGTCACGGTCCGGGAGGGAGCGTACGCCTTCCTGAGCCGGGTGTGAACAGCCACGGACTCTCGGCACGGATCTGGTCCAAGATCGCGAGCAGCAGGTCGGCGCGGTGCGGCGGCGGATCCTTGAACAGCTCGACGTCGTCGCGTAGATCGGGGAGGCCCTGTACGCCGAGCGCGAGCTGTACGTACATCGCCCGGAGGAAGTTCGAGGTGTTGTGTGCCTCGACGCTCGGCCATTCGCTCGGCGACTCACCGCGGCGGCGCTCGGGCCGAGCGCCCGCACCGAGGCGGGCGATCCACGGTTCGAGGATGTTCGGCGGAACCTTGCCACGATGCAAGATGACGATCACGGTGTACGCGAGCCGGTCGATCTCACCGTGACGCCATACGTACTTCGTCGGCGCGAGGAGTCGGTCGGCGATGACGTCGAGCATCACCGTCAGCTCCATCTGGGCGAGATGGCGCGAGCGGGCCAACGCTCCGAGCAGGTCGGCACCGTGTGCGATGGCGTGTGCCCAGCCGCGACCGTGGATCCAGCCACGGTGGTCCTGCTCGCGTACGAGCCAGGACGTCGCCTCGTCGCCCCACCGCATGATCGGCCGTGACGACAAGAGCAGCGCGTTGTTGTCGCGATTGATGATCTCGCCGAGGACCAGGGCGCTGAACGAACGTCGCAGGACGCTCTCGTCGCCGTCGTTGCCGAGTCCGTTGCGAAGGCCGCGGGCGATGCCGTCGCCGAGTCCGATGAGGAGGTCGTCGTACTCGCCGTCACGGATCCAGCTCGCGAGCAGGGGATACGCGGTGTCGTCACGCCATCGGGGGTTGGGATGGCCGAGCATGGCGACCAACTCGGTCGTCAACTCGTCGAGCGGACGGTCACGAGGTACGTGCATGCCCGAGTTCACGACGGCCTGCCAGTACGATTCGGACACGGCCCATATCGTCGCACGCCCGCGTGACGGACCAGACAGGTGGTGAAGTGTGCCGTCGCTCGACGACCTCGCCCGACATCAGACCACGCTCGATGACAGTGATCTGTACTGGCTGCACCGGCTGATCTCCGATTGGCAGATTCTCGCCGACCTCTCCTTCGCCGATCTCGTGCTGTGGCTGCCCGATGCCGAAGGCAAAGGGTTCTGGGCAGGTGCGCAGATGCGCCCGACAACGGCACCGACCTCGTTCCCCGACGACCTCGTCGGCGGCTTCGTGCCGAAGGGGAAGCGGGCGATCATCGACCAAGCCTGGGACGAGGAACGGATTGTGCGGGAAGGCGATCCTGAATGGCACGACGAGGTTCCGGTGCGGGTCGAGGCGTTCCCGGTGCGTCGGGGCAACCGGGTGCTCGGCGTGATCGCTCGCAACACCAACTTGCTGGGCGTACGCACGCCGAGCCGCCTCGAGCTCTCGTACCTCGACACGGCCGGCGAGCTGACCAAGATGATCGCCGCCGGGAGGTTCCCGACGCCCGGTGAGGTGTCGGAGACCGCAGACTCGCCGAGGGTCGGAGACGGCTTCCTACGCACCGACGCCGACGGCTACGTGACGTACGCGAGTCCGAATGCGATCTCGGCCTACCGGCGTCTCGGTCTCACCGGTGATCTGCTGGATGTCGAGCTCGCCGAGACGACGCAGACTCTCGTCGACCTCGGCAGCGCGCCGACCGATGCGGCGGTGGTGACGGCGTTCCGCGGTCGGGTGCCGCAGGAGGTGGAGCTGGAGAGCGATGCGGCCTTCCTGCTGGCACGTACGATCCCGCTGATCTCGGACGACGGCCCGTCCGGCGCGCTCATCCTGCTTCGTGACGTCACCGAGCTACGTCGACGCGAACGCGAGCTGATGAGCAAGGAAGCGACGATCCGGGAGATCCATCACCGCGTCAAGAACAATCTGCAGACGGTCGCGGCGTTACTGCGACTGCAGGCCCGCCGACTCGATGTGCCCGGCGGACGGCAGGCGCTCGAGGAGGCCGAGCGCCGCGTCGGGTCGATCGCGATCGTGCACGAGACTTTGAGCCAGAGCTTCGACGAGGCGGTCGACTTCGACGACATCGCCGACCGGCTCGGCTCGATGGTCGCCGATGTCGCGTCGGCGTCGACGCCCGTTCGTACGACGCGTAGTGGGTCGTTCGGAGTCTTGTCGGGCGAGGTGGCGACCCCGCTCGCGATGGTGATCACAGAGCTGATGCAGAACGCCGCAGAGCATGCCTTCGATGAGCCGAACGGCACCATCGCGATGCATGTCAACCGTGCACGAGCACAGTTGGTCGTGGAGGTCGCCGACGACGGTCGTGGGCTCCCACCGGACTTCGATCCCGAATCGCTGTCGAGCCTCGGCATCTCGATCGTCTCGGCGCTGGTGGAGTCCGAGCTCGGCGGTGAGCTGTCGTTCGCGTCACAGCCTGGTACGGGCACTGTTGTGACCGTCACGATCCCGGCGTAGGGCGAACATGCGTAAGCCCCGCGGACAGATGCTCCGCGGGGCTCGGCAGATAGAGGTGCTCGGCGTGCTCAGGCGGTCCGGATGCGGGCGCGCGCGTTGCGACGCTTGAGCGCGCGGCGCTCGTCTTCGGACATCCCGCCCCAGACGCCGTGGTCCTGTCCGGACTCCAGCGCCCAAGCGAGACATTGCTCGCGCACCTCGCAGCGACGGCACACCACTTTGGCCTCTTCGACCTGCATGATCGCGGGGCCGGTGTTGCCGATCGGGAAGAACAGCTCCGGGTCTTCGTCGAGACACGCGGAGCGGTTACGCCAGTCCACGAAGGCGTCTCCTCTTCATATCGTCAGGGCCCGAGGTTCCCGGGCACTGAATGGGTCAGTGATCTGTTCACGAACGGTTGGGGGTACCCTGAGTGTGATACACGCAGTCGGGCACCTGTGAATCCCGTATCCAGGGCGCCCCGAGTAAGCGCGCCTTGGACGCATTGACACCAATCGTGTCAACAATTGCCCGAAGACACAAGGGTGTTTGCCTTGTTCGGTCGATCACATGCACCGCGTACGCTGCGTGAGTGGCCGATGAACACGGGGCAGAAATGACCGATGACGACGCCGACGAAGGCAAGGACGCTGCCGGCGCGTACCTCCTCGTCGCGAGTCTGGTCGTGGGGCTGCAGGCACTCTCGCTCCTTGTGCTCACGGTGGCCGAAGCCCTTTCTGCCAACGGGGATCGGCTCGGTCTCGCGATCAGCACGGCAGTGTTCTTCGCTGCGATCGGTCTCGGCCTCGGCGTCTGTGCGGTGGCACTACTCCGGCGATCGTCCTGGGCACGTGGTCCGGTTGTACTCGCGCAGCTGATCTCGCTCGGACTCGCCTGGAACCTACGCGGACTTTCACCGCCGGTCATCGCGATTGTGCTCCTGGTCATGGCAATAGTCGCCCTGGCGGCCCTGCTCGCACCGGCGACGACGGCGGCGCTGTCGACCGACGATCGGCTCGAGAACTGACGGTCGCCGAGACCGTCTCGCCCTGCGGCCGAGATCAGGCGGTGTCCTGCAAGCCGAGTCGCAGCTGGTTGAGCGTACGTGCGAGCAGACGGGACACGTGCATCTGAGAGAGGCCGATCTCGCGGGCGATCTGCGACTGCGTCATCTGATGGAAGAAGCGCAGCGACAAGATGCGGCGGTCGCGTGGTTCGAGCGCGGCGAGTAACGGCTTGAGCGACTCGCGGTACTCGACCTGCTCCAGCTCCTTGTCCTCCGTACCGAGCACGTCGGCCATGCTGGGGCCGTCTTCGCCGCGTGACTCCGGAGCATCGAGCGACAGCGTCGAGTACGCGTTCGCCGACTCGAGCCCCTCGAGTACCTCTTCCTCCGCCACGTCGAGCTGTTCGGCGAGCTCTCCGACGGTCGGCGAGCGGCCGAGCAACTGGGTCAGGTCGGCCGTCGCGCTGGCCAACGAGAGTCGCATCTCCTGAAGCCGGCGCGGGACTCGGATCGACCAACCCTTGTCGCGGAAGTGACGTTTGATCTCGCCGACCACCGTCGGCGTCGCGTACGTCGAGAACTCCACCCCGCGGGCGCATTCGAACCGGTCGATCGACTTGATCAGACCGATGACGCCGACCTGCACGAGATCGTCGTGGGGTTCGCCGCGATTGCGGAACCGGCGGGCGAGATGTTCTACGAGGGGCAGGTGGAGGGATACGAGCTCGGCGCGGACCCGGTCGCGTTCGACCCCGTCATCGAGTTCGACCAGCCGGTCGAACGCGCGGCGCGTGAGCTGTTTGACCTCCTCGGGTGAGAGGTCTGCTTGAGGTCCGGCGGCGCCGACCTCCTCAAGAGCCTGTGAGCGGACGTCTACGGTCATCGTCATCCCGCTTTCGTCTTCGAGCCAGTACGCGTGATGGTGACTACGAGCAGGTCGGGCTCGCGTACGACCGCCTCGACCGCGGTGCTCAGCGACTCGAGCACCATCCACGCGAACCCCGAAGGCGGTGGCGGACGATGGTCGAGGACATGTGCGCTCGTCTCGATCGTGACCGAGGCGTCGTAAACGAAGAACCTGCATGCCAGGTCGGTGCCCGGAATCGCGCGAGAGACGAGGATCGAGCACGCCTCGTCGACGGCGATTCGCAGGTCTTCAATATCGTCGATGATGAAGTCGGCATTGGCGGCGAGTGCTGCTGCGGTGCTTCGAACGACTGACAGATACTCACCTGCGGCCGGTAGTACAATCTCGGCCGTGGGGTGTTCGGGCATCGTCTCGTGCGGCACGGTGCTCCCTCCCTCGCGCGATCAGCGCTTCGATTTCGAACTCTATGGTTCGACGGGTTCGTTGTGGACGATTCCGCTCCTAGATGGAACTGTTAACGGGGGCCCGCAAACCTTGTGTCACAATGGCGTTGGGTAATCCCCGAACTCGCCCCTTCTCTCGAGGCCCGATCGGCAGCGCTCGAGGTTCGACTCGTACACCCACCTCAGAGGTCCTGACTCATGGTTGCCGACAGCTTCGACACTCCATCCGACGACTATTCGGGTGATCCCGTCTTCGACCTGCATCGCGGCGGCAAGATGGCGATTGCGCGTACGGTCCCGCTGGCAGACGCGGACGACCTGTCGCTTGCGTACACGCCCGGCGTCGCTCGCGTCTGTGAGGCGATCGCGGCCGATCCCGACGCGACAAACGACTTCACGTGGGTCCCTAACACCGTCGCCGTGGTGACCGACGGCAGCGCAGTGCTCGGTCTCGGCAACATCGGCGCATCCGCCGCAATGCCCGTCATGGAAGGAAAAGCCGTGCTGTTCAAACAGTTCGGCGGGGTCGACGCAGTGCCCATCTGCCTTGACACACAGGATCCTGACGAGATCGTCGACACTGTCGTGCGGTTAGCGCCCAGTTTCGGTGGCATCAACCTGGAAGACATCTCGGCGCCGCGGTGCTTCGACATCGAGGCCCGCGTACAGGAGCGCCTCGACATCCCGGTTTTCCACGACGATCAGCACGGCACGGCGGTCGTGACCCTCGCTGCGTTGCTGAACGCTCTGCGGCTGACCGGGCGTACCGCTGCCGATGCGCGTGTTGTGATCTCGGGTGCAGGGGCCGCGGGTGTCGCCGTCACCCGGATCCTGATGAGTGCCGGCATCCGCCGGGTCACGGTCGTCGACCGGCAAGGCGTGATCAGCACGAGCCGGTCGGATCTGACCCCGGTCAAGCTGCGCCTCGCGCAGGAGACGAGCGAGTGGGCGCGCGCCGGAGAGCTCGTCGACGCAATGCGTGGCGCCGACGTCTTCATCGGCGTGTCCGGCGGCACGGTTCCCGAGGAAGCCGTTGCACAGATGGCCGATGACGCCATCGTCTTCGCACTCGCCAATCCGCACCCAGAGGTGCATCCCGACATCGCCCGGCGGCATGCGCGCGTTGTCGCGACTGGGCGCTCGGACTATCCGAACCAGATCAACAACGTGCTCGCGTTCCCCGGCATCTTCCGTGGTGCGCTCGACGTACGCGCGCCACGCATCTCCGAAGACATGAAGCTCGCGGCGGCCGAAGCCCTCGCCGGGCTCGTCGGCGACCAACTGGCCGAGGACTACGTCGTTCCCGGAGCGTTCGACGATCGCGTAGGACCATCGGTCGCGGCGGCGGTGACGGCCGCGGCGAGGCGGGGCGGGCTCGCGCGGCGCTGAACCAGCGCTGCATCTCGGTGACGGCGGCGGATACGGCGGGTACTAGTCTGCGGGAATGTTCGCTGCGTACGTGAAGTCCTTCAGCTCCGATAAGCCCGTCGACGGTCTCGTGCTCGGCGAGCGTCCCGATCCGGTGGCGCCGCCCGGATGGACAGTGGTGACGGTCAAGGCCGCCGCCCTGAACCATCACGATCTCTGGTCGCTACGCGGCGTCGGGCTGGGGGAGGACGCGCTGCCGATGATCCTCGGCTGTGACGCGGCGGGCCACGACGAGGCCGGTAATCCGGTCATCGTGCACGCCGTGATCAGCGATCCGGCCTGGACCGGCGACGAGACGATGGATCCGAAGCGCTCGCTGCTCTCCGAGGTGTACGACGGCACCCTCGCGGACAAGATCGCGATTCCCACCCGCAACGTCGTACCGAAGCCGCGCGGACTGTCGTTCGAGGAAGCCGCCTGCCTCCCGACGGCGTGGCTCACGGCGTACCGGATGCTGTTCACCCAGGCCGATTTGAACCCCGGTGACACGGTGCTCATCCAGGGCGCGGGCGGCGGCGTCGCGACGGCTGCCATCATGCTCGCGCGCGCCGCCGGTCTTCGGGTGTACGCGACGAGCCGCGACGAATCGAAACGTGCCAAGGCGTTGGAGATCGGCGCCCACGACGTCTTCGAGACCGGCGCCAGGCTGCCGCGCAAGGTCGACGCCGTACTGGAGACCGTTGGGGCCGCGACCTGGTCGCATTCGATGAGGTCGCTGCGCCCGGGCGGCACCCTGGTGTTGTGCGGCGCCACCTCGGGTTTCACCCCCGAACGCGGTGAGCTGAACCGGATCTTCGCGTTGCAGCTGCGCGTACACGGCTCGACGATGGGTACGAAGGGCGAACTCGCCGCACTCGCCGACTTCATGGACGTCTCGGGCGTACGTCCGCTGATCGACCGGGTGCTGCCGATGGAGGAGACCGATCAGGGGCTACAGGCCATGGACGACGGCCGGGTGTTCGGCAAAATCGTCGTCACTCGCTGAGGGCTGACTCGTCACGGTGCAGAACCGACGAGTTAGCGGTTCTTGAAGTCCGGCTTGCGCTTCTCCACGAACGCCGCCATGCCCTCGGCCTTGTCTTCGGTCGCGAACATCCCGTAGAAGAGCCGTCGCTCGAAGTGGACGCCTTCGGCCAGCGTCGACTCGTACGCCTGGTTCACGGCCTCCTTTGCCGCCTTGGCTGCGACCTGGGACATCGACGCGATCTTCTCGCCGATCTTCGTTGCCTCGGCGAGGAGGTCGTCGTCGGGTACGACGCGGGCGACGAGCCCAGAGCGCTCGGCTTCGTCGGCGTCCATCATCCGGCCGGTGAGGCAGAGATCCATCGCCTTCGCCTTGCCGACGGCACGGGTGAGCCGCTGTGAGCCGCCCATGCCGGGGATGACACCGAGGGTGATCTCGGGCTGACCGAACTTCGCCGATTCGGTAGCGACGATCAGATCGCACATCATCGCCAGCTCACAACCACCGCCCAAGGCGTAGCCCGAGACGGCCGCGACGATCGGCGTACTGACGTCCGCGAGGTGATCCCATTCGCCGAACAGCTCTCCGGCGTACGCGTCGACGTACGTCATCGACTGCATCTGCTTGATGTCAGCACCGGCAGCGAAGGCCTTGGCCGAACCGGTGAGCACGATGCAGCCGACGCTGTCGTCGGCGTTGAACGCGTTCGCTGCTGAGACGACCTCGTTCATGACGTCGATGTTCAAGGCGTTGAGGGCTTCTGGGCGGTTCAGCGTGATCCAGCCGACCGTACCCTTCGTCTCGACCAGGATCGTCTCGTAGCTCATGTACTAGCCTTCCGTGCTGCGTTCGCGGATCTCGTTGATGATGTCAGAGAAGTCTTTGTGCGGATCGTGCGCGTCGACCAGCCGTTGGTAGATCTGGGTCGCGTGGGCGCCGAGCTCGGTGTCGGTGCCGCTGGACTCTGCGGCCGCCTGCGAGAGCAGTAGATCCTTGAGCATCAGCTGGGATGCGAAGCCCGCGGCGTAGTCACGGTTTGCCGGGCTGGTCGGCACGGGGCCGGGCACCGGGCAGTTGGTGGTCAATGCCCAGCACTGGCCCGACGCATTCGCCGCGACATCGAACAGTGCCTGATGCGTCAGGCCGAGCTTCTCACCGAGTACGAAGCCTTCGGAGACGCCGATCATCGAGACGGCGAGCATCAGGTTGTTGCAGATCTTCGCGCCCTGTCCCGCGCCCGGATCGCCGCAGTGCACGACGCGCTTACCCATGACCTCGAAGTACGGACGCGCGGCCTCGAAGGCATCGGCGGAGCCGCCGACCATGAAGGTGAGGGTGCCTGCTTCGGCTCCCATCACCCCGCCGGACACCGGAGCGTCGACGGAGAGGAAGCCTGCCTCGTCGGCGAGTGCGTGCGCCTTGCGCGCGTCGTCGACCGAGATGGTCGAACAGTCGAGGAAGGCCGTGCCGGGCTTGGCAGCCGCGATCAGGCCGTCCGGCCCGCCGTACAACCCGAGCACCTGCTCGCCCGACTGCAGCATGGTGATCACGACGTCGGCGCTGCCCGCCGCGGACGGCGCCGAATTCGCGATGCGGACGCCCTTGGCGGCCGCGCGCTCGCAGAGCTCGGGCACGATGTCGTAGCCCTGGACGTCGTGTCCGGCCTCGACCAGGTTGACGGACATGTGGTGGCCCATGTTGCCCAGGCCGATCACTGCGATGGCGGTCATGGTGCGTGCCTCTCTTCGGGTGCGGGGGGAGCGTCGGGGTCGAAATGGAACACCGCGTCGACCTCTGTGTCATCGACGGCGGCGAGATCGTCGGGCTGCCAAGCGGGATTGCGATCCTTGTCGATGACGGCCGCGCGTACGCCCTCACGGAAGTCAGGTCGGCGGATGAGGCCGAGCGACAGTGCGAGGTCCTGGTCGAGCGCCTCCGCGATGCCGGCGAACGACCGAGCATTGCGCAGTGCGCGCAGGGTCACCTTCAGGGAGAACGGCGCGGCGCGGTCGAGTGCGTCGACCGTGCGCTGGTCACCGGCTCGTAAGAGTGCCGCGCGGATCTCCTCGACGGTGTCGTGCGCGAAGCATTGAGCGATCGTCGTGCGGTCGAGCGCGGGCTCCGGCGGGGAGTCGCCCGCCACCGCGGCGACGGCGTCGGCGACGGGCTCATCTGCTAGTCGGCGCAGCAGGTCGTCTATACGCTCGCCGGGCACGTAGGTGTCGGCGAGGCCGACCGCGATCGCATCGGCGGCGCCAAGCGGAGTGCCGGTGAGAGCCGCGTACGTACCGAGCTCGTCGGGGGAGCGGGACAGGATGATGCTGGAGCCGACGTCGGGCGTGTAGCCGATCGTCACCTCCGGCATGCCGACCTTCGTACGCTCGGTCACGACCCGGTGGCTTGCGTGCGCGGATACGCCGACCCCTCCGCCCATGACGAGCCCGTCCATCACCGCGACGTACGGCTTCGGGTAGTCGGCGATCAGCGCGTCGAGCGCATACTCGCGGCGCCAGAACGTCTCCGCGTGGTCGTAGTCGCCTGTGGTCGTGGCGTCATAGAGGGTACGAATATCGCCGCCTGCGCACAGGCCACGCTCGCCCGCGCCGGTGAGCGCGACCGTCTCGATCGAGTCGTCCTCGGCCCAGTCCTCCAGCGCCTCGGTCATCGCGTCGACCATGCCGAGAGTGAGCGCGTTGATCGTCTTCGGGCGGTTGAGGATCAGGTGTCCGAGGCGGCCCTTCGACTCGACGAGGACCTCCGGCTCGGCGCCCGTCACGAGGCGACTTTCGGTGCGCGCTGGGCGCGGGAGATGATCACGCGCATGATCTCGTTGGTGCCCTCCAGGATCTGGTGCACGCGCAGGTCGCGCACGATCTTCTCGATTCCGTACTCGTGCAGGTACCCGTAGCCGCCGTGTAGCTGTAAGGCGTCGTTCGCGATGCCGAAGCAGCTGTCGGTGACGTGCCGTTTCGCCATTGCGCACAGCTCCGTCGCGCGTGGGTCACCGTCGTCGAGCGAACGCGCGGCCCGGTGCAGCAACAGCCGCGCTGCCTCGAGCTCGGTGGCCATATCGGCGATCCGGAACTGCGTGGCCTGGAACTCCGCGACCTTCTGGCCGAACGCATTGCGCTCCTCGACGTACGCGAGCGCCTTGTCGTACGCGGCCTGTGCGCCGCCGAGCGACGATGCCGCGATGTTGACGCGTCCGCCGTCGAGGCCGCTCATGGCGATCCGGAAGCCCATGCCCTCGCTGCCGAGTACGTGATGCGCGGGCACGCGTACGTCGTCGAACCGCACCTCGCGGGTCGGCTGGGCGTTCCAGCCCATCTTGACCTCTTCGGCGCCGAACGAGAGGCCCGGAGTGCCGTCTTCGACGACGATCGCGGTGATGCCGCGCGCGCCGTCGTCGCTGGTGCGCGCCATCACGACGTAGATGCCGGAGGAGCCGGACCCGGAGATGAACTGCTTGGCGCCGTTGAGCACGTACTCGTCGCCGTCGCGGTCGGCGCGCGTACGAAGGGCTGCGGCGTCCGAGCCCGCCTCGGCCTCGGTGAGACAGTAGCTGCCGAGCTGGGTCATCGAACACAGATCCGGCAGCCAGCGTCGGCGCTGCTCGTCGCTGCCGTAACGGTCGATCATGCCCGCGACCATGTTGTGGATCGAGATGTAGCTCGCGACCGACGGGCATCCGTACGCGAGGCCCTCGATGATCAGCGCCGCTTCGAGGCGAGAGAGGCCGCTGCCGCCGACGTCCTCACCGACGTAGATTCCGCCCATGCCGAGCTCGGCCGCGCGGCGGAGCGCGTCGAGCGGGAACTCCTTCTTCAGGTCCCACTCGAGGGCGTACGGCGCGATCTGCTCGCGGCCGAAGTCGGCGGCGAGCGCGGCCAGATCGGCCTGCTCCTCGGTGAGTCCGTAGATGTCAGTGGGCAAGGTTGACCGACACCTGCTTGCGCTGCGTGAAGCTGTCCAGCATGCCCTCGAGGGAGAACTCGCGGCCGATGCCCGACTGCTTGAACCCGCCGTACGACTGGCCGAGGACCTGACCGCCGCCCTGGTTCACCTGAACCCAGCCGGCGTCGAGGCGGTGTGCCGTACGCAGTGCCGCTCCCATGTCGTGTGACCAGACGAAGCCGGCCAGTCCGTAGTGGGTGTCGTTGGCCATCGCGATGACGTCGTCCTCGTCCTTCCACGGGATCGCGACGACGACCGGCCCGAAGATCTCCTCGCGCGCGACGCGCCAGTCGTTCTCGACGCCCGCGATGACGGTGGGCTGCACGTAGTTGCCACCCGACAGCGGACCGTCCTTGGGAGGTACGCCGCCGATCGTGATGCGCGCGCCGCGCTGGCTCTGGCCGTCGGCGATGTAGTCACAGACCTTGTCGAACTGTTTGGTGTTGACGATCGCGCCCATGTCGGTCGCTTCGTCGAGCGGGTCGCCGACGACGAGCTTCGACAGCTTCTCGCTGAGCTTGTCGACGAAGCTGTCGAAGATCGACTCGTGCAGGAAGAGCCGCGAGCCGGCCGTACACGATTGGCCCTGGCGGAAGAACCGGACACCGGCGATGGTGCCGTCGACCACCCAGTCCTCGTCGGCGTCGGGGAAGACCACCTGGGGGCTCTTGCCGCCCAGCTCGAGGGAGACGGGCACGACGCGCTCGGAGGCGACCTCCATGACCCGCTTACCGACCGCAGTCGAGCCGGTGAACGACAGCTTGTCGACGCCAGGGTGGTGGCTGAGCGCCTCGCCGGCCTCGGTGCCGTAGCCGGTGACGACGTTGAGCACGCCGGGAGGCAGCTGCTCCTGGCACTTGCGTACGACCGCGAGGATGGCGAGTGGGGCGTCCTCTGCCAGCTTGAGTACGAGCGTGTTGCCCATCGTGATGGCCGGCGCGATCTTCAGCGAAGAGAGCATCAGCGGTGCGTTCCACGGCACGATGGCGCCGACGACGCCGAGCGGCTCGCGACGGGTGTAGTCGAGGATCAGATCGCCACGCGGCTGGGTTTCGCCCTTTGCCTCGGCGGCAAGGCCGCTGAAGTAGCGGAACGCGTCGACGACGAAGGACGCCTCACCGCGGGTCTGGGTACGAACGGCGTTGCCGTTCTCGAGTGCGGACAGTCGGGCGATCTGCTCGAGCTCCGGCTCCAGTGCGTCGGCGATGCGGCGGAAGGCGTCGCCGCGCTCGCGAGGCGGCGTCGCGCGCCAGGCGGGTTGGGCGGCGCGAGCGGCGCGTACCGCCTTGTCGACGTCTGCCTCGCCTCCGCGGGGCACCTGGCCGATGATCGCGTGGTCGCGTGGTGACTCGATCTCGATGACACGGCCGTCGACTGCGTCGACCCACTCGCCGTCGATCAGCATCTGTTCGCGAATGTCGTGTTCGGTCATGGCTCCTCGGATCTTCGGGTACGTACGGCGCGGTCGGCGGACGGCTGCCCGCGCTGGCGATGATAGTAGGACTTCCTACTATTTGAAACCCACGGGTTCGGTAAACGGATCGTGCAGCGATGTCACAACGCGGCGGGCTGTCTTGACTCAGAGGGCACAACACCAACTGATCAAGAGAAATGGAGAATCCATGCATCTCGCGCTTTGGATCGTCGCCAGCGTTCTGGCCTTCGGTTTCATTGCCGGCGGCCTGATAAAGCTCGTGACGCCGAAAGATCGCTACGCGGAGATCGGACACGGCTCCAGCCGATGGGCAGACCAGTTCAGCCCGGCCGCGTTCAAGTCCATCGGAGCCATCGAGGTCACCGGCGGTGTCGGTCTCGTCCTACCTGCGGCGGTCAGCATCGCACCGATTCTGGTGCCGTTCGCCGCACTCGGGATGGGGCTCTACATGGCCGGTGCCACGACAACCCGACTGCTGCGAAATGAACCTGCGAAGATGATCGCCGGTGACCTACTGTTCGTTGCCATGACGGTATTCGTGGTCTGGGGCCGCTTCGACGCAGAGCCATTCATCGGATGAGTACGACCGCGGAGCAACGCGCGGTGGAGTTCGAGGAGCTGCGGCCGCTTCTCTTCTCCATCGCGTACCGAATCCTCAGTAGTGTCAGCGATGCCGAGGACGTCGTCCAGGACGCGTGGCTGACGTTCGAGCAGGAGCCGCAGGTCCGTTCCGCCAAGGCGTTCCTGTCAACGGTGGTGACGAGAACGGCGATCAACACCCTGAAGTCCGCGCGAGTGCGCCGCGAGGCGTACGTGGGCGACTGGATGCCCGAGCCGCTGCTGGAGGATCCGTACCAGGATCCCCAGCGGTCGGCCGAGCTCGCTGATTCGCTGTCGATGGCCGCACTGCTGCTGCTCGAACGTCTCAGCCCGCTCGAACGCGCGGCCTATGTGCTGCGTGAGGTGTTCGCGTACGACTACGCGGAGATCGCCACGCTGCTCGAACGCGAAGACGCCGCATGTCGCCAGCTGGTCGCTCGCGCGCGAAGGCACATGCAGACCGCGCGTACCCGGTTCACTGCAGACCGTTCTCAGCGTGACGAGCTCGCCGAGCACTTCTTCGATGCGCTCCGCGCGGGCGATGTCGACGGTCTGCGCCGGCTGCTGACCGATGACGCCCAGCTCACCGGCGACAGCGGTGGCCGCGCGCCCAACCTGCCGCACGTCGTCGCCGGAGCAGACAACGTCTCGCGTGTTGCGGCATCGGCGCTCGCCGACGTCGCCGAGGCCGGTGGAACCCTCGATGTCGTCACAATCAACGGTCAGCCCGGCGGAATGCTGCGTGACCGAGATGGTCGGATCGTCACTGTCATCGCACTCGACATCCTGGACGGTGGAGTGCAGACGGTACGGGCGATCACCAATCCGGAGAAGCTCGCACATCTCGGCGAGGTGACTCCCACGCAGCCGTTCGTACACGAGCTGAAGTCTGCGCGTCGTCGCCGCCGAGGGGAGGGGCAGTCGTGAGGGGCGCGCGGGCGGAGGACGTCGAGATTCGTCCGGTCACCAGGCGCGAGGCGGTCGAGTACTTCCGGCTCATGCCGTACGCGAACGGACTGCCACATTGGGAGCCGTACCCCGCCGTCTGGCACGGCGGCGAGGGGCCGCTGCCGCCGCGGGCGGCTCCGCGTACCCACGAGTCGCTCGTCATCGAGAGCGGCGACGTCGGGGAGCCTTGGTTCCGGCCGGTAGGTGCCTTCGTCGGCGACCGGCCGGTCGGGGGTTCGGCGATGCTGTCCCTCGAGGTCACGGTGCCGGGTGCCGGGCCCGTACCGATGGGCTCGGTGACGTCGACTGCCGTGGCGCCGACCCATCGGCGGCGTGGACTGTTGCGCCGGCTGATGACGGCGATGCTGGAGGACGCGTGTGAGCGCGGTGAACCGCTCGCGGGCCTGAGCGCGAGCGAGGGGTCGATCTACGGTCGCTACGGGTTCTCTCCGGCGACGTTCCATGTGCGTTGGGAGGCCGAGCGGCACCAGGTGGCGTTCACGAAGCCACCCGATCCGGAGGCGATGGATCGCCTCGCGTTGGTCGGTGCCGACGAGGTGAAGGCCGAATGGCCCGGCCTGCACGAGCGAATCCGCGCGGATCGGATCGGCGAGGTGAGCGCGTATCCGCGACGGTGGGAGTCGCTGACCGACGAAGCCTCGGGTACGGACGGCGCGACGTACTACGTCCTGCATCGTAATGCCGCCGGAGTGGTCGACGGCATCGCGAACTACCGGATTCCGTGGTCACCGCACGCCGCCGACGCGGGTACGGCCGTGGTCAACGCCTGTGAGGCCGCTACTCCGGAGGCGTACGACGCGCTGTGGCGCCTGTTGCTCGATCTCGATCTCACCAAGCGGATCAGCGCGCCGCACCGTCCGGTCGACGACCCACTGCGCTGGATGCTGACCAACCCACGGGCCCTGCGCGTCACCCGATCGGCCGACAACCTGTGGTTGCGTGTGCTCGACCTGCCGACGGCTCTGCGGCTGCGCAGCTATGCCGCTGAGGGCCGGCTCGTACTCGAGGTCCGCGACGAGCTTCTCGAGCACAACACCGGGCGCTGGGAGCTCGATGCGACCTATGACGGAGCATCGGTGTCCGCGACGAACGCGCGGCCCGACGTCACACTCGACATTGGTGTGCTCGGTTCGCTGTACCTCGGTGGAGTGGCACCGTACGCGCTCGCGGCCGGCGGGCGAATTCGCGAGCACTCCGACGGTGCCGTACGACAGCTCGACCGGATGTTCCGGCAGGATCCGGCGCCGTTCAACTACGCCGGATTCTGATCGGGAGCCGCGCGTACCGGCGCTCAGTCGAAGTCGCCGGCGTGGCTGCGGAGGTTGGTCAGGACCGCGATGAGGGTGTCGACGTCGGCGGGTTCGAGGCCGGGCTCGGCGAAGACCTTGGCGTTCAGCTCACCCGTCGCCGCTTGCGCCTTCTGCCTCCCGGCGTCGGTTATCTCGACGAGCACACCCCGTCGGTCGTCGGGATGCGGTAGGCGGCGGACGAGTCCGGCCGACTCCAACCGGTCGACGGCGTTCGTGACACTGGTCGGGTGCACCTGTAGCAAGGAGCTCGCCCGCGACATCGGCAATGCGCCCTTGCGGGTGAACGACAGCAGGGCGAGGAGTTCGTACCGTGCGAACGTCAGGTCGAACGGTTTGAGCACCTCGTGTACGCGGGCCAGAATGATCTGCTGTGCGCGCATCACCGAGGTCACTGCGGCCATGCCGGCGGCGACGTCGCCCCATCCGTGCGAAACCCATTGCCGGCGTGCCTCGGCAATGGGGTCGCGCGGGTCATCCTGCTCGTTGGGCACCACCCAAGATTAGTCGGCTAGGCGAATGCCTGCTGCAGCAGCGTCTTCTGCTCCTCGACGTGACGGGAGTGCTGACCGACCGCCGGGGACGACGACTCCGGTCGTGACACCCGGTAGAACGGCAGACCGTTCAGTGAGGCGGTCAGATGCAGTGCCATATGCGGCCACGGCCCCTGGTTCGCCGGCTCGTCCTGCACCCAGCGCACCTCGGCGAGGTTGGGGTACTTCGCCAGCTCGGCCTGGATCTCGGCGGCAGGACGGGGGTACAGCCGCTCGACGCGCACGATCGCGGTGCGGGGGTCATCGCCCTCGCGTGAGGCCCGCTCGGCCTTGAGGTCGTAGTAGACCCGGCCCGAGCAGAGGATCATCCGATCGACGTTCTCGGGGCGTACATCGGCGTCGCCGAGCACCGGCTCGAACGTGCCCGAGGTGAAGTCATCGGGCATCGAGACGGCTTCCTTGCGGCGCAGCAGCTGCTTCGGTGTGAAGACGATCAGCGGCCGGTGCTGGCTGCGGAGGTTCTGCTGCCGCAGCAGGTGGAAGTACGACGCCGGAGTCGACGGTTGAGCGACGGTGAACTGGTCGTTGGCCGCGAGCTCCAGGAACCGCTCGATCCGCGCGGACGAATGGTCGGGGCCTTGGCCTTCGTATCCGTGCGGGAGCAGCAGCACGACGCCGGACTTCTGGTTCCACTTGGCTTCGCTGGCGCTGATGTACTCGTCGATGATGGTCTGTGCACCGTTGACGAAGTCGCCGAACTGCGCCTCCCAGATCGTCAGCGCCTCGGGGCGTGCGACCGAGTAGCCGTACTCGAACCCGAGGGCGGCGTACTCCGAGAGCAGCGAGTCGTAGATGTAGAACGGCGCCTGATCCTCGGAGAGGTTCGACAGCGGTGTCCACTCGCTGGCGTTGTTGCGGTCGATGAGCGTCGCGAAACGTTGTACGAAGGTGCCTCGCCGGGAGTCCTGGCCCGCGAGCCGGACGGGTCGGCCGTCGAGCAGCAGCCCGCCGAGCGCGAGGATTTCGCCGGTCGCCCAGTCGATCGGACCTTGCTCCATCGCCGCGGCGCGACGATTGAGCTGAGGTAGGACCTTCGGGTGCACCGTGAAGCCCTCGGGCGCGTTGGTGTACGCGTTGGCGATCGTCTTGAGGGTGTCGGCCGTGACTGCCGACTCCGGACCGCCGCCCGGTGCCTCCGGCTTCTCCGGGTAGTCGGGCCGCGTCTCGTAGCCGGCTGGGCTCGAGGTCGCCTCGCGTACCTCGGTGAACACCCGCTCGAGCTGCTTCTGGTAGTCGTTCAGCGCCGACTCGGCGTCTTCCATCGTGATGTCGCCGCGGCCGACCAGCGCCTCGGTGTAGCGCTTACGCACCGAGCGCTTGCTGTTGATGATGTCGTACATCAACGGCTGGGTGAAGCTCGGATCGTCGCCCTCGTTGTGACCGCGCCGGCGGTAGCAGAGCAAGTCGATCACGACGTCCTTGTTGAAGGCTTGGCGGTACTCGAACGCCAGCCGGGCAACGCGGATGCATGCCTCGGGGTCGTCGCTGTTGACGTGGAAGATCGGCGCCTGCACCATGCGTGCGACGTCGGTGCAGTACAGCGACGAACGCGACGAGGCGGGCGATGTGGTGAAGCCGACCTGGTTGTTCACGATGACGTGCACGGTGCCGCCCGTACGGTAGCCCCGCAGCTGCGACAGGTTGAGCGTCTCGGCGACGACTCCCTGACCGGCGAAGGCTGCGTCGCCGTGCACGAGGACCGGCATCACGGGGTACTCGGCGCCGCGGTTCAGGAGGTCCTGCTTGGCGCGGGCGATGCCCTCCAGCACCGGGTCGACCGTCTCGAGGTGCGACGGGTTGGCGGCGACCGACACCTTGATCGTGTCGCCCTCCTGCCCGACGAACTCACCCTCGGCGCCGAGGTGGTACTTCACATCGCCCGAGCCCTGCACCGTACGCGGGTCGATATTGCCCTCGAACTCACGGAAGATCTGCCCGACGGACTTGCCGACAATGTTGACCAGGACGTTCAGCCGGCCGCGGTGCGCCATGCCGATCGTGACCTCGTCGAGGCTCGACTGGGCGGCGGCATCGACGATCTCGTCGAGCACCGGGATGGTGGTCTCGCCGCCCTCGAGGCTGAAGCGCTTCTGCCCGACGAACTTGGTCTGCAGGAACGTCTCGAACGCCTCGGCTTGGTTCAGCTTGTGCAGGATGCGCAGCTGCTCCTCGCGCGGCGGCTTCTGATGCGGCTGCTCGACCCGCTCCTGGATCCAGCGGCGCTGGTCGGGGTCTTGGATGTGCATGTACTCGATGCCGATCGTGCGACAGTACGAGTCGCGCAGGATGCCGAGGATGTCGCGCAGCTTCATGAACCGGCGGCCACCACCGAACGAGCCGGTGGCGAACTCGCGCTCGAGGTCCCACAGCGTCAGATCGTGCGTGGCGGTGTCGAGGTCGGGGTGGCTGCGCTGGCGGTACTCCAGCGGATCGGTGTCGGCCATCATGTGACCGCGCACCCGGAACGCGTGGATCAGCTCGAGGACGCGCGCCTGCTTGTGCACCTCGTCGTCGTGGTTGACCGCGATGTCCTGCGCCCAGCGGATGGGCTCGTACGGAATGCGAAGCGCGGCGAAGATCTCGTCGTAGAAGCCGTCCTCGCCGAGCAGGATGTTGTGCAGGCGGCGCAGGAACTCGCCGGACTGCGCGCCCTGGATGACGCGGTGGTCGTACGTCGAGGTGAGCGTCATCATCTTCGAGACGGCCATCTGGTTGATGGTGTGCTCGGATGCACCCTGGAACTCCGGCGGGTAGTCCATCGAGCCGACGCCGACGATGCAGCCTTGGCCCTTCATCAGCCTCGGCACCGAGTGGTTGGTGCCGATCGTGCCGGGGTTGGTCAGGCTGACGGTGGTGCCCATGAAGTCGTCGACGGTGAGCTTGTTGTCACGCGCCTTGCGGATGATCTGCTCGTACGCGCTCCAGAACTCCGCGAAGCCCATCGTCTCGGCGGCCTTGATGGACGGTACGACGAGCTGGCGGGTGCCGTCGGACTTGACCAGGTCGATCGCGAGACCGAGGTTGACGTGCTCGGGGCGCAGCAGGGTCGGCTTGCCGTCGACGACGTCGTAGCCGTAGTTCATCTCCGGCATCTGGTGCAGCGCCTTGACCAGGGCGTAGCCGATGAGGTGGGTGAACGACACCTTGCCGCCGCGGGCGCGAGCGAGGTGGTTGTTGATCACGATGCGGTTGTCGATCAGCAGTTTGACCGGGACCGACCGCACGCTGGTCGCGGTTGGCACCTCGAGGCTGGCGTCCATGTTGGTCGCGGTACGCGCGGCGGCTCCGCGCAGGCGTACCTGCTCGACCTCGCCGGCGCCGGGCTTCTCATCGGCGGAGGCGGGTGTCGGCGTTGCCTGCGGCCGCCCGGTGACGCGGGTTGCGGGCTGCGGCTTCTCGGTGGGCTTGCTTGCGGTCGCGTCGGCGCCGGGGTCAGGGCGGTTGGCGACGGGCTTCGGCGGCGAGCTCGGGGTCGAGGGCTTCGACTGCGTGGTCGTGCCCGGACGGGTGCCGTTCGAGTCGGCACTGCCCTCGAAGAACGCGCGCCACGCCGGGTCGACGGCGGCCGGATCGGTTTTGTACTGCTCGCGCATCTGCTCCACGAGCCATTCGTTGCTACCGAACTCTTGTTGAGATGTATCGTGCGAGGACTCGGCCACGGCCTCGATCGCCTCTTCCGCTGGTCTGTGGCTGGGAGAAGTTCCTGCTCCAGGCTATCCCCTGACTCCAGGCAACCGCACTCGGGATCGGGTGACGCGGCACACGTTCGCCGGGGTCGTTTCGGGCGGCGATCTCGCAGCAACACGCCGGCCGCCGCGCGGCGCCGCGGAATGATTCTGCTGCGCGTCGTCGTTGCCTTCCACGGCACGTGCTCGTACGACGACAAGGAGCAACTCAGTGACCGACAACAGCGTCCCGGGCGGTACCTTCACGCTCGCCGAGGGACTCACCGTCACTCGCATGGGATACGGCGCGATGCAGCTCGCCGGCCCCCACGTCTTCGGCCCACCAGCAGACCGCGACGCCGCGGTCGCGGTGCTCCGCGAGGCGGTGCAGCTCGGCATCACCCATATCGACACCAGCGACTATTACGGGCCGTACGTCACCAACGAGATCATCCGCGAGGCATTGCACCCGTACCCGGACTCCCTGCACATCGTCACGAAGATCGGTGCACTCCGCGACGCCGAGGGTGGCTGGCCGCAGGCGCTCGCTCCGGAGCAGCTGCGCCAGGCGGTGTACGACAACCTGGAGCGCCTCGGCCTGGACGCCCTCGACGTCGTCAACCTGCGGGTCGGTGCGTTCGACCGGCCGACCCCCGGCTCGATCGAGAAGCCGTTCACTGCTCTCGCCGAACTGCAGCGCGAGGGTCTCGTGCGTCACCTCGGCGTGTCGACGGTGTCCGCAGAACAGATCGCCGAGGCACAGGCGATCGCGCCGATCGTCTGCGTACAGAACCTCTACAACATCGCGAACCGCGATGACGACGACCTGATCGACTCGCTGGCGGCACAGGGCATCGCGTACGTGCCGTACTTCCCGCTCGGGGGCTTCTCACCTCTGCAGTCGGAGGAGCTGAACGCGGTTGCTGGTCGTCTCGGGGCGTCGCCGATGTCGGTCGCTCTCGCCTGGTTGCTCCAGCGCTCGCCCAACATCCTGCTCATTCCCGGTACGTCGTCGGTCGAGCATCTGCGAGAGAACGTTGCGGGTGCAGGGCTGCGCATACCCGAGGACGAGCTGGCAAGGCTGGACCGAATCGCTGCCTGAGGCAACACTCAGCGATCCGCTGCCGCCCGTACGGCGCTCACCGCGTCTGCCGGTGAGCCGTGCCAAGGCGTGCCGTGTCCGGGAAGGACCCACGACGCCTCGATGTTCGTCAGCCGGTCGAGCGATGTCAGAGCGGCGGCCGGGTCGTCGGTGAACGGCGCAGGTTGCGGCCCCGATTCGCCGGTCAGCACGTGGCGGGTCGTCAGCGCGTCGCCGACGAACACCGCGTCCGCGGCGGGTACGTGCACGGCGACGCTGCCGGGGGAGTGCCCCGGCAGCCCGATGATCTCCGGGGAGCCGGGCAGGTCCAGCACATCGCCGTCGTGCATCTCCGCCACCTCGCGTACGTACTTGGTACGCAGGCCGCTCTTGCGGACTGCGTACGCGAGGAAGGTGGCGGTCGCACCGAGTCGCATCGGCGGTGTCGGTACCTTCGGCTTCTCACCGGTACGCGCGCGCTGTGCGTCGGCCGCATGCACATGGACGGGCACGCCGGACTCGCGGCGCAATCGCTCGGCGAACCCGATGTGGTCGCTGTCGCCGTGGGTCAGCACCAGGCCGGCGATGTCGGACGCCGTCTTGTTGAGCTCGGCGAGCGCCCGCTGCAGGTCGTGCCAGTGACCGGGCAGACCGGCGTCGATGATCGTGATGCCGTCCGGGGTGTCGACGAGGTACGCGGCGACGATGTCGTTGCCGACGCGGTAGAGGTTCGGGGCGAGTCTCACGAGCGTGCTCCTTCGAGATGTGGCGCGCTTCAAGTCTTGCGCGTCCGGTCGAGGCGTGCCGACCAGCAGGGCCTGACGACGCGCCATTTCCTCGTTATGCTGGAATAACGGCGGCATGACCGCCGTAATGACCGGATGATATTTGTGAGGAGATGAGCATGACCGCAGAATCTGTAGTGGGTTCGCCCTTGGTGTCGACCCGGGTGGCGCCGGCCGAGGTGCGCGAAAGCCTGTCGCGGCACATGCTGACCGACGGGTTCCGGTTGGTGCTCGATCCGGTCGCCTCGCAGGGGTCGTGGCTCGTCGATGCGGCGAGCGGCGAGCGCTTCCTCGACCTGTACACCTTCTTCGCCTCCTCGCCGCTCGGCTGCAACCCGCCCGAGATCGTCGAGGACGCCGAGTTCATGTCCGAGCTGGCCAAGATCGCGGCCAACAAGCCTGCGAACTCCGATATCTACAGCTCCGAGCTCGCCGAGTTCGTGGAGACGTTCGAGCGTGTGCTCGGCGATGACGCACTGCCGTACCTGTTCTTCGTCGAGGGTGGCGGGCTCGCCGTCGAGAACGCACTCAAGGTGGCGTTCGACTGGAAGAGCCGTCAGAACGAGGCGGCGGGACGCTCCCGTGACCTCGGCATGAAGGTGCTGCACCTGACTCGGGCGTTCCATGGGCGCACGGGCTACACGATGTCGCTCACCAACACCGACCCGAACAAGACCGACCGGTTCGCGAAGTTCGACTGGCCGCGCATCGACGTACCCGCGATCACCTTCCCGCTCGAGGAGCACCTGGCCGAGGTCGAAGCCGCCGAGGCGCGCTCGCTCGCGCAGGCTCGCGCTGCGTTCGAGGCCAACCCGCACGACATCGCGTGCTTCATCGCCGAGCCGATCCAGGGCGAGGGCGGCGACAACCACATGCGCCCCGAGTTCCTGCAGGCGATGCAGGCACTGTGCCACGAGTTCGACGCACTGTTCATCGTCGACGAGGTGCAGACGGGCGCAGGTTTCACCGGCGCGCCGTGGGCGTACCAGCAGCTCGGTCTCGAGCCGGATGTCGTCGCGTTCTCGAAGAAGGTGCAGGTCGGCGGCATCATGGCCGGCCGCCGCGTCGACGACGTGGCCGACAACGTCTTCCACGTCTCGGGTCGGATCAACTCCACCTGGGGCGGCGGCCTGGTCGACATGGTCCGCGCCCGCCGGCTGTTGGAGATCATCGAGGCGCGCGACTACATCACGCAGGCGGCGGAGACGGGCGAGTGGCTGGTCGGCCAGCTGCGCGACCTCGCCGAGCGCCATGCGGCGGTCAGCAACGTACGCGGCCGCGGCCTGATGGTTGCCTTCGATCTTCCCGACGGCGACCAGCGCGGTGCCGTGCTGAGCGGCCTCGCCGAGCAGCACGTACTCGCGCTGCCGAGCGGTGAGCGGGCCGTACGCTTCCGCCCGGCGCTGTCGATCTCGCGTGACGAGCTCGGCGTGGCGCTGACTGCTCTCGACAAGGTGCTGTCCGACCTGGCCTGAGTGGGGGAGTACGCCTGTAGGTGGGCGAGTGACGCGGAGTCAGCTCTCCGCGGCACTCGCCCACTTTCTGCGTGGGTGTTCGTACTCCGTGACGAACGCGAGGAGTTCGGTCGGGTCGCGCACGGTGCCGAGCGCATCGAGGTACTGCTCGCGAAGATAGCCCTGTTCGACCATCTGGCGTAGTTGGGTGAGAAGCGGTGCGTAGAACCCGTCGACGTCGTACAACGCGGTCGGTTTGGTGTGGAGCCCGAGCTGGCCCCAGGTGAACACCTCGAACAGTTCCTCGAGGGTGCCCGCGCCGCCGGGCAGAGCCACGAAGGCATCGGCGAGGTCGGCCATTCGGGCCTTGCGCTCGTGCATGGTGGCGACCGTCTCGAGCCGGGTCAGGCCACGGTGCGCTACCTCCCAGTCGACCAGCTGCTGTGGGATAACCCCGAACACCTCGCCGCCGGCAGCGAGCGCGGCATCGGCCACCACTCCCATCAGACCGACGTGTGCGCCTCCGTAGACGACGCCGACATCGGCCTCGGCGAGGCTGGTGCCGAGCGTTGCGGCGGCGAGTCGATGAGCAGGCTGTCCGTCCGATGACCCGGTGAAGATCGCTATGCGCACGGGACTTTGTCTATCACCGTGCGATCCATACCGACCGCACAGCGCCTCGGGTAAGACTTCCGGCTGAACTCGGGTAGGACGCCCCTGTCGAACTCCCTTGAGAACCATCCCAAGCCCTGAACCGGCTCCTGGCCCCGTGGAGCCACCATCTCGGCCGAGGCCCACGAGGGCCGGACGTTTCGGGTCGTCGAGGACACCAGATACTGATGACGACCCACAGTGCGGCAACCCTCGGTCAACTCGGCACCGAGTCGATCGAATACCTGCGTCGTGGACCTACTGATGGCAAGGTCGAGATCACTCCAGGGCTCGCCAGTTCGTCCAAGCCATGGCTTTGGAGGTCTCCACCGGCACGGTTCGTACGTCAGTGCTGACACCACCCGGATCAGGAGGGCAACCTAGTGTTGGTGAGAGTGGGCATCACCCTGGCGGGCGCGCAAGCGGAGCGAGTCCGAGCAGATTGAGCGGAGGTGGGCGCGTGTCGGCGACGAAGCTCCTGGTACTCGGTATTGTGCACCTTTCCGGCGGCGCGCATGGCTACCAGGTGCGGTCCGAACTGCTGCAGACCTGGCGTGCGGAGAATTGGGCCAAGATCAAGCCCGGCTCGATTTATCACGCACTGAAGAAGGCGGCGGCTGATGGCCTCCTCACCGAACATGCCGAGCCGGGCAACTCCGGGCCCGAGCGCGTTCTGTACCGCGCGACAGCTCGGGGACGTGACGAGGTAGCCGAACTGGTCCGCGACGGTCTGCGGCGCACCCACGACCCGGACATGCTCAACGCGTCCATCGCCATGTTGCCCATGCTGACCAGGACAGATGCCATCGCGCACGTTAACGAGCGGGTCGCGCGCCTGGAAGCGGAGCTCGTAGAGCAGGCCAAGTGGCGGGAGAACCCCAATCGGGACACCCCCGAGCACATCCGCGATCAGGCCGAACTGTGGGCGGGACACGCACGCACCGAACTGGAGTGGGCGAAGAGCCTGAGCAAACGACTGTCTGAGGGCGCCTACACCATGGCCGATGATCCGGGTTCGTGGCGAACGGTCCCCGATCCCCTCAAGATGCGCTTCTAGTCAAACTTGACAAGTCGTTTCCTCTCCATGCACTCTTGGCAAGTATTCAAACTTGATTAGCGCCCAATCAATCCGTTCGCAACACCCGCGAGCACTTGGATGAGATCAACTCCGACAACCCGGCCCACTCGGCCAACGCCATCACCGGTACCAGGTCCGGACACGACAAGGAGAGCCGAATGAGCACCATCCCCAAGAACCACTCGGAAACCGTTGCGCCCGGGCGGGCGAGCAGCATCGGGGTCTGGATTCTGCAAGTCGTGCTCGCGGCGATAATCGCCGGCGGCGGAATCTCGAAGCTCGCCGGCGACCCCGTCATGGTGGACATGTTCGCCGACATCGGGGCTGGCCAGTGGCTCCGGTACCTGGTCGGAGCGCTGGAGGTCGCGGGAGGGGTTGGACTTCTGATCCCGGCTCTGGTGGGCCTGGCCAGTCTCGGGTTGGCGGCATTGCTGGCCGGTGCTGTCATCACCGATCAGTTCGTGCTCGAGCAGAGCCCTTGGCTACCGCTCGTCCTTCTCGTCGTGGCGGCCGTGATCGCAAGGGTGCGGTGGTCACGCACCGAGGCCGTCGTCAGCACGCTGCTCAGGCGCTGAGACAAACCTCTCGAATGGAGATGTGAGATGAACGAGATGGCCTTTCGCGTGACATCAAACGATGGCACCACCATCGCCTACGACAGGGAAGGAAGCGGCCCGGCCGTCGTCCTGGTAGGCGGCGCACTGGACGACGGAGCCGAGAACACTCCTCTGGTACCTGCTCTCGCCGAGCACTTCACGGTCTACAACTATGCCCGTCGGGGACGCGGCGCGAGCGGCTTCACCGAGCCGTACGCCGTGGAAAGGGAGATCGAGGATCTGGATGCGTTGATCGCGGAGGCGGGCGGCTCGGCACACCTGTTCGGGGCGTCCTCTGGCGGCGCGCTGGTGGTGGAAGCCGCCGCGGCCGGGTCAGCTATCGACACGATCGCCGTGTGGGAGGTGCCCTACGCGGTCGGGGACGACATCCGCCCGCGATTCGAGGAGTACGTCGCGGACACCCGACGCGCCTTCGACGCCGGGCGAGACGAGGAGGTTCTCGAACTGTTCATGCGCATGACCGGTGCCTCCGACGACAACATCGCGGCCAGGAAAGCGGCAGGCAAGCAGACGGCGCATTGGGCGTATTCGGTCGCCCTCGCGCCCACGCTGGTTCACGACAGCGTCTTCCTCAACCGCTACCAACTGCCGACCGATCGACTGGCAACGGTCACCCAACCGGCCCTGGTCACCACCGGAGGACCGATCACGGTCCCCTACATGGCAGGCCTGCCCTCGGACTTCTTCGACCGCGCAGCCGACGAGCTTGCAGACCTACTACCCCACGCGCAACGGGAGACCCTTGAGGCGTCGGATCACGTCGTCGACCCACAGACCGTCGGCCCGCTGTTGCTACGGTTCTTCAGCAGCGAACACTGAGGGGTCGACCTGTACGCGGCGATCCGACGGGATGCCCGATCTGGGATGTCCAACCCGCCCGCTGTAGCGCAAGCACGGTGCCGCATCCGGTCCCCGCGAAGCGAGCCAAGGGCATCAAGAAGAGCCGCCTTGAGCCGCGCGCAGCACAAGCTGAAACGGTGCGGCAGGTCTTCGGCTGGCGCGTCAACGAACGGCTCGGCTACCAGGCCATCGCCGATCGCCTCAATCATGCAACCGTCGGTCGAACGGCAGCGGACGGGAACAAGGCCGCCGCCGTTTGGTAGAGCGCGGTGCTCTGCGCGCGGATGTCTGGTGGGCGCCCCCGGCAGGATTCGAACCTGCGCACCCGCCTCCGGAGGGCGGTGCTCTATCCCCTGAGCTACGGGGGCTCATCGGGCGCTGTCGAAGCCTACCGTAATGCGTGCGCGCGACTCGCACCCCACTACTGTGGTGCGCATGGCGGCTCAGCGCACCGTGCTCGTCGTTGACGACACGGCCTCGATTCGGCTGCTGATTCGTACGAATCTGGAGTTGGAGGGCTTTCGGGTCGAGGAGGCTTGCGACGGTGGCGAGTGTCTCGCGATGGTCGATGACGTCGCGCCCGATCTGATCACCGTCGACGTGGTGATGCCGGAGCTCAACGGTTACGAGACAGTCGAGGCGCTGCGTGCCCGCGAATCGACGGCGCAGGTGCCGATCGTGATGGTCACGACGCAGGCACAGTCGGTCGACATCCGGCGCGGTTGGGCGGCGGGCGCCGACGCGTACGTGGTGAAGCCGTTCGACCCTGATCGCCTGGTGGAGACGATCCAGTCGCTGCTCGACTGAGTAAACCAGTGGCGACGCGGGTGAGGCGCGCCGATAGGCTAGGTCGGTGACCCCCGAGCAGTTGTCCGATGTGATCGTGTCTGCCCTGTCCGCGCTCGTCGAGCGCGGAGACATCGCCTTGCCCGACGGTGTGCCGTCGGGCGTACGTGTCGAGCGACCCAAACAGCGTGAGCACGGCGACTACGCGACCAACGTCGCTCTCCAGCTCGCCAAGCGGGCCGGTCAGAACCCCCGCGACTTCGCCCAGCTGCTTGCCGGCGAGCTCGTCTCTGCCGATGGAGTCGCCTCTGCGGAGGTGGCCGGTCCGGGGTTCTTGAATCTTCGCGTCGAGGCGAGCGCGCAGGGCGAGGTGGCTGCGCAGGTCGTCGCCGCCGCCGAGGCGTACGGCCGAAGTGACGCGATGGCTGGTGCCACGATCAACCTGGAGTTCATCTCGGCCAATCCGACCGGACCGCTGCACATCGGCCACACCCGGTGGGCCGCCGTGGGCGACGCGATGGCTCGGGTGCTGATCGCGGCGGGCGCGAAGGTGACACGTGAGTTCTACACCAACGATCGCGGCGCCCAGATGGACAACTTCGGCGCATCGCTGATGGCTTCGGTGCACGGCGAGCCGACGCCTGAGGACGGATACCACGGTGCGTACATCGCGGAGCTGGCGCAGGAGATCGTGGACGCCGACCCGGCGATCACCGCTCTGCCACGCGATGAGCAGCTCGTGGCGTTCCGAGAGGCCGGGTACGAGCGTCAGCTGACCGAGCAGCGTGAGCAGCTTGATGACTTCCGTACGCATTTCGACGTGTGGTTCTCCGAGCGCAGCCTGCACGACTCGGGAGCGGTCGAGCACGGCCTCGATGTGCTCAAGCAACACGGTCATGTCTTCGAGGCCGACGGCGCACAGTGGATGCGCACATCCGACTTTGGAGACGACAAGGACCGCGTACTCGTCCGGAGCAACGGCAGCTACACCTACTTCGCCTCCGACACGGCGTACTACGTCAACAAGCGCGAGCGCGGCTTCGACCTGTGCATCTACCTGCTCGGGGCCGACCACCACGGCTATGTCGGTCGGCTCAAGGCGATGGCCGCATGCGCCGGCGACGAACCGGATCGCAATCTGCAGGTGCTGATCGGCCAGTTGGTCAAGATTCTCCAGGACGGCCAGGAGCTCAAGCTGTCCAAGCGGGCGGGCACCTTGGTCACGCTGCAGGAGCTCGTCGAACTGATCGGCGTCGACTCGTTGCGCTACTCGCTCATTCGTTATCCGACCGACTCTCCGCTGACGCTCGACGTCGACGAGATCACCCGGCAGGCCAGCGACAACCCGGTCTTCTACGTGCAGTACGCCCACGCGAGGTTGTCGTCGATCCTGCGCAATGCCGCAGACCTGGGCCTGTCCTTCGACGCGGAGACGTTCGACGCGTCGCTGCTCTCCCATGAGCGAGAAGGCGACCTGCTCCGCGCGCTCGCGGAGTTCCCGCGCGTGGTGGCGAAGTCGGCGGAGTTGCGCGAGCCGCATCGCATCGCGCGCTACCTGGAAGACACCGCGTCGACGTTCCACAAGTTCTACGACGAGTGTCGGGTGTTGCCGATGGGTGATGAGGAGGCCGGCGAGCTGCATCGGTCCCGGCTGATGCTCGTTGCGGCAACCCGCGTCGTACTCCGCAACGGCCTCGATCTCATCGGCGTCGGCGCACCCGAGCGGATGTGACCCCCTGATGCGCGCACATGAGGCAGGAGCCCTGCACGGCCAGGCCGGCTCACGCGGGCCGGCGTGGCTCGATCTTCCAGAGGATCCCAACGAGTTGGTGCCACAGCTGTGGCCGGCGACGGTACGCAAGGTCGACGGCGTACTCACTGCAGGCGGCGTCTCGATGCTCGACATCGCACGCGAGTACGGCACACCTACCTACGTCGTCGATGAGCACGACTTCCGTAGCCGCGCCCGGGCGTTCCGCGAGGCGTTCGTCGGCTGGGACGTCTACTACGCGGGCAAGGCGTTCCTGTGCACGACGACAGCGCGGTGGGTGCATGAGGAAGGCCTACGTCTCGACGTCTGCACAGGCGGCGAGCTCGCGGTGGCACTCCGCGCCGGTGTTCCTGCGGCCGACATCGGCCTACACGGCAATAACAAGTCGCGTCGTGAGCTCGTACGCGCGCTCGATGCGGGCGTCGGCCGGATCATCGTCGACTCGCACGACGAGATCGACCGCATCGTCGAGATCGCGACCGAGCTCGGAGTGACGGCGCGCGTCATGGTGCGGGTGACCGCCGGAGTAGAGGCGCACACACACGAGTACATCGCGACCGCGCACGAGGACCAGAAGTTCGGCCTTTCGATCACCGAGGGCGAGGCGCTCGAGGCAGTCCGTCGCATCGTCGACGAGCCGAGCATGGAGTTCCGCGGCGTGCACTCGCACATCGGCTCGCAGATCTTCGACACGTCCGGCTTCGAGGTCGCGGCGCGACGGGTCGTCGGGCTGCACGCGCAGATCATCAAGGAATGCGGCTACACCCCGCCCGAGCTCGACCTCGGCGGCGGCTTCGGTATCGCCTACACCACGCAGGACGACCCCTCGACACCAGCACAGCTCGCGGCGGGGATGCGTGAGATCGTCGCCTACGAGTGCGGGGCGCTCGGGGTCGCAATGCCGAAGCTGTCGATCGAGCCGGGTCGTGCGATCGCCGGCCCGTCGACGTTCACCCTCTACGAGGTCGGCACGGTCAAGCCGGTCGCCCTCGACGGCGGCGCGACCCGCACGTACGTATCGGTCGACGGCGGCATGAGTGACAACATTCGTACCGCGCTGTACGACGCCGACTACTCGTGCACACTCGCTTCGCGCCGCTCCGAGGTCGAACCAACGCTCACGCGCGTCGTCGGCAAACACTGCGAGTCGGGCGACATCATCGTCAAAGACGAGTTCCTGCCCGGCGATCTGGCGGTCGGTGACCTCATTGCCGTGCCGGGCACCGGTGCGTACTGCCGCTCCATGGCGAGCAACTACAACCATGTGCCGAAGGCCGCGGTCGTCGCCGTACGCGACGGCGAGGCCCGGTTGATGCTACGTCGCGAGACCGAAGACGAGATGCTCGCGCTCGACGTCGGCTACTGAACTCAACCTTCTTGCGCACTCACCGCCTCTAGGGGGTAGGTGCGGACCACCGGGGTTCACGCCGGAAGGGACGAGTTGTGAAGGCAGACGACCGCGAAGCGTTCGTTGAGTTTGCCTCGGCGCGCTCGGCTGCGTTGCTCCGTTATGCGTATCTGTTGCTGGGTGACCGGCAACTTGCCGAGGACCTCCTACAGGAGTCGCTGACAAAGACCTATGTCGCGATGCCTCGGCTGCGCGACCGGCATCGACTCGAGGCGTACGCACGCAAGACGCTCACTCGAACCGCCATCTCGTGGTGGCGGCGTAAGGGTTGGTCGGCGGAGAAGCCGCGCGACGACGTGCCGGAGTCCGGCGGAAGTACGCACGGTGACGATGTGGTCGATCGTGCCTGGATGTGGGGCGAGCTGCAGATCTTGCCGAGCAAGCAACGCGCCGCGATCGTTCTCCGCTTCTACGAGGACTGCACGTACAGCGAGATTGCCGAAGCCATGAACTGTGCCGAGGGCACTGCCAAGAGTCAGGTATCGCGGGGGTTGGACCGCCTGCGTATGCGGATCGGTCGCGACGCTGTGCCTGCGAAGCCGGAGGTGAAGACAACATGACCGAGCTACTGAGCGACACTTTGCGCGAACGCGCCGACGACGTCGGTCGCCCGATGGTCGACTTCGAGGCCGTGATGAAGACGGGTGACCGTCGCCGAAAGCGGCGCGGTGCGCTGGTCGTCGCGGGCGCCGCGGCGATCTGCGCGATAGTCGGCGTCGGCGCCGTACAAATCGCCGGTACATCTGAGGGGGCTAACCCTCCGGAATACTCGCACCAGGACGCTTTCGCGGAGCGCAAGGTGACGTACGCGGCCGGGTCGACGATCCACTACGGCGATACGACGATCGACGTGGGCAAGGACATCGAGGCCTTCGTGCAAACCGATGACGGCTTTGTGTTCACCGATTCTGAGGGGACCGCATACTTCGCCGACGGTTCGGCCGTCGGCACCCTCGATCACGGGGTCGGCAAACTACGTGCGGACGAAGCCGGTTCGTACGTGGCGTGGACCGCCGACAGTTCGGGTACCGAGGACGCCGTCGTGTTCGACACCTCCTCAGGCGCCGAGGTGGCTCGGGTACCACTGGATGCGCGCCGAGCCGATGACGCCCGAGTCGCCGCCGTCGACGGCTCCGACGTGTACGTCACCGACGGCCGGCAGTTGAAACAGATCGACGCCACGAGCGGCGAGGTCGCGCGCCTGCGCGGCGGAATACCCGAGACCTACCACATCGGTGACGTCGAAGACGGCTTGATCCTGCGACAACTCGACGCCGGGTACGACCTCGATCGAACCGTCCCGCGAGGCACGGTGATCAGCCGCGACCCGATGGCGACCAGGCCGCGTACGGTCGAGTTTGCCCACTCACTGTCGCCAGGAGCGACGTACGTCGCGGGAGGCCCGGCGACGGAACACGTCTACGACACTCGAACCGTCGAGCGGATCGACTTCGACGCCCAGGGGTACGACGACCTACTGGTGAGCCGATGGCTGGACGATGACACCGTTGCGATGATGGGACTGCGCGAAAATGCGGGCCCCTCGGGAGACCTGCAGATCTCCCTGCTGCGCTGCGAGGTGCCGTCCGGGAAGTGTGAACTCGCCGCGGACGCTCTGCCTGGGGATGTGAAGGTCCCGATCGGGGAGGACGTCTTCCATTAGGTCGGGGCCGCGTCCCGCATCCCAAACCGGTGGTCGCGGGGCAGCGTCGCGTCGATAGGCTGTCGGGGTGACTTCCCACAATGGTCGGCCTGTCCTCCGGGTAGCGCTTCTCGGGTGCGGCAACGTCGGATCCGACGTTGCGCGGATCCTGTTGCGCGATGCCGACGAGCTCGAGCAGCGTATTGGTGCGCGGCTCGAGCTCGCGGGCGTCGCCGTACGCCGCCTCGACCGCGAGCGCGGTGTCGAGCTCGACCCCGGCCTGGTGACGACTGACGCGCATGAGCTCGTCACTCGCGACGACGTCGACGTAGTGGTCGAGGTGATCGGCGGCATCGAGCCTGCGCGCGAGCTCATCCTCGCGGCGCTGGCCGCCGGCAAGTCTGTCGTCACCGCCAACAAGGCGTTGCTCGCCGAAGACGGCGAGACGCTTGCAGAGGCCGCAACCGCCGCCGAGCGCGACCTGTACTACGAGGCCGCGGTCGCGGGTGCGATCCCGATCGTGCGTCCGTTGCGCGACTCACTTGTCGGTGACCACGTCAACCGCGTGCTCGGCATCGTCAACGGCACCACCAACTACGTCCTCGACGCCATGACGACGACCGGCGCCGGCTTCTCCGATGCGCTCGACAAGGCGCAGGAGCTCGGGTACGCCGAGGCCGACCCGACGGCAGACATCGAAGGCTTCGACGCGGCGGCCAAGGCGGCGATTCTCGCCAGCCTCGCGTTCCACACCCGAGTGACGATCGCCGATGTGCACCGTGAGGGCATCACCGAGGTCTCG